>JADZBZ010000157.1 GCA_020851835.1 Acidobacteriota bacterium
CTCAACTCGCCCAGCCGGATTCTCTTCGCCAGCCTGGTCGGCACGGCGATCGAGTTCTTCGACTTCTATATCTACGCCACGGCGGCCGTCCTCGTCTTCCCCAGCCGGTTCTTTCCGGCGTCCGACCCGACCACGGCCACGCTCGCCTCGCTGGGCACCTTCGCCATCGCCTTCGTGGCGCGGCCCATCGGCTCGGCGCTCTTCGGCCATTTCGGCGACCGTGTCGGTCGCAAGACGACCCTGGTGGCAGCGCTGCTGACGATGGGCCTGTCCACGGTGGCCATCGGTCTGCTGCCCTCCTACGACACCATCGGTATCGCCGCGCCAGCGCTGCTGGCGTTCTGCCGCTTCGGCCAGGGCCTCGGTCTCGGAGGCGAATGGGGCGGCGCGGTGCTGCTGGCCACCGAGAATGCTCCGCCGGGCAAGCGCGCATGGTACGGGATGTTCCCGCAACTGGGCGCCCCGGTCGGCTTCTTCTGCTCCGGCGCCATCTTCCTCGCGTTGTCGCACTGGCTCTCCGACGCGCAGTTCTTCGCGTGGGGCTGGCGCGTGCCCTTCCTCACCAGCGCGGTGCTGGTCGGGCTCGGGCTCTACGTCCGCCTGTCGATCAGCGAAACCCCGGTGTTCCAGCGAGCCGTGGAGCGCCACGAGCGCGTCCAGGTCCCGATGCTGGCGGTGTTCCAGCACCACGGCGCCGCCCTCGTGCTCGGCACCCTCATTGGGCTCTCGGTGTACGTCAACTTCTACCTGATGACGGTGTTCGCCCTCTCATGGGGGACAACGGCGCTGGGCTTCACGCGCGAGCAGTTCCTGTTCATCCAGCTCTTCGGGGTGTTTTTCTTTGGGGCTTTCGTCCCCTGGTCGGCCATCCTCGCCAACCGCGGCCGGCGGCGGATGCTGATGTGGGTCAACTTCGCGACGCTGGTGTTCGGCCTGATCTTCGCTCCCCTCTTCCAGGGAGGCACACTCGGCGCCACGGTGACGATGGCGCTGGGGATGGCGCTGGTGGGCCTGGCCTACGGCCCGCTGGGTACGGTGCTGGCCGAGCTCTTCCCCACCGCGGTGCGCTACACGGGCAGCTCGCTCACCTATAACCTGGCGGGCATCTTCGGCGCGTCGCTCGCGCCCTACGCCGCCACCTGGCTCGCCGCCAACCTCGGGCTGCAGTACGTGGGGTACTATCTGTCGGCCTCCACGGTGCTGTCGCTCGGGGGCCTATACCTGTCGCACGAGACCAAGGACGAGCCGTTGTAGTGCATTCGTCGAGTTCGCCGCCCTGCCAAAGGACACCGCGCATGATCGACCTTCGCCTCCTCCTGGCCATCTCGACCTTGCCCCTGATCGCGGCCGCCGCGGTCGTCGCCGCACAGAGCCCCGCCCCTGACCCTTTGCTCGCGCCATCGTTCCGCGTCGACCCGGCCTGGCCCAAACCCCTGCCCAATCGCTGGCTCGTCGGCGCGGTGGTGGGCGTGGCGGTGGACAAGCGGGACCACGTCTGGGTCGTCCACCGGCCGGGCACGCTGCAGCCCAACGAAACGCGCTCGATCTGGCGCGCCGCGCCGCCGGTGCTGGAATTCGATCCGGACGGCAACCTGGTTGCATCGTGGGGCGGGCCGGGCGACGGCTACGAGTGGCCGGACCTCGAGCACGGCATCTACCTGGACGAAGACGACCACGTCTGGCTGGGTGCGGGAGGCGAGAAGGATTCGCACCTGCTGAAGTTCACGCGCGAGGGGCGCTTCCTCCTGCAGATTGGACGGAAGGGCCAGAACGGCGGCAGCAACGACACGGCCAATCTGGGCGGCGCGGCCAACGTCGTCGTGGATCGCGCGGCCAACGAGGTGTACGTCGCCGACGGCTACGTCAACCACCGCGTCATCGTGTTCGACGCGACGACCGGTGCCTACAAACGGCACTGGGGCGCCTACGGCAAGCGTCCCGACGATGACTACTTCACGCGGGCTGGCGAGAAGCTGCCGGGGCCGTTCCGCGGTGTCGTGCAGCACGAGAACGCGCCCAGCCAGTACGATCCCGACGGCCCTCCGCCACCGCAGTTCCGCATCGTCCATCAGGTGCGGATCGCAAGCGACGGCCTGGTGTACATCTGCGACCGCACGAACGACCGGATCCAGGTGTTCCAGAAGGACGGCACCTTCGTGAAGGAGACCTTCATCGCGAAGCGGACGCTCGGCAGCGGCTCGGTGTGGGATATCGGCTTTTCGACCGACCCGGCGCAGACGTTCCTGTTCGTCCCCGACGGCACGAATCAGCAGGTGTGGGTGCTGCGGCGCGACACGCTCGAGCTGGTGACCTCGTTCGGGGGCGCCGGCCGCTGGGCGGGGCAGTTCTACGGCGCCCACAACCTGGCGGTCGACTCGAAGGGGAACCTCTTCATCACCGAGACCTATGAGGGCAAGCGCGTGCAGAAGTTCACCTACACCGGTCTGGCCCCCGCCCTGCCGCCACTCGTGCCGTAACCGCCTCTCGCCATCAGGCCACGGTCACCATCCGGGAGCCCCCTGTCTATGTGGCAGCACAATTACGAACCACTTGGCGGCAGTCTCGGTCTGTCGGCCCCGGTGGCCGCCGTCCCGATCGTCGTGCTGTTTCTCATGCTGGGCGTCATGCGGGCGCCGGCGTGGAAGGCAGCCCTCTCGGCGCTCGTCACGGCGTTGATCGTCGCGGTCGCCGTGTACGGCATGCCGGCCGGCCTGGCGGTCATCTCGATGCTCTACGGCGCGGCGTACGGGCTCTTCCCGATTGCCTGGATCGTGTTCGCGTCGATCATGCTCTACCGGCTGGCGGTGGACACCGGCAAGTTCGAGGTCATCAAGGATTCGGTGGGCAGCCTCACCGACGATCGCCGCCTGCAGGCGATGTTCATCGCCTTCTCCTTCGGCGCGTTCATCGAGGGCGCCGCGGGCTTTGGAGCGCCGGTGGCAGTGTCGGGCGCCATGCTGGCGGGCCTCGGCTTCAACCCCTTCTACGCGGCCGGCATCTGCCTGCTGGCGAACACGGCGCCGGTGGCCTTCGGGTCCATCGGCATCCCCGTGATAACGCTGGCGGCCGTCACCGGACTGCCGGTGCTGCCCCTGTCGGCGATGGTGGGCCGACTGTGCGCGATGATCTCCGTCATCATTCCCGGATACCTCATCGTCGTCATGGCGGGCCGTAAGCGCGCCGTGGAGGTGCTGCCGGCCATCATCGCGTGCGGCGTCTCGTTTGCCGGCGTGCAGCTCTACGTCTCGAACTACCTGGGGCCGGAACTGGCCGATATCCTCAGCTCGCTCGCCTGCATCCTGGTGATGGTGGCCGTCCTCAAGCTGTGGACGCCCGGAACGATCATGCGGCTCGAGGGTGACACGCCCGTGACCGTTGGCGCACTCAAGCACACGGGCGGCGAGATCTTCATGGCGTGGCTCCCGTACCTGCTGCTGGTGGCGTTCGTGCTGGCCTGGGGTGAGCCCGACGTGAAGGCCGTCATCGACCGCTGGACGCACGCGCTGATGCCATCGTTTCTGCCGCAGGCGCCCACGGGCCTGAACGGCATTCTCGTGCCAGGCCTGCACAACGCCATCACGCGCGTCCCGCCGGTGACGCCGGCACCCGCGCCCTACGCGGCGGTGTTCACGTTCAACTGGTTGAGCGCCTCGGGCACGGCCTGCTTCCTGGCCACGATTGCCGCCGCCGCGGTGCTGCGGGTGAGCCCCTCGAAGTTCGTGGGCATCTACAGGGCCACCTTCAAGCAGCTCTCGTTCGCGATGCTGACCATCGCCTGCATGCTGGGCTTGGCCTACCTGATGAACTACTCGGGCATGACCTCGACGCTGGGCCTGGCCCTGGCCACCTCCGGCGTCGCCTTTCCGTTCTTCAGTGCCGTGGTCGGCTGGCTGGGTGTGTTCCTCACCGGCAGCGACACTTCGGCCAATGCACTCTTCGGCAACCTGCAGGTGGTCACGGCCAATGCCCTCGGCCTGAACCCGATTCTGACGGCGTCGGTCAACTCGGCGGCCGGCGTGATGGGCAAGATGATTTCGGTGCAGAGCATCGCGGTGGCCGTGGCCGCTACCGGCATGACGTCCGCGGACGAGAGCCGGCTGTTTCGCTTCACCCTCAAGCACAGCATCGCGCTCATGGTCGTCATGGGCGTCGTTTCGATGCTCTACGCGTACGTGTTCGCCGACTGGGTGCCGGTGGTGATCCCGGCCGGGCACTGAGCCGGCGACCGTCTGGATGCCTCCGAGGAGCGGGATGCGCCAGCGGCGCGGTTGTCAGTGGCGCGGGTCCACCACGAGCAGCAACCGCCGATAGTGTCCCGTCGCCTCGCCGAACTGGCGCGACAGGCGACCTCGTTCCGCGTCGCTGCGGCACTGATGGCGATCGGGGTGGATGCGGTGCGCGAGCCGGCAATACTCGCGGCGCAGCTCCTGCGCGGTGAAGTCGGGCGACAGCCGCGTGCCGAAGGCGTTCAGCGCGTCGAGGGCCTGCTGCTGTGCCGGGGTCAGGGCCCGTGCCGGCCGCCGAATCTCCACCGGGGC
>JADZBZ010000158.1 GCA_020851835.1 Acidobacteriota bacterium
CACGAATGGCCGAGGACGGATCTCGACGGCCGGCCAGCACGTCGGCCATCTGGGCGGTGATCGGCAGCTCCACGCCGTAACGGGCGCCCAGCGCCAGGGCCGCTTCGGTGGTTCGCACGCCTTCGGCGACCATCTTCGTGCTCGCCACCACCTCGCCCAGGGGCCGGCCGCGCGCCAGTTCCGCGCCGACATGCCGATTGCGGCTGAGCGAGCCCGTGCAGGTCAGGACGAGGTCGCCCAGCCCGGCGAGGCCGGCCAACGTCTCGCGCTGGCCGCCCATGGCCACGGCCAGCCGCGTCAGTTCGGCGAGGCCGCGCGTAATGAGCGCCGCCAGCGCATTGTGGCCCTGCCCCAGCCCTTCGACCACGCCGGCGGCGATGGCAATCGTGTTCTTGAGCGCGCCGCCGATTTCGACACCAATCACGTCGGAGGTGCCGTAGAGCCGGAGCCAGGGCGCGCGGAACTCGCCCTGCACGTGCTCGACGGTCCGCGGCGACGAGGAGGCCACGACTACGGCCGTGGGCCGGCACCGCGCGAGCTCGATGGCGAAACTCGGTCCCGACAGCACGGCCACGTCCCCGGCCGTCGTCAGCTCGTCCGAGAGCACCTGGGACATCCGCAGCAGCGAGCCCTCCTCGATGCCTTTCACGGCGCTCACCACCAGGGCGCCGGGCTGCAGGCGGGGCGCCATGTCCCGCGCCACGGCCCGCACGCCGTGCGAGGGTACCGCCATGACGACCACCGGCGCCGTTGCCAGGGCCTCGGCGAGTTCCGCGGTCGGTTGAAGCCGCTCGGGAAAGGTGACATCCGGCAGGTAGACGGGGTTCGCGCGTCGGGTGGCCATCTCGGCAACCAAACCGGGATCGCGCGCCCACAGGCGAACATCATGGCGCGACATCGACAGGTGAATGGCCAGGGCCGTGCCCCAGCTGCCCGACCCAATTACCGCCACCTGCTGCATGGACGACGCGCTCTTTCGATAAATGGGATCGCCTGACGGCGCCCTACGGGTTGACCACCGCTCGCTGTCCCAGGCGGCGCTCGGTTCGGCGAGCGATGCGCGCCAGGTTGCCGCGATGGCGGAAGACGATCAAAACCGACGCGGCCGCCGCAACCAGGCTCTCGGGACCGGCGCCGGCGCGTGTCCACTCCACGGCTGGCAGGGTCAGACTGGCGAGCACGGAGCCGAGCGAGACATACCGGGTCACCCAGGTGACGCCGACGAAGCAGACCGCAGCCGAGAGCGTCGCCAGCGGGGCCAGCACGGAAAACACGCCGCATGCCACGGCCACGCCCTTGCCCCCGGCAAAACGCAGCCAGAGTGGATAGACGTGGCCGACGATCGCGCCCAGCCCGGCCAGCGCGGCCTGTTCGCCCGCCCCTGGGAAGAGCAGCCGCGCCAGCAATACGCCGCTCGCTCCCTTGGCCACGTCGACGAGCATCACGAGCACACCCAGCGACCGGCTCACACTCCGGTACACGTTCGCCGCGCCCACGTTCCCGCTGCCGACGCGGCGCAGGTCCACACCACCACGGCCGCGAGCGATCAGGAACCCCAGGGGCAGCGATCCGATCAGATATCCGATCAGGGCGGCAACCATCGCCACTCGATCTTACCGCCTTCCGTTCGATCAGCTTCGCCCGACGAGGCACCCCCCGGCGATCTCTTCGTATCCCTCACCGCCGGCGAGACCGCGACTGCGCATCAGCGACACGCGCTCCACCCGCGTGATGACATCGGCGGGCGAGGCGGCAGCCAGTGTGGCGGGCCAGTCCACCTTCGGGTTGTCCACCTTGACCCGCGCAATCGTCACGTGGGGATGGAACGGCGCGGCGGCGGCGGGATCCTCGCCGGGGACGAGGCCGCCCATGCGACGGGCGACTTCGGCTTCGAGCGCCCCCAGACCCCGCGCACCGCGGGCAACGCCCATCCAGATGGCCCGCGGCCGGCGGGTGGAGGGAAAGGCGCCGAGTCCGTGCCACGCCAGCGTGAAGGGGGCGACATCGAACGGGTTGCCGAGCGCCGCGGCGAGCGCGTCGCCACGCTCATCGGGCCACTCGCCAACGAACCGCAGCGTGACGTGCAGCGACGACGGGACGACCCAGACGAGGCGGGGCGGTTCGATCGCCAGTGCGCTGAACTGCGATTCCACGGAGCGGCGCACCGCGATGGCGGCCCGCCGCAGCTCGTCTCCCACTCCCACCGCCACGAACACGCGCATGAGGTCACCGCCGGGCCCAGTCGATGTCCCAGGGCGCATCGAGCAGCCGCCGGCGCACGAGGTCGAGAGCCGTGACGGCGGCGAAGGTCTTGACCAGTTCGCGGCCCCCGATGAACCGGCACACGAGGGCCTGCGTGTCGCGCGGCCCGGCGATCGCCACCGCGAACCAGACCGTTCCCACAGGCTTGTCCGCCGACCCGCCTCCCGGCCCCGCGATGCCCGTAATGGCGACGACGACATCGGCGCCCGAGCGCACCAGCAGCCCCTCGGCCATGGCACGCGCCACCGGTTCGCTCACGGCACCGTGCCTCGCCAGCAAAGGCTCGGGAACACCCAACAGGCCGGCCTTCGCCGCGTTGCTGTAGGCGACCACGCTACGATCCACGTAGTCGGAGCTGCC
>JADZBZ010000159.1 GCA_020851835.1 Acidobacteriota bacterium
TGTCAGCGGTCATCTGAAACCGCGTAAATCTGGACTTTCGTCGGCAGCCCTCGTTCTGCATCTCCTCTGAAGTCAGCGGTCATCGAAGAGCCGTGCAGGCGTTCGGCGGCCGTCGAGACGACACCGATGCTCGGTGAGCAGCTGCCGCCGAGCGCCCCCTCGACTCAGTGGATTGCTGTAGATTGACGGGCGTGCGGCGGATGGAGGTGAAGGCCTGGAGTGTGCTCTCCAGGCCCTCGGTGACCGCCTCGATGCTTCGACGGACCGAGTCAGTCATCTGCACTTGTGACACGGTTTAAGGGCGATGTCCAGTCGAAGCGCGCCGCAGCTTCGACGTCATGGACGCCCCGCTTCGGCAGAAAGTCTGTCGCCGCTGCAATCGCCTCTTCGCGATCTGCTCCTCGTGTGATCGCGGCCACGCGTATTGCTCGTCCGCGTGTCGCACCGCGGCCCGTCACGCCTCGGTCCGCACGGCGCGTCAGCACCATCGGCGGAGCCCGGAAGGCCGCCTCGATCATCGCGATCACCAACGGGCCTACCGGGCGCGCGTGAGGGATCACACTTCCCAGGGGACACTCCCGCTCGCCACACTGCCGGCGGACACGACGACGGATCGGGTGCCGACCGCGCCCTCGACGGGCGCGTTGCGTTGCATGGTCTGTGGCCGGGAAAGCGCCTGGCTCCTTCCACCGCGCTGGCAGATCCGTCGCGTGTCCTCGGAGACGCGCCATGATCACACCCGAGCAGCACGCCGAGATCCGTCGACTTTATTACGGCGAGCACTGGAAGGTCGGCACCATCGCCGCGGCCCTCGGCGTCCACCATGACACGGTGCGTGCCGCGCTCGTCAACGACACGCAGGGGATGCGCCGCGGCACGTGCCGCCCGACGCAGCTCGATCCGTATCTGCCCGTCATCCGCGACACGCTCGCGCAGTATCCGCGCCTGCGGGCGACCCGACTCTTCGAGATGGTGAAGAGCCGGGGTTACACGGGCTCGGTGGTGCAGCTGCGGCGCTGGGTCCGTCTCATCCGCCCGGCCGCGACGGCGACCGTCTATCGCCGGCTCACCACGCTGGCGGCGGAGGAAGGGCAAGTGGACTGGGGCGCCTTCGGCTCGATTCGGATGGGCCGCGGCGTGCGTCCGCTCTCCGGCTTCGTGATGGTGCTGTCGTACTCCCGCGCCGTCTTCGCGCTCTTCACCGTCGATCAAACGCTCGAGAGTTTTCTGCGCGGCCATGTCGAGGCCTTCCAGACGTGGCCGGGCATTCCACGGACCCTGGTCTACGATAATTTACGCAGTGCGGTGCTCGAACGCGCCGGCACCGCGATCCGGTTTCACCCGCGGCTCCTCGAGCTCGCCGGCCACTATCACTTTGCCCCGCGGCCGTGCACGCCGTACCGCGCGAATGAGAAGGGGAAAGTCGAGCGCCAGATCCAGTATCTGCGCCACGCCTTCTTTGCGGCCCGCACGTTTGTCGACGTCGACGATCTGAACGCCCAGTTTCGCCGCTGGCGCGACGAGGTCGCGCACCAACGTCCGCATCCCGAGCAGCGTGATCGGACCGTCGCCGATGTGCTCGTGGAAGAGCAGCCGCGGCTCTTGCCGCTGCCCGCGCATCCCTTCGAGACCGACGTGATGCGCACGGTCGTCTCCGGCAAAACGCCGTACGTGCGCTTCGACCGCAATCACTACTCGATTCCGCATACGCACGTGCGGCGCCCGGTGACACTGCTCGCCAGTCCAACCCTCGTGCGTGTCGTGGCTGGCACCGAGGAGATCGCCCGACACGATCGCAGCTACGACACCGGCCAGGTCATCGAGCAGGAGGCGCATGTCGCCGGCCTCATCGCCGCAACCCGACAGGCGAATCCCTCGACGGCGCGGGACCGTCTGCGGCTCGCCGTCCCGGCCGTCGTCCCGCTGCTGGAGCGCTTGGCCGCGCGTGGCGAATCGCTCCGCGCCCACGTGGCGCGATTGCTCGCGCTGCTCGACGACTACGGCCCGCAGGAGCTCGGCGCCGCGGTGACGTGCGCGCTTGAGCGCGACGCCTTCGGTGCCGGCGCGATCGCGCACCTCCTCGAAACCCGCCGGCGACAGCGCGGCCTGAAGCCGCCGATCCCGATCGCGCTGCCCGATCGTCCCGGCGTCCGTGATCTCGACGTCACACCGCATCGCTTGGAGACCTACGATGAGCTCGCCCGATCCCATTCCGACGACGCTGAGTGATCAACTGCAGCAGCTCGGGCTGATCCACACCGCCCGCGAGCTGAGTGATTTCATTGCCCGCGCGACGCAGAAGCGCTGGAGTCCGGTGGTGCAGCTCGAGCGACTCGCGCAGGCGGAGCTCGAGGCCCGCCTGCGGCAGCGTGTCGAGCGGCGCCTGAAAGACGCGCGACTCGGCCGCTTCAAGCCGATGGCTGATTGGGAGTGGGCATGGCCGAAAACCATCCATCGCCCGACCGTCGAACGCGTCCTCAGTCTGGACTTTCTCACGCAGCGGGAGAACGTCATTGTCGTCGCCCAGAACGGCCTCGGCAAGACGATGATCGCCAAAAATCTCGTCCACGAAGCGATCCTGGCCGGTCACTCAGCCCGCTTCCTCACCGCGGCCGATCTGATCCTCGACCTGACCCGCCAAGAAACCGCCCGCGCGCTCCAGCACCGGCTCCGCAGCTATCTCCGACCCACACTCCTCGCGATCGACGAGGTGGGCTACCTCGCCTATGACGCGCACGCCGCCGATCTCCTCTTCCAGGTCGTCAGCCGGCGCTACGAGCAGAAATCGATCGTGATCACGACCAACTTGCCGTTTAAGCAATGGGACACCGTCTTTCCGAATGCGGCCTGTGCCGTCGCCCTGATCGATCGGCTCACGCACCACGCCGAGATTATCTCGATTGACGGGGAGTCCTATCGCAAGCGGGAGGCCGAGCAGGCGCAGAAGCGGAAGCAGGAGCAGAAGCCGAAGCGGTGATCACGCCGTCGCCCTCGGCGACGGAGGTCCAGATTTACGCGGTTTTACATGAGCGGCGACA
>JADZBZ010000160.1 GCA_020851835.1 Acidobacteriota bacterium
ACTGTGCCTCGTCAAAGCGGCGCCCGACCGTTCGCTGGGCTCGCTCAAAAGGGGCTGCCTAACCTCCGAATGCAGCCGACGCGCCGGGTGTCGCTTGCCGGCGCGCGGCTGATTCGGCATCGTTAGGCTGCGAAAGCAATCGGTCATTGCTCTACAACTCGAGGCCACATAGATGCGCGAATTCTCGGTTGACGGCGTCGGCGCTCGATTGTTCGCGCACGAGGATGGCCATGGCCCCGCGGTCGTCATGCTTCACGGTGCCATGGCGAATCATCTGGCGGCGCTACCTCTCATCGCACCGCTGGCCGAGCGGTATCGCATCATTACGCCCGATCTGCGCGGAAGCGGTAGGTCTTGGTACGGCGGGCCGCTGACCTTCGACCAATTGGCAGACGACGTCGCGCTGCTCTTAGACCACATTGGCGTGGGTCAGGCTGTCGTCGGCGGAGTGTCGAGCGGCTCTGGGATCGCGCTGCGCTTCGCGCGTCGCCATCCTGGCCGCACCATCGCGCTCGTCCTGGTCAAGCCGATCTATGCGGGCGAAGCGCGCGGCTACAGCGACCAGCAGAAGGCCACGTTCGGCATGATGCACGCCGTGGCAAGTCGGGCGCTCGAAGAAGGCGTGCAGGTGCTGAAGCCACTCTACGCGAATCTGCCAGGCGGCATGCGGGAGAGGGCGTTGGCCATGATGGAGGGCTTTGACCCGGCAAGCGTCGTGGCGACGAGCCACTTCGTCACATCGGGCGCCCAGCCATTCATGGCGGCCGCGGATTTAGCCTCTCTGGCCCTGCCGACGCTCCTGGTGCGTATTCCGGCCATGGTGATCACTCAGTCCGGTCATCGTGATCGCCGATTCCGGGCAAGCTGATCACTCGTCGGAGCGAAGCGACGCACAGGTCAGCGCATGCCGGGGGCTCCTTCCATCTGGGACGTCATCTTACTGGCCTTTTCGTCGGTAACAGACCCGACGATGCTGCCTGTGGAGCGTTGTGGGCGGCGCGGTCTGTGCGCCGTCCAAGGACCGGTGGGAAACGCGTCGGCGCGTTTTCCATGGGTCCGGCACGCTCCATAGGCCGCGGTCTCGCGGCCGTCATGCCTTCGCCTTGGGTCCGCGCCGGGTGCCCGGGTCGCGCATCGTCGGCCCCTTCAGCGTGAGCCGGTGCGCGTGATGGATCAGGCGGTCGCAGATCGCATCGGCGACGCTCGGTTCGCCAATGGCGGCGTGCCAGGCGGTCGGCGGGAGCTGGCTGGCGATCAGCGTCGAGGTGCGCTCGCTCCGGTCTTCCAGCACCTCGAGCAGATCCCGCCGCTCGGCGTCGGTCAGCGGCGCGAGCAGCCAATCATCGATGGCCAGGAGATCGAGCTTGGCCAGTTTGGCGAGCAGCCGGCCGTAGGTGCCGTCGCCGCGGCTGACGGCGAGGTCGTGTAGGAGCCGCGGCGCCCGGACATAGGTCGCGGTGAAGCCGTGCCGACACGCGCTTTCGACAAAGGCCGACGCGAGCCACGATTTGCCGACGCCGGTCGGCCCGGTGATCAGCAGGTGATGATGGTCGCGGATCCAGCCGCCCGTGCCGAGGCTCAGCACGACCTCGCGCGACAGGCCACGCGGGGTCTGGAAGTCGACATCTTCGAGCGACGCCGGATAGCGCAGCTTCGCGTGGCGCAAGCGCTGGGTGAGTTTCCGGGACTGCCGGGCCGTCCACTCGGTGTCGACCAGCAAGCCGAGGCGGTCCTCGAAACTGAGCTCCGCGTGCTGGCTCGAGCTCCGTTGCGCTTCAAACGCCGTGGCCATCGCCGTCAGGTGCAGGGCGTGGAGCTTCTCGATCGTCGGGTGTGTCAGCATAAGCCTCCTCGTAGTAGGTCGCGCCACGCAGGTTCTCGTGCGTGAGCGCGGGTCGCGCAGGGGCCGGCTCGTCGAGCGGGAGCCGATCCTGCTGGTGGGTGAGAATGTGCTCGACGGTGCGATAGCTGTAGGAGCGGAGGCGCTCGGCCCGTGCACAGGCCGCGTCCAGGCGGTCCCGCCCGTAGGTGCGGCCCAGGCGCATGAGCCCGAGACACGAGCGATAGCCTTGCTCCGGATGGGGACGGCGCTCGAGGATGCCCGCGACCAGTCGCCCGGTGGCCGCGCCGGTCTGCTCGGCCCAGCCGATCAGCCGGGACGGCGTCCACTCCGCGTGGGCGCGATGCGCGCGCGGCATGTGCGCCACGTCCGTCGCGAAGCGCCCGCGACCGGGGCGCCGCGCGTGCGACGCCACCCGCCGGCCGGTTAAGAAGACTTCGACCGTCGTCGCCGTGGCGCGGGCTTCGACACGGGCGTGCACGAGCTGGTACGGCACGCTGTACCAGTTGTGGTCGACCTCGACGTGATAGTCGATGTTCACCCGACACGGCTTCCACGTCGCCAGCTCGTAGCGGCTGGCCGGCAGCGGGCGCAGCGCCGGCCGATCAAGCTGCTCGAAGAGCGCCCGCCGGCTCACGCCGACGGCCTGCATCGGTCGGGCATTGACCCCCTCCAGGCAGGTGCGAATGGCGGCATTCAAATCCGCCAGCGTGAAGAAGGTCCGGTGGCGCAGCACCGCCAGGATCCACCGCTGCGCGATCTGCACGCTGACTTCGACCTTGGGTTTGTCCTGGGGATGCGCCGCGCGCGCGGGCAGCACGATGGCGCCATAGTGGGTGGCGAGGTCGGTGTAGGTCCGGTTGATCTCGGGTTCGTAATAGTGCGCGGTCGTCACGCCGCTCTTCAAATTGTCCGGCACCCAGATCGCGGGACTCCCACCGAAGTACTCGACCATCCGCACGTGCGCGCCCACCCACGACGCCAGGTCCTGGCTGCGCGTGGCCTCCGCATAGATCAGGCCGCTCGCGCCGAGCACGCCGACGAATAGCTCGACCGGCACCACCTCGCCCGTCGTCGCGTCGACCAGCGCGGGCCGCTTGCCTGAGAAGTCGACAAACAGCTTCTCGCCGGCGCGATGCACCTGGCGCATCGACGGCTTCAGGACCCGTGCCCACCGACGATAGCGCTCGCAAAACTGGCTGTAGGCAAAGCCCGTCGGATGCGCACCGCGGTACTCCGTCCACAGCAGGTGGAGGGTGACCCCGGGCCGTTTGAGTTCCTGGTGCAGGTGCGGCCAGGCCGGTACCGCCCGGTCCACACGGGCCGGGTCGACCGGGCCGGCAAACAGGCGCGCCTCCAGCGCGGCGTCGTCCAGGTCGTCAGGCAGGGGCCAGGTCACGCCGGCGGCCGTGGCCCGGGCCAGATACGCCGACACCGTGCCCAGGCCCACGGCACACGCCTGGGCAATCGCCCGATGGGTCAGGCCAGCCTCGTATTTCAAGCGGAGAAGGTCGCGGAGTCGTCTCATCAGTAGCCGGGTGGCTGCCATCCAGGGGGTCCCTCCTTACGGGAAACCCCTCAGGATCGCGCACAACGCCTGACGAGTGTTCAGATCAGCCGGAATCGCTGTTCACGATCCCCGGAATCCGTGTTCACCATGACCGGAATCGCTGTTCACGATGGCCGGAATCCGTGTTCACGATGCCCGGAATCGGCGTTCACGTTGAAACGGAATGAGTGTTCACGATGCTCCGGAATGCGCAACTCGAAATTGTCGAGCTTCTCGCTGATCATTGCGTACATCAGGTAGTCACGGGCAAGGTAGTTCGTGTCGAGATAAATCTGTTTATCCTTGGCCGTCCTTATTTCCGCCCAAATGCTCGGCGTGCTTACAGCGACTACCTGAATCCGCTTGCGCTCGGGCGAGGATTGGTTGACTTCGTGCTGGTCAGTGCTCGGTGAGCAGAACCACCCTTTCCTGGCCGGAATTCACCGAGCGGCAACAGTCCACGGACTCCTGGA
>JADZBZ010000161.1 GCA_020851835.1 Acidobacteriota bacterium
CCAGCGGGGGAAGCAGGCCGATGGCCGGGATGTCGGGCCACCAGCCCAACGACACCAGCGCGTACACGCCGCGGTGCCACGCGGCCGGACATTCCGGCAGGAACCCTGCTGCTATCATCGGCACTCAGGATCATGCCGCAGGTTCCCGGCAATCAGAAGCCGCGTAGGTGGGTCATCGCCGCGCTGCTGCTCGGCGCCGTCCTGCTCCGTAGCTGGTTCTTTCTCGCCCACGACGAAAGTTACTTCGACTCGGATCAGGCCATCATCGGGCTGATGGCCAAGCACCTGTCCGAAGGGCGCGCCTGGCCGTTGTTCTTCTACGGACAGGAGTACATGCTCGGCGTCGAGGCCTGGCTCATGGCGCCGGTGTTCGCCGTGCTCGGCCCCACCGTTTTCGCGCTGCGGCTGACCATGATGCTGATCAACGCCGCGGCGGCGCTGCTGCTGTGGCGCCTGCTCACGACCGAGGCGAAGCTCAACCCGTGGATGGCCGCGCTGGCCGCCTCGCCGTTCGCGCTGGCGCCGTTCATGACGGCGGCCCACCTGATCGAAGCGCAAGGCGGCAACGTCGAGCCGTTCATCTGGGTGCTGGTGGCCTGGATGCTGCGCCGCCGGCCGCTCATGCTCGGCACCTCGCTCGCGGTGGCCTTCCTGCATCGCGAGTTCACGGTGTACGCGGTGCCGGCGCTCGGTCTCGTGCAACTGGTCGAGTCGCGCGAACACATGGGCCGGCTCGTGCGGCCGTGGCTACTGACCGCGTTTGCGTTCCTCGTGGTGTTCCAGGGCATCAACGCGCTCAAACCCTACGCCGACCTGCTCGGTCCCGGCACGGCCGGCGTGGCGGTGTCCACCTCCCGGCAGGACAACGTCACGCTGCTGCTCGCGCGCGCCAACGTGAACCTGCCCGCGCTGCCGGGCCGCTTTCGCGCGCTGGCGACCGAGCACGTGCCGATGCTCGTGGGGCTCGACGGGTTTCGGCCGTACCTGCTCTCCATCGGCTCGGACGCGCACGTCGGCTGGCGCGAACTGCTCCCGCTGGCGACGGTGCTGGCGGGGGTGCTGGCGGCGTGGCTGCTGCTGCACGTGCTGCGACGCCGCGAGCTCGAAGGCGGAGCGTTTGCGATCTACCTCGGCCTCGTCGGGTTGCAGAGCGGGGTCGTGTACGCGCTGACGCGGGACCTCAGCATGTTCACGTTCCGGTATGGGCTGCTCGCGCTGTTCCTGCCGGTGTCCTTGGCCGCGCTGGTCCTGCACGATCGGCGTCCGGTCGGCCTGCGAGCCGTGGGTGGCGCGCTCTTCGGCCTGCTTGCGGCCGCCGCCCTCGTGGACCATGCGACGGTGCTGCAACGCTCGACCTTTGCGCCGCCGCCGCCGCGGTTCGAGCCCCTGGCCGCCCGGCTCGAGGCGGGCGGCGTTCACCTGGCGCGGGCGGGGTACTGGCGCTCGTACGTCGTGACGTTCCTCACGGCCGAACGCGTCAAGGTGGCGTCGAACGAAATCCAGCGCATCCGCGAGTACCAGGTGCTGGCCGACCAGGCCGGCGACGGCGTGGTGACCATCCAGGAGACGCCCTGTGACCACCAGACGCCCGTCGACATCGTCGGTCCCTGGCATCTATGTAAGTGAGCGCGGACAACCCGGCCCGACCGGTTTCGCCGCCGCACCGTGACATATACTCGAAAGTTGGACACTTCCTGGAGGCGCTTTCCGATGCTCCGCATGTTTCTTGCATTGTTCCTGGCCCTTGCTACGGCACTCCCCATTGCGGCTCAATCGACAGCCATCAACGGTACCGTCGAAGGCACCATCACCGACGAGCAGGCCGCGGTTCTGCCCGGTGTCACCGTCACGGTCGTGAACCTCGACACCGGCGACACCCGTGTCGTGGTCACCAATGCCAGCGGCCTCTATCGGGCGCCCCTGCTGCCCCTCGGCACCTACCGCGTGTCGGCGGAGCTTCAAGGCTTCAAGAAGTTCGAGCGGGCCGGCATCGGGCTGAGTGCGGGCCAGACGGCGGTCATCGACTTCCGCCTCACCGTCGGCGCGCTGCAGGAGACGGTCACCGTCACGGCTGACGCGCCGCTGGTGGACCTGGGCAAGATCGAGCAGGGCCGCACGCTCAGCAACGCCGAGATCAAGACGCTGCCGCTCACCTCGCGCAACCCGTACAACTTCGCCCTGCTCCAGCCGGGCGTGGTCGGCTTCGAGACCAACGAGTTCGGAGTGCCGCGCCTCACCGCCAACGGCGCCCTGCTCCGTGTGAACTACCAGGTGGACGGCAGCAACAACACGCAGAAGGATCGCGCCGGCCTGCGACAGATGCCGATGTCCGAGGTGATGATCCGCGAAGTGAAGGTCGTCACCACCGGCTACGCGCCGGAGTTCGGCCAGACGATGGGCCTGGTGTACAACGCGATCACGCCGTCGGGCACGAATGCCTTCCGCGGGCAGGGCAGCTACCGCTTCCAGCGTCAGGCCATGGTAGCGCTGCCCTTCTACACTGCGGCCAATGCCCCGAAGCCGCCGACCGACGTCAACGTCTACACCGTCGACCTCGGCGGCCCCATCGTGCGCGACAAGACGCACTTCTTCGGTGGCTACGAGCACACCGAGCGCGATTTGTCGGGACTGAGCGTCATCACGATTTCGCCGGCCAACCAGGCGGCCCTCGGCCTGAGCGAGCCCGCCTACCAGCCGCGCGGCCTCAACACCGAGTTTGCGATCGGCAAGATCGACCATCAGATCAACCAGGCCAACCGCCTGTCGGTCCGCTACATGTTCTTCGACAACTTCATCACCGCCAACGTGGGCGGCGGCCTGACGTCGAGCCAGCGCGCCACCGACTTCACCGACCGGCAGCACTCCACCGGCGCGCAGCTCATCTCGACGATTGGCAGCGGCCTGCTCAACGAGTTCCGGTTCCAGTACGCCACGCGCGCGCAGGCCCGGGTACCGAGCGCCCTGGCCGGCAGCGGCCCCGCGGTGAACATCCAAGGGGTCGCCAACATCGGCAGCCCGACGTCGAACGTCGCCGACGCGGGTTTCGGCTTCAGCCAGGACGTGATGCAGCTCAACAACAGCACGACCTGGCTCCGGGGCGATCACGCGATCAAGGCCGGGCTCGATCTGCAGTTCGTCACCGACAAGCGGGTCTCACCGGCCTCGGCGCTCTACACGTTCGCGAGCGTGGCGGCGTACCAGTCGGCGGTCAGTGGCGCCAATCCCCTGGGGTATCAGTCCTTCACGCAGTACTTCGGTCTGCCCGGGCTCGAGTACAAGACCGCGCAGTACGGCTTCTTCGTGCAGGACGACTGGCGCGTGACCCCGATGTTGAAGGTGCTGTACGGCGTGCGCTACGACCGGTTGGGCCCGCCCGACGGCGTGGCCAACGCCCCCATCGAGGCATCGAAGCAGTTCCCCACCGACGACAATAACTTCGCCCCGCGGCTCGGCGTGGTGTGGACGCTGGACGACGCACGCCGGACGGTGATTCGCGCCAACACCGGGATCATGTACGACCAGACGCTCAACGCCGTCTACGAGCAGGCCCTGCAGAACGACGGCACCAACGCGCGCGCGTCGGCCACGTTCCAGCCCTCCCAGGCGGGCTCGCCTGCGTTCCCCAACCTGCTCGCCGCCGGCGCCGGGGCGCAGCCGAACACGGCCTGGACGGTGGATCCGAACTTCCGGATCGCCCGGAGCTGGCAGAACAACGTGCAGTTCGAGCACGCGTTGAGCGATCGCTACTCGGTGAGCGTCGGCACGTCCTACGTCCGTGGCAACAACCTGCCGGTGGTGACCAACATCAACCTGCAGAACCCGGTCGGCACGCTGCCGAGTGGCATCCCGATCTTCGCCACCGCCGTGAACGCCACGACCCGCGTGGATCCGCGCTACAACGTGATCAACGCCACGCAGTCGATCGGTGAATCCACCTACAAGAACATGACGCTGCAGTTGACCCGCCGGAGCGCCAATGGCATCGGCTTCGACCTGGCCTACACGCTGGGAAAGAGCAAAGACAACGCGCCGATCACCAGCGCCCTGTCGGTGTCGGGTGACGCGGGCCGTACCGATGTCACCAACCTCGATCGCGACCGCGGGCCCAACATCCTGGATCAGCGGCACACCTTCAGCGGCAGCATCGTCGCCACGCCGCACGTCGACCGCGAGGGTGCGCTGGGCGCGTTCCTCAACGACAACGTGTTCGGTGTCGCCATGCAGTTTGCGAGCGGCATTCCGGTGAACCTGCGAAGCAACCGCGAGCTGAACAACGATGGCACGGGCAGCGATCGGCCGGACGGCGTGTCACGCAACTCGCTGAACCTGCCGGCGCGCTACAACGTGGACTTCCGTTACTCGCGTCGGGTGCGCATCGGCGGCAACCGCGCGGCCGAGGTGATTGCCGAGGTGAAGAACCTCTTCAACAGCATCCAGACCTCGAACGTGAACGCCACGATTGCCACCGACACGTTGGGCATCCCCCTGGCGGCGCTGCCGACCAACGGGGACCAGCTCACTCCGACGGGCGGCTACGAGCAGCGTCAGCTGCAGATCGGGTTCAAGTTCACCTTCTGAGGCGCGCTTGTCGAGACAGACAGGAGGTTGAGCGGTCGGCGGTTGAGCGATGGAGCGATGGATGATCCCAATCGCTCGACGCTCTATCGCCGATCGCTCAATAATCGTCAGTCGCTCAATCGTCAGTCGCTCAATGGCCACCTACACCATGCGCAAGCCCTTCCTCCTTCTCCCACTCCTCCTCGCCCTCGCATTCTCCACCCCCTTCGCACAACACCAGCTGGTCCCCGTCGCCGCGCTCCGCGGCGAGGCGGCGGTCGAACTCGCGCTGCGCAAGCTCGACACGGTGGGCACGTTCATGATGACCACCGCCCATCCCGACGATGAGAACAACGCCATGCTCGCCTACTACGGGCACGGCAAAGGGATGCGAACCACGCTGGTCACCGCCACGCGCGGAGAGGGCGGCCAGAACGAGATCGGGCCCGAGCTGTTCGAGGCCCTGGCGGTGCTGCGCACCGAGGAACTGCTGGCGGCCCACCGCTTCGACGGCGCCGAGCAGTACTTCACCCGGGCCGTGGACTTCGGCTACTCGTTCAGCATCGAAGAGACGCTCGAAAAGTGGGGCCACCAGGAGATTCTGGGCGATTACGTCCGGATGATCCGCACGATTCGCCCGCAGGTGATCGTCGGCTTCGTGTTCGACGGCGACGGCGGCGGACAACATCACCAGGCCTCGTCGCGCCTCACCGCCGAGGCGTTTGTCGCCGCGGCCGATCCCGCGAAGTTCCCGGAGCAGATCGAGGAAGGCCTGCGGCCCTGGCAGGCGTCGAAGTTCTACTACACCGCCGGCTTCGGCCCCGGTGGACCGGGCGGCCCCGGCGGCCGGACGCCGCAGTTCACCGGCCCGGGCGCTTCGAAGGCGCTCATGTTCGACGGCGGCGCCTCCTACGACTACGTGCTCGGCCGCACCTACAACGAGCTCGCCGGCGAGGCGCGCAGCATGCACAAGTGCCAGGGCATGTCGCAGCTGCTGCCGCTGCCCGGCGTCGGAGGCCCCTTCGGCCCCGGCAGTGTCCGCGCCTACCGCCTGTACGAGACCGTGCTGCCCGACGGCGTGGACCGCGCCGAATCCGATCCGTTCGACGGCGTGGACGTGAGCCTGTCGTCGCTGGCCGCCTACGCGGGCGCCAACCCTCCAGCCGCACTCACCAGCGCCCTGTCGGCCATTGCCGGCCATGTGCAGACCGCGCACCAGAGCCTGGCCGGCGGGTCGGCAGCGACCGTGCCGTCGCTCGCGTCCGGCCTCACTGCCGTTCGTGCCCTGCGCCGCGACCTCCCGGGGATGGGCCTGACCGATGATGCGAGGTTCGAGATCGATTTCCGGCTGGCCCAGAAGGAGTCGCAGTTCATCAGCGCGCTGGTGGCCGCGTCGAACCTGGTCATCGAAGCCATCGGTAACGACGGCCTCGTCACCCCGGGCCAGGAGGTGGGCGTGCAGCTCATCGCCGCCGCGCAGGGCGCGGCGCCGATCGAGGTGAAGTCGCGCGTCCTGAACGGCTTCGATCGGCCCACCGAAAAGGGCGGCGTGATTCCGGCAGGCGCTCGACTCACCGCCGCGCACTTCCGATATGCCAAGGACGCGGCCCGATTCATCCTCGACCCCGATGTCCCCTTCGGCCTGCCGTTCCGTCCCACGCCGTTCACGGCCACGTTCACCCTGGCAGTGGCCGGGGTGGAGTTTCCCGTGACGGTGCCCGTGCAAGCTCGCTCCGGGGTCGATTTGTTCAGCGGCGAGAAGCGCGCCGAGCTGCACGTCGTGCCGGCCTTCACGGTCACCACCAGCCCCGACACGCTGATCGTCCCTACCAGAAGCACGACCGCCACTGCCCGCAAGGACATTCGTGTCACGGTGGTGAACCACGGCCAGGGCGCGGCCAGCGGCGAGGTGTCGCTCGAACTGCCGGCCGGATGGAAGGCGACACCGGCCGTCCAGCCCGTGACCCTCTCGCGCGAAGACGAAGCCATCACCGTTCGCTTCCTGCTCGACGCCCCTCCGTTGCCGATGCTGGTGTCGGCGGCCCAGAAGCCGGGCGGCGCCACGTTCCCGATCGAGGCGTTCGTGCGAGCCGGCGGGACGAAGTACGCGCAGGGATACCAGCTGGTGGAGTACCCGCACACGACCCGCCGGCACGTGCTGTCGGCGCCAGAGGTGACGGCCAAGGCGCTGGACGTGGCCGTGAAGCCCGACCTGAAGGTGGGGTACGTGATGGGTGTGGGCGACAAGATTCCGGCAGCGCTCGAACAACTGGGCGTGGCCGTGACGCTCATCGGCTCCGACGAACTGGCCTGGGGCGATCTGTCGAAATACGACGTCGTGATGACGGGCGTGCGCGCCTACGAGCGGCGGCTCGACCTGCGCGCCTACAACCAGCGCCTGCTCGATTACGCAAAGGCCGGCGGCACCGTCATCGTCAATTACAACAAGTTCGAGTTCAACGATGCCCAGTACGCGCCCTACCCCGCCCGCGTCGGGCGCGAGCGGGTGACCGACGAGAACGCCGAGGTGCGGCTGCTGCAGCCGAACAACCCGGCATTCAATACACCGAACGCGATAGGACGCGCCGACTGGACCGGCTGGGTGCAGGAGCGCGGTCTCTATTTCCTCGACACCGACCACCGCGATCCACGCTTCCAGGATTTGCTCGAGTTCGAGGATCCCTTTCCCTACAACCAGGGCACCAAGCGCGGCGCGCTGGTCGAGGCCACGGTGGGGAAGGGTCGCTGGATCTACGTCGGCCTGGGCCTCTGGAGGCAATTGCCGGCGGGAACCGACGGCGCGTTCCGGATCATGGCTAACCTCCTGAGCCTGGGCCAGGCTCCCGCTTCCGCGAAGTAGGCCAATCGGCGTCTCACCTGCGTGAAGTCTGCTAACGTAGGACGGATGCGAAAGACATTCATCATGTTGGGCGTGTGCGCCCTGGCCGTGGCCGTGCCGCGCGCGCAGTCAGACGAGGCGCGCCGCATCTCGGAGGCCGTCACCGTGCTCTCCGAGATCATGGATGCGGGCGATCAGTCCGTACCGAAGGCGATCATGGAAAAGGCCGAGGGCGTCGCGGTGTTCCCGTCGCTCCTCAAGGCCGGGTTCATCGTGGGCGGATCGCGCGGGCGCGGCGTGCTGAGCGCGCGCGACCCGAAGACCGGTGAGTGGTCGTCGCCGGCGTTTCTGACGATTACCGGTGGCAGCATCGGCGCACAGATCGGGGCACAGGCGGTGGACCTCGTTCTCGTGGTGCAGAATCGCCGCGGCCTCGAACAACTCGTGCGCAACCAGTTCAAAATCGGCGCCGGCGCATCGGTGGCCGCGGGCCCGGTGGGGCGCGACGCCAGCGCTTCGACCGACATCCAGTTACGCGCCCAGATTCTGAGCTACTCGCGGACGCGCGGGCTCTTCGCCGGCATCACCCTCAACGGCTCGACGATTCGGCAGGACCGCGACGCCAACGATCGCTTCTACGGCATGGGGTACCGCACGGGGCAGATCGTGTTCGACCATCGCGGCGGCGCGCCCGAGCCGGTGCCGGACTGGAAGGCCGCGCTCGACCGGTACTCGAAGTGAACGGTCACTCGGCGTCAGGCACGCGGCTCATCGTCCGAGCAGATCTTCGAGCGCGTGTTCCAGTTCGACGAAGGTGAAGTGGAAGCCGCCTCGTTCGGCCACCTCCGGGAGCACGCGCGCGCCGGTCAGCAGCAACTGCGCGACCTCGCCCAGCAGCAGGCGTAGCGCGACACCTGGGACCGGCAGCACGGCTGGCCGGTGGAGCACGCGCCCCAGCGTGCGGGTGAACTCGGCGTTGGTGACCGGCCGTGGCGCGGTGGCGTTCCACGCTCCGCCCACGCCGGCGTTCTGACCACGTCTGGCAATCCAGGCCATCAGGGCGAGCCAGTCGTCGAGGTGAATCCACGACATGAACTGGCGTCCCGAGCCCATCGGGCCGCCCAGGCCCAGGCGAAACGGCGGCAGCATTGCTTCGAGTGCGCCGCCGCGCGGATGCAACACCAGTCCGGTGCGCACCTGCGCCACGCTGGTCGTGGCCGACGCTGCGGCCTGAGCTTCGGCTTCCCAATCCACGCACAGCAGTGACAGGAAGTCGTCCCCGGGAAGGGTTTGCTCGGTGACGGACTCGTCGCCGTGGGGGCCGTAGTAGCCGACGGCCGAACTCGTGATGAAGGTGCGCCGGCGGACCGGGGCGCCGGCGAGTGCGCGGGCGAGGCTCCGGGTGGGGAGGAGGCGGCTGGTTCTGAGGGCCTGCTTGCGCGCCTCGGTCCAGCGCTTGTCGCCGATCCCCTGACCGGCCAGGTTGACGACGATGTCGGCGTCGGTGAGGGCGGCGGCCCAGGACCCGGAGTCGCCGTTGGGCTGCCAGTGGACGTCGGTGTCGACGCCGGGTCGCGGGCTGCGCGTGAGGGTGCGGACGAGGTGTCCGCTGGCGGAGAAGTGGCGGTGCAGGGCGCGGCCGAGGAAGCCGGATCCGCCGGCCAGGACGATGGTCATGTGGCGGGCTGGGGTCTGGGAGTCATGCGGGGTCGGACGCCGGGCCGGGGCACGAAGGTGCGCGGCGGCGCCTGTGCATACGGTAGCTGAAGCTGGGGGTTGGCGGGGGATGGGAAGAGGCCTTGACGCCGGGAAGCCGCGAGTGTTAACTAAATAGTTAGTTAGCCGTGCCTGCCCGCACTACCCCTCGCCCTCGCCGTGCCGCCTCCACCAGGCCCGCATCGCGCGCCTCCCGCGACCTCATCTTCACCGCCGCCGCCGAACTCTTCTCCGCTCGCGGGTTCGATGGCACCGGCGTCGACGACATCGCCCATGCCGCCCGCCTCAACAAGGCCATGCTCTACTACCACTTCGACAGCAAACTCGCCCTCTACCGCGAGATCGTCCGCGACATGCTCCGCGCCGTCGGCGCCCGCGCCCTCCACACCGCCGACAGCCCCGAACCCGCCGACGCCAGGCTCGTGGCCTTCATCGCCGGCCTCGTCCGCCTTTCCGACGAGCGCCCGTGGTTCCCGCCCCTCATGCTCCGCGAAATCGTCGAAGGCGCGCCCCGCCTCGACCCAGACACCCTGGTGCTCATGAAAGATGTCTTCATGGCCTTCGGACGCATCCTCGGCGACGGACATCGAACCGGGCTTTTTCGCCCTATCAATCCCGTCCTCGCTTACATGTCCGTCCTCGGCCCCATCCTTCTCAACGCCGCCCGCGAGCGCGCCGCCGCGCGCCCGGGCCGCCTCGACCTGCCCATGTTCGCCGATGTGCCTCACGCCGACCTGACCGCCCACATGCAGCACGCCGCCTTGCGGCTGCTCTCTCCGGAGCCAACACGCGCATGAGCCGCCACCTGCCCGTCCTCGTCGTCCTTGCCGCCACGGCCGTCGCCTGCGCCGAGCCGCCACCGCCAAACCTCCTCCGCGTCTCCGGACACGTCGAGGCCACCGAAACGCGACTCGCCCCGGACGCCGGGGGACGCCTCCTCACCCTCAACGTCGAGGAAGGACAACCTATCGAGCCCGGTCACCTCGTCCTCACGCTCGACCGTCGCGACGCCGAGCTCGCCATCGACCGCGCGCGGGCCGAGCGTGCCCAGGCCGAGGCCAACCTCCGCCTGCTGCTGGCCGGCGCCCGCGACGAGGACATCCGCCAGGCCGACGCTCAGGTGGCCGCCGCCCGCGCCGAACTCTCCGCCGCGCGCGCCGAGCTGGCCGCTACCGAGCAGGACCTGAAGCGCTTCGAGGCACTGCTCGCCGCCAACTCCGGCTCGCGCAAGCAGCGTGACGATGCCGCCACACGTCGGGACGTGGGGGGCGATCGCGTGGCGGGAGCGGAAAGCCGCGTGCGTGCCGCCGAGGAAGGCGCGGCCCGCCTGCGTGCCGGTGCTCGCCGCGAGGAGATCGCCGCCGCCCGCGCCCGCGTGGCCGCCGCGGACGCCCAAATCGCCACGTTCGACAAGAGCCTCGGCGACACCACCTTTGTCTCGCCTGTCGGCGGCATCATCACCGAGAAGCTCGTCGAGCCAGGCGAAGTGATTGCCCCGCGCACACCCGTCGCCGTCGTCGTCGACCTTGACCACGCCTGGGCCGACGTCTTCGTGCCCGAGCCGGCGGTCCCGCGTCTGCAGCTCGGTCAGCAGGCTCGGATCTTCACCGACGCGGGCGGAACGCCCTTGACCGGCACGGTCACCTACATCTCGCCGAAAGCCGAGTTCACACCGCGCAACGTCCAGACGGCCGACGAACGATCCAAACTCGTCTATCGCGTGCGCATCTCGGCCGACAACAGCGCCGGCGTGCTCAAGATCGGAATGCCGGTCGAGGCCGAGCTCGCCCTCCAGCCGGTGGCGCAGCCGTGAACGGCCCTTCGTCCATCGACGTCCGGTCCGCCAGCAAGCGCTACGGCACCGTCCAGGCGCTCGCCGGCGTGTCGTTCGAAGTGGCGCGCGGCGAGATGTTCGGCCTGATCGGACCCGACGGCGCCGGCAAGACCACCACCATCCGGCTGCTGTGCGGCCTGCTCCACGCCGACGGGGGCCAGATCCGCATCCTCGGGCGCGACCCGGTCGCCGACCATCGTGCCATCACCGGGTCGGTGGGCTACCTCTCGCAGCGATTCAGCCTCTACGGCGACCTGAGCATCGACGAGAACATCGCCTTCTTCGCCGAAATCCACGGCCTCCGCCGCTACGACGATCGCCGCAATCGCCTGCTCGAGTTGACCCAGCTCACGCCCTTCCGCCAACGCCTGGCCGACCAGCTCTCCGGCGGCATGAAGCAGAAGCTCGCGCTGGCCTGCACCCTGATCCACGAGCCGGCCGTGCTCATCCTCGACGAGCCCACCACGGGTGTCGACCCGGTGTCGCGGCGCGAATTCTGGAAGCTGTTGTCGCAGTTCATCGAAGACGGCATCACCATCCTGATGACGACACCCTATCTGGACGAAGCGGAGCGCTGCCATCGCATCGCCATGCTGCACGAGGGCCGGCTGCTGGCGCTCGACGAGCCGGGCCGGCTGCGCCAGTCGCTCCCGGGCCACTGGTTCGAAGTCGTGGTCGACCCACGACTGGCCGCCGCCCGCCTGCCCGCCAGCGCGGAGGCGGGCCTGCAGACGTTCGTCTTCGGCGACCGCATCCACGCCTGGCTCGCCGCGCCCCACGCCGCGCAGGCCCGCACCGAACTCGATCGCGCGCTCGACGCGGCGGGGCTGACCCCTGCGTCGGTTCGAGCCATCACACCGTCGCTCGAAGACGTGTTCATCGCCAAGCTGACAGGGAGCCGGACGCCATGATTCGCCAATGGATGCCAGTGATCGCATGCCTCAGCCTGTTACCGGGCCCGGCTGCCGCGCAGCCCGTGCCGGTGACGCTGACCGTGACCGACGCGGTGGCACGCGCCTTCGAGGCCAGCCACCGCCTCGCCGAGGCCGGCGCGCGCCAGGCGGCCGCCGATGCCACGCGTCGCGTGCGCCAGACCGCATCGCGGCCCACCGCGTCGGCCACGGCCGGCTATACGCGCACCAATCACGTGGACGAGTTCTCGTTCGCTTCGCCTGGCGGCGGCCTCCGCGTCCTGTACCCCGACGTGCCCGACAACCTCGTGACGCGGCTGTCGGCCCAGTGGCCCATCTACACCGCCGGCCGCGCCGATGCTCTCGAGCGCGCCGCGGCTGCCGAGGCCCGTGCAGCGGGCGCCGACCTCGAAACCGCGCGGCTCGATCTGCGCTTCGAAGTGCAGCGCGCCTACTGGGCGCTGGCCACCGCGCGCGAGGCGGTGCGCGTCCTCGAGGAATCAGTGGCCCGCGCCGACGCGCAGGTGACCGACGCGCGCAGCCGGCTCGACGTGGGACTCGTGCCGCCGAGCGACGTGCTGGTGTTCGAAGCCCAGCGCTCCCGGGACCAGCTTCAACTGATCGAGGCGCAATCGCAGCGCGAGGCAGCACTCGTGGACCTGCGGCGCCTGCTCGGCTTGGCGCCAGACGCGGCCATCGATCTGGCCGACCGCCTCGATGCAGCGCTGCTCTCGCCGGAGGCCGTTGCCACCGCGTCACCGGACCCTGACCCGTCCGCCGACACGCTCGTTGCCGAAGCGCTCCGGCAGCGTCCCGAGCGGCAGGCCTTTGCCCTGCGCGTGGAAGGCTCCGAGGCCCGGCGAGCCGCCGCCTCTGCCGGCAACCATCCGACGGTCGCGCTTGGAGGCGGCGTGGATCTGGCGCGGCCCAACCCCAGGATTTTCCCACGTGAGGCGGCCTGGCAGTCGTCATGGGACCTCGGTGTCAACGTGAGCTGGACGCTGTTCGACAGCGGTCGCACGCGCGCCGAGGTGGCCGAAGCCGCCGCCACGGCGCAGGCGGCCGAGGCGCGGCTCGATGAAGTGGAGTCGCTCGTTGCCGCCGACGTCCGGTTGCGGCAACTCGACCTCCGCACGGGCGTGGCCGCCGTCCGGACCTCCGAGGACGGGCTGCGGGCGGCGGCCGAAGCGAGGCGGGTGATCGGTGAGCGCTTCGCCGTGGGCGTGGCCACCACCACCGACGTGCTCGTGGCGCAGGATCAGCTGTTGCTGGCCGAACTCGCCCGCGCGCGCTCGCTGGCCAGCCTGCGCCTGGCCGAGGCCCGGCTGCAGCGCGCGCTGGGGCGGCCGTAAGCCATGGCCGCCATCGAGGTCCGCGGCATCTCGCGGCGCTTCGGGTCGTTCGTGGCCGTCGACAACCTGTCGTTCGACGTCGAGGCGGGCGAAATCTTCGGCTTCCTCGGCGCCAACGGCGCCGGCAAGTCCACGACCATCCGCATGCTCTGTGGCCTCCTGCGTCCCTCGTCTGGCACCGCGCTGGTTGGCGGCGCCGACGTGGCGACCGACCCGGAAGGCGTCAAGCGGCGAATCGGCTACATGTCGCAGAAGTTCTCGCTCTACGAGCTGCTGAGCGTCGATCAGAACATCCGGTTCTTCGGCGGCATCTACGGGCTGAGAGGTGAGCGGCTGGCGGAGCGCCGCGCCTTCGTGCTCGACATGGCGGGCCTCGAGGGTCACGAGCAGACGCTGACTCGCGATTTGCCCGGAGGCTGGCGACAACGCCTGGCGCTCGGCTGCGCCGTCCTCCACGAGCCGCCCATCGTCTTTCTGGACGAGCCGACCGGCGGCGTAGACCCCGTGTCGCGGCGCGAGTTCTGGCAGCTCATCGACCGCATGTCCGTCGCGGGCGTCACGGTGCTGGTGACCACGCACTACCTGGACGAGGCCGAGCACTGCCACCGCATCGCCATCATCCAGGCGGGCCGGCTGGCGGCCCTCGGCACGGCCACCGAGCTGAAGCAGATCTTCAGCCATCGTCCGATCTTCGAGGTGCAGGCCGCCCAACCGGTGGCCGCCATGGCCGCGCTCGACCGGCTCGGCGAGGTCGAGAAGACCAGCCTCTTCGGCACGGCCGTTCACGCGGTGATGCGCGCCGACACCGACGCCGAGGGCCTCATCACGCGGGCGCTGGAGGGCGCCGGCGTGAGCGTCCGCGGCCTCAGCCGCGTGACGCCGTCACTCGAGGACGTCTTTCTGGACGTGGTCGAACGCGCCGGCGGAGGCGCCTGACATGCGGACCATCCGCGCCGTCACGGTCAAGGAGCTGCACCAGATTCTGCGCGACCGGCGCACGCTGGCCATTCTGCTGGTGTTTCCTGCGTTCATCCTGCTCATCTACGGCTACGCACTCAACTTCGACATCCGCGACATCGCGCTGGCCGTGCAGGACCAGGACCGCAGCACCGAGAGCCGCCGCCTCGTCTCAGCTTTCGTCAACTCAGGTTACTTCTCGCTGGTTGGCTACGTGGATGGCAACGCCGAGATCGAATCTCTGATCGATCGCAACCAAGCACGGGCGCTACTGGTGCTGCCCGCCGATTTCGGCCGCGATGTGCTGCGGCGCCGTCCGACGACCGTGCAGGTGATTATCGACGGCGACAACGCCAACACGGCCTCCACGGTGATGGCCTACGCGCAGGCCATCGTCGCCGGGTCCTCGGCCGACGTGCTGATCCGCGCGTCGGCCGCCGGGGCGCGCGCGCCGCTGCTGAACCTGGAACCGCGGATCTGGTACAACCCGCAGCTGCGCAGCACGCTCTTCCTCGTGCCCGGCCTCATCGCCTTCATCGCCATGATCACCGCGGTCGTGTCCACGGC
>JADZBZ010000162.1 GCA_020851835.1 Acidobacteriota bacterium
ACCTGTGGGTGATCGCTCCGAGCGGCAACGGCTCAGCCGTGCTGCGACCCGTGACCAGCGGCCCGCTTCCGGCCATGGACGCGGGCGGGCTCGCCGTGCTGCGGCTGACGGATGCCGGCGGCGCCGCATCGCCCGCCCTGGCATTCGAGCCCACCGCGACGACGAGCGCGCTGGCGGCCGCCTTCAGCGCGGACCTCGATCCGGCGTCGTTCACGGTCGTCAGACTGGCGACGCCGGTCCTGATCGAGAGCGTGCTCTCGGGCATAGCGGGCCGCATCGGCGACGCCGTCGCCGCCCGCGACGGCACGCTCTTTCTCGCGACGAGCAACAGCGTCGGAGCCGACCCGGACGCTGGCGGCGACATCGTCGTTCGGCTTCGGGCGCGGCCTTCGCCGTGAGGTGGGTTCCCCTGTCGGGATCGTCTCGGGCGGACTGTCAGTAGCCGCGATCGAAATCGACGCGGTACTGCAGCGGCTCCCCGCGAGCGAACCGACGATAGTTCTCCGCAAATACGGAGACGATGTCGGCGGGGAAACTGGGCGCAGCCGTATGGCACGTGATGGAGACACCCGGCGTGCGCCACAGCACGTGATCGGCCGGCAGCGGCTCCTGCTCGAAGACGTCGAGCACCGCCGCCGCCAGCGGCTTCTCGGTGAGCGCCTTCACCAGGGCGCCCGTGTCGAGCGTGTCACCGCGTCCCGCGTTCACGACAACCGCGCCCGGCGACAGGGCGTTGAGCATGCCGGCGTCCACGATTCGGCGGGTGGCAGTGGTGTGGGGCAGCACCGCCACCAGATAGTTCACACCGCGGGCGAAGGCTACCGCGTCGGGCCCGTGAAAATAGCGGTCCACGTGCGGGCAGTTCTCGCTGGACCGTGTATAGCCGCGCACGGTCATCCCGAAGTGCTTCGCCGTGGACGCCAGGTGCGCGCCGATGGAGCCCACGCCCACCAGCCCCATCGTCCTGCCGCCGAGCGTGCCCGGCAGCGTCGTATCCCACCGCCCCGCCCGCTGCGCCTCGTCGCGCAACCGGATCTTCCGCTCGTGTGCCAACAGGTAGCCGAACACGAATTCCGACATGAGCGGTCCGAACACGCCGCGAACGTTCGTGAGGATGTAGTCGCGCCGCAGTGCGGGATCGAGCATCGGCTCGACGCCCGCCCACGACAACTGCACCCACTGCAGCCGGGGCAGGTGCGGAAGCGCCTGGACCACGCGCGCGGGATCGCCCAGGACGATGCCGCTGTCGCCGCCGCGGGCCACTCCATCGGCGACCTCGGAGGTCGCGATCGTGGTGAGGCCCGGAAGCGTCGCCTCGTGGATGAGACGCGCGTACTCGTCCGGGTACTTCGTGAGAATCAGGGCCTGGTGCATGCGATCACAGCCGCAACTCGCGCCGCAGGAAGTGGACGACCTCCGGGAGCTCCCCTGCCGTGAAGTGGCCGCGGTCCGTGAACTCGAAGTAGCGGCATCCCAGGCGGGCGGCCACGAATCGCGGCTCGGCAATGGGGATGTGCGGATCGTCGGTCGAGTTGTAGATCGCGATCCACTGCTGGTTGTCGCGGATGCGCGGCCACTGCCACCTCTCGCGGAAGTAGCCGCTGGCCGCCTCTCCGCTGTCGCCGAGGTCGGTATGGCTGACGCCCACGAGAATCGACCCCAGCAGGCGATGGTGCTCGGCGTATCGCATGGCGGCAACCGCACCGGACGAGTGCCCGATCAGGATGGTGTGCTCGTCGGTCCCGAGGCTCTCGAGGTGCGGCAGCCACACGCGCGCCCGCGCGTGCAGGTTGTCCGGAAACGTCTGGTTGACGACGGCCAGGCCCAGCGCCGTGAGCTCGCGTTCCACGTACGGCAGCCAGAAGTCGGCAGCCGTGCAGCCGCCGTTGCCGTGGATGAGGATGACCCTGGCAGCCGCCGCCACCGCACGGGGCTCAGGGCGTGAAGTCCCGGATGGCCGCATGAGGTTTCTCCCGTGGTGAACTGCGCCGCGCGTGGCCGGGAGTCTAACATGCCGCCGAAGGACGAGCGCGGTGTTATGTTCTGGATCATGCGCACGCCTCTCCTGTTCCTGTCGATCTGCCTCCTCGCTCTGCCCGCCGCGGCGCAGCGCCTGCCGTCGAAGGTGACGCCCACGCATTACACCCTGTGGTTCGCGCCCAGCCTGGCCGACGCGACGTTCCGGGGGCGCGAATCAATTGCGGTCACGGTTTCGTCGCGGCTGACCGCCGTCACGCTCCACTCCGCCGAGATCACCTTCGAGACCGTCACGGTAGAGGACGCCTCCGGTTCGCAACCGGCGCAGGTGTCGCTGGACGCGGTTGCCGAGACCGCCACCTTCACGGTGCCTCGCGCCCTGACACCCGGCACGGCGACCATTCGCATCACCTACGCCGGCGTGCTCAACGACAAGCTGCGCGGCTTCTACCTGAGCCAGGCCAACGGCCGCCGCTACGCCGTGAGCCAGATGGAGGCCACCGATGCCCGGCGCGCGTTCCCATGTTTCGACGAGCCGGCCTACAAGGCCACCTTCGACGTCACCTTGATGGTCGATGCGGGCGACACCGCCATCTCGAACGGCCGCCAGGTGTCCGACACGCCAGGGCCCGAACCAGGCAAACACACCGTTGCCTTCGCGCGGACGCCACGGATGTCCACCTACCTGGTGGCGCTGCTGGTCGGCGACTTCGCCTGTCGGAGCGGCCAGGCCGGGCCCACGCCGATTCGCGTGTGCGCCACGCCAGACAAGTCGGGGCTGACCTCCTTCGCGCTGGCGGCGGCCGAGCAGCAAGTGACCTTCTTCAGCGGCTACTTCGGCATCCCGTATCCCTACGACAAGCTCGACATCATCGGCGTGCCCGACTTCGCCGCCGGAGCGATGGAGAATGCCGGCGCCATTACGTTCCGGGAACGGATGCTGCTGGCCGACGAGGCCAGCGCGTCGGTCGATGTCCGCAAGTCGGTCGCCTCCGTCATCGCCCACGAGATCGCGCACCAGTGGTTCGGCGATCTCGTGACCATGCAGTGGTGGGACGACATCTGGCTGAACGAGGGCTTCGCGACGTGGGCGGCGAACAAGCCGCTGGCGGCCTGGAAGCCCGAGTGGCGAATGGACGTCAACGCCGCCGTCGAGACGCAGACGGCGCTGGGCCTGGACGCGCTTCGCGCCACGCGCGCCATCCACACCAACGTGCAGACGCCCGCCGAGATCAACGAGGTGTTCGACCCGATTGCCTACGAGAAGACGGCCGGCGTTCTGAACATGCTCGAGGCGTACGTGGGCCCCGAGACGTTCCGCGAAGGCGTGTCGTCGTACCTGAAGAAGTATGCCGGGGGGAACGCCTCGGGAGAGGACTTCTGGCTGGAGATGACACGGGTCACCGAAAAGCCCGTGAACCGCATCATGCAGAGCTTCGTGAACCTGGTGGGCGCACCCATGCTCTCGGTGACCACGCAGTGCGTCGACGGCGCGACGGAAGTGTCGGTGCGCCAACAGCGCTTCGTCGGCGCGCCGGGCACGGCTGCTGCTGAGACCGACGGGCGCTGGACACTCCCCGTGTGCGTCGAAACGGCAGGCGGACCGGCCACCTGCACGCTCGTCACCGAGCCGAAGCAGACGATTCGCGCTCCCGGCTGCGGCGCCGCCATGGTCAACGCCGATGCGCACGGCTACTACCTCACGGAGTACGAACCGTCCGCCGTGGTGGCCCTGGCCGCGCGCAAGCCGCCGCTCACCGCTCCGGAGCGGATCAGCCTGCTCGGCGATGAGTGGCGCCTGGTCCGCGCGGGCCGGCACGACGTCGGCACCTACCTCGAGCTCGCCGAGGTGTTCGCCGGGGATACAACCCCGTCGGTGCTCTCCGACGTGGCGTCGCGCGTGTCGTTCGTGCGCGGTTCGGTGGCCGAGGGGCCGCAGCGGCCCCGGGTCGAGACCTGGATTCGAAACACGTTCCGTCCCGTCCTCGACCAGATCGGCGTCGATCCCGGCCCGCAGGACGATGACGACATCAACAGCCGGCGGGGAACGCTCTGGCAACTGCTGTCGGCCGATCCGCAGCTGCAAACCTACGCACGCGAACGCGCCGAGGCCTACCTGGCCGATCCCTCCGCTCTGCCGCCAACACTGGTGGCGCCCGTCCTGCAGGTGGCGGCCGAGGGCGGCGATAGTCGGCTCTACGACGGCTTCGTGGCGCGAATGAAGGCGTCGGGCGATACGCCCGAGGAGTACTACCGGTTCTTCAATGCCATCGGGCTGTTCTCGGATCCAGCGCTGGTGACGCGAACGCTGGCCTGGGCACTGTCTCCGGCCGTCCGCTCGCAGGACACGCCGCTCCTCCTGGTGCAGATGCTCGGGTCATCGACCACGCAGGACGCCGCCTGGTCGTTCCTGCGGAGGGAGTGGGCCGGACTGACGGCAAAGTTGGGCACATTCCAGGGCCTCCCCGCGATCGTCGGCGGGCTCGGTGCGTTCTGCTCGGAGGCGCGCGCCCACGAGATCCGATCGTTCTTCGAGGCTCACCCGGTGCCGGAGGTGGCGCGGGCGCTCGACCGGTCACTGGAACGCATCGAATCGTGTGCCGCGGTACGGTCGCGTCAGTCACCGGCGCTCGGCCGCTGGCTCGATCGGCCCTAGGGTGGGCTGGCGGGTGGCCCCGCCCGTCAGCCGGGCAGCCGGAACGCCACGATGCTGCTGCCCGACGGGGCGCCGTTCTTGCCGCCCCCACACGCGATGACGACGTACTGGCGTTCGTCGAGCATGTAGATGGACGGTGTCGCGTTGCCGGCGGCCGGCAGCGTGGTCTCCCAGAGAAGCGCCCCCGTGGCTGCCTCGAAGGCCCGGAACTTCCCGTCGGAGTTCGTCGCGCCGATGCCGGCCAGCGATGGCGCCACGGTCGTGCCCGTCCGGTCCGCCTTGTGGCAGCTCGCGCGCACTTCGAGTGGTAGAGCGAAGTGTCGTTGTTGGGGATCAGCTTCACGATCCACGGCATCTCGTTCGAGTTGACGAAGAGCAGGCCCGTCGCGGGATCGAACGCCACGCCGCCCCATGGCACAGCATCCCTGGCGGGTGCACCGTCAGGATGTGCTACCAAGTGCCGCAGTATCGGCTCGATATTCTTCCGGGAGATTCAAAGCGCAAGTCTTCACCGAGGTGCGATGACCATTCAATTATTTCTGAACGCTTCTCCTAACTCGATCCTTCCCCGAGCGCGCAGGCTCAATCGTTCGAACCTCAATTCATGGACGCCTTCGCCAGGGCCACCGCCTGATCCTCGGTGATTTTCGCATTTACGCGCAGATACAGTGCGTGACCCTGCCTGTCCTTGAACCAGATTTCGTCGAGGGCGCCAAAGACGTTTCCACGGGAATGGCTCACCAGTACGCCGTCGCGCTCCGTCACCTTCCCTCTTCCGCCAGATTTCACCATATTCCGCCAGCTCGCCTCGTTCACAATGCTGCTGCCGAGCGAGAAGTAGCGAACCCGTTGCTTGTCCTTGCTGTCGCCGTACTTGCATTCCTGGAACGATTGCTCCCCGTCCGGCCTTCGTTCGAAGTTCTTGCCCATGATGGCGGTGACTTCATCAAGCGTGAGCTGTGCGCACAGCGCGTCGACCGACAATCGAGCAGTCTTCGATCCACGCGCAGCATCTCTGGCGCGGCCGGTTGCCGCGCCTTGAGTGTGCGCCGGTGGTGTGAACGTAGCGACGATCGCAAGCGCCAGAAGTACGCTGTGCATGGTGAGGCTGCTCCCTAACGCAAGGCCAGCACGGGGCCGAATGAAGATGTGGTCGAGCATCCCGACAGGACGAATCACTGTCAAGGGCCGGCCTGCCTGTGTTCACTCCAACGGTTGATACGGCGTAACCGGGCCTACAGGTCCGCATTCGGGACAAGAGCGCTCGCAACCCTTCTGACACCCCCAGCCTCCTGCGCGACGCGGTAGACATGGCGAGAGCACGTCTCCCGATAGTCACCGATGGATATACCCGCGATTGCGATGGCCAGCACGGGCAGGCCAAACGGCCCAGTACAACCGCACCGCAGCAAGCCGCCGGACGGTCACTTGCGAAAGACGATGAACTCAAAGCCAAAGCAGCCACTCGGTCCGGCTGGGGATAGTCACTATGAAGGGCTCCTGACGTTGACGGAACACCCGTTATCCGCCCTTCGCGAGGGATTCGCCCGGCATTCGCCCCATGGCACAGCTTCCCGGTTGTATCTGTACCACTACCACACCCTCGAGCACGAGGAGGTGGGCATGATGCGGAACTTCAGGATTACATCGCCGGCTTAAAATCTGCTCGGTGGCCCCGGGCAGCGACAGGCAGAGTTCACGAAGCCGTTCGAGTGTCATGGTGACGACTTCTCCGTTCAGAGCGGCGCACGCCGGGTCCCTTCAACGTGTGGCACGCCGCGCACTGGCTGTTGAACACGACCCAATGGAGGGCCCGACGAACATCTCGCGGTGTTCCGAGTCGCGCGGAGGACATCGCCGGCGCCTACCAGCTCCCGCTGGCGCCGCCGCCGCCGGAGCTTCCGCCGCCGAAGCTGGAGTCGGAGGACCCCGACCCGCCTCCGGATCCTGACCCACCTCCACTGGAGCCGCTGCTGCCCCACACCCATCCGGTGTTCGACGTGCCGGCCATGGACCCGCGCATGCTCCTGCGGGAGGACGGCCTTCGCCCGGTCCGGATGCCGATCGCGGCCGCAACCAGGGCGATGGCCGAGAGAACCTGCGCGCCCGTCCATGGCACCAGCAGGAACGACATCAGCAACGGCCCGCCGCCGAACACGAGCCCAAAGAGAATCGGGCTCAGCGCGCGCGCCCCAAGGCCCGAGCCAGCCATCCCGAATCCGATGCCGACGAACAGTCCGAGGAACGGCACGAGGAACCATCCGAAGGGGATGTCGCGGTTCGATTCCGACCCCGCCCGATCCAGCGCCGCCCGCTGCTCGGCCGTAACCGGCTGGTTCCGGCCGACGATGGCGGCGACGCGGTCGGTGCCCTCGACGATGCCCAGACCGTATTCGTCGGCGCGAAAGCGCGGCAGGAACGTCTCCCGGATGATCTGGCCGGCGAGTCCGTCGGGCAGGATCTCTTCGAGGCCGTAGCCGACCTCGATGCGCATCTCGCGTTGATGGGGCGCCACGAGAATCAGCACACCGTTGTCCTTGTCCCGTTGGCCGATGCCCCAGGCGGCGAACAGCCGGTTCGCGTACTCCTCCACGCTCATGCCGTCCAGCGTCGTCACCGTGGCGACCGCGATCTCGGCGCTCGTAGCGTTCTCCACGCCGCGGACCAGTTCCG
>JADZBZ010000163.1 GCA_020851835.1 Acidobacteriota bacterium
AGAACGACACCGGGTTGAAGAGGTACCCGAGATAGCGCAGGTGTGTCAGCAGGAAGATGCGCCCGACCGGCAGGTCGACCCCGCTGGCCGCCGCGGCGGCGGCGAGGCGCGACCTCAGCGGAAGGGCTGCGTCGCCGAAGTGGTCGCGATCGTAGAAGCTGGCCCAGTTCCACCGGTTGTAGCTGGTGAACGACGAGGCCGCCATCAGATCCGGCACGCGGTCGATATCGAGCAGCACCATGAACAGCGGGTGGGTGAAGGCGTGCGGCACCTTCCCCATCCGCCGATGGCGCAGCGTGCCGACGAACACGCCCGAGTCGATCACCACCGCACCCCGAGCGCCTCGGCCACGCGGATCGCGGATCTCAATCCGTCTTCGTGGAAGCCGTGGAACCAATAGGCGCCGCAGTAGTGCGTCCGGTTCACGCCGCTCACCTCTTTCCATCGTGCCTGCGCCCGAATCGCGTCCCGCGTGAAGAGGGGGTGGCGATAGACCAGGCGGCGCAGCACGCGGCCGTCGTCGATGTGGCCGTTGGGATTGAGCGTGACGCAGTACTGCTCCGGCGTGGCAAGCCCCTGCAGGCGATTGAGGTCATAAGTCACCACCGGCGGCGCGTCGGAGTCGGCGTCGAGCAGGTAGTTCCACGATGCCCGCGCCCGCGGCCGGCGCGGCAGCACGGAATCGTCCGTGTGCAGCCATGCCGCGTTGGCCGTCGTGGTGAAGTTCCCGAAGACGTCGCGCTCGCCATCGCTTGGTTCGGCGAGCAGCGGTAACACCTGGTCGCCGTGGCACGCCAGCACGACATCGTCGAATGTCATTGTCGGGCGGTCGCGAAACGCGATCGTGACCCCGGCTTGGCCTCGATGGACGGTCTGGATGTCCACGCCGGTGTGGGCGCGCTCCGCGAGCGACGCCGTCAACCGGGGAATGTAGGCATGGCTGCCGCCCTCGACCACCTTCCACACGGGCTGATCGCCAAGCGACAGCAGCCCGTGATTGCCGAAGAAGCGAATCAGCGTGATCGCCGGGAACGATCGAATCGCGTCCAGCGAGGCCGACCAGATGGCCGAGGCCATCGGCAACAGGTAACGGCGGGTGAAGGCGTGGTTGAAGTTGTGCCGTTCGAGGAAGTCTCCGAGCGTCCACCGATCGGCGCCCGCTTCGTCGAGCAGTGTCGGCGCAACCCGATTGAAGCGGACGATGTCGGCGAGAAGAGCGAGGTGGGTGGGGCTGACCAGGTTGCGACGCTGCGCAAAGAACCCGTTGGCGCCGCGGCTGCTGTACTCGAGCCCCAGCCCCCGGTCCGACACGGCGAACGACATGTCCGAGTCGCGGGTGGCGACGCCGAGTTCACCGAACAGCCGGACAAGGTTGGGGTAGGTCCGGTCATTGTGGACCAGGAACCCGGTGTCGAGCGGCGTCGTGCCGTTGGCGCCGGCCACGAGCACGGTGTTCGTGTGGCCGCCCAGGCGCCGTTCCCGTTCGAAGAGATGCACCCGGTGACGGCGGCTCAGCAGATACGCCGCGGCGAGCCCGGAAATGCCCGCTCCGATGACCGCCACTGACTTCATGACGACACAGGAATATCAGTTTGGTCCGTTCATGTCAACTATTTGTCCATGACAAATTGTGGACAACATGGGCGGGTTGCGCTATGCTGTGCGGTATGAGCCCCTCGACAAAGGGCCGTCGCCCGACGAAACCGACGGCCGATCCGCCAGCGCGATTCCCGATCCGGGCCGTGTCGAAGATGACCGGAATCGCGATCGATACCCTGCGTGCCTGGGAGCGTCGCTACGGCGCCGTGACGCCCGGCCGCGACGACCGCGGCCGGATGTACTCGGACGCCGACGTTGCCCGACTCCGGCTGCTCCGCCGTGTGGTCGATCAGGGCCACGGCATCGGCCGCGTGGTGGGTCTCAGCAACAGCCAGTTGCAGCACCTGGTCGCGACCGCCACGACGGATGCCGTTCCCGCGGCCGCACAGGCACCGGCGGGAGCAGGGTCGTCTGAACCCGCGGTCCTCGAGGCCGCGCTGCGGCGGTACGACGCCGCCGGCATCGATCAGGAGATCGCCCGTCTGGCCACGGTGCTGCGTCCCCTGGACTTGCTCCAGAGCGTCCTGATGCCGCTACTGGCGCAAGTCGGGGATGACTGGCACACAGGGCGGATCGGTGTCGCCCACGAACACCTGATGTCGTCGGCCATCCGGCACCTCCTCGGCTCGTTCCTGCGGCTGCAGACGCGGCGGGACGCGCCGACGCGGCTCCTCTTCGCCACACCCTCGGGCGAACGCCACGAGATCGGCACGCTGGGCGCGGCGATGCTCGCGGCGAGCGACGGCCTGGGGGTCGCCTATCTGGGCCCCGACCTTCCCGCGCGCGAGATGATCGACAGCGTGACCCCGGCCGGCGCGCACGTGCTGGTGCTGGGGTTGACCGCGGCCTCGACCGGAAGAGCCTTCGAACGGGAACTGCGAACGATCGTCCGTGACCTGCCGAAGGGTGTGGAGCTTTGGGCCGGCGGCCGCGGCGCCGAGCATCACGCATCAATCATTGGTCCACGCGGGCTGGTCCTTCCAGACTTCGGCGCCTACCAGCGAGAGCTCGTCCGCATCGGCGGACGCGCCGGATGAGAACCGCAATCATGAACCGACCTTCGACTACCGCCGTCCTCAGCTGTGTTCTTCTTTTCGCGTGGGCCGACCTGGCACGGGCCCAGGACACGACGGCCGCCGGGGCCATCTCCGGTGTCGTCAACACGGCCGACGGGTCACCGCTGGCCGGGGTTGTCCTTTGCCTCGGGGGCACCAGTCGATGCGCCACCACCAACGGCGTGGGCGCATTTGGAATCCCGGACGTACGCGCGGGCGAGTTCTCGCTCGAGGTGACGGCGCCTGGCCTGCCCACCTACCCCGCGGCCGTGGTGCGGGTGGTCGCCGGGGTCGACGCGTCAATCGAGGTGACGCTGCCGGCCTTTGACAACCTGGAGCAGCAGGTCACCGTCACGGCGCCCGCCTTTGCCGTGCCAGCGGAGGTGAAGAGTTCCGGATATCTCATCGCGCCGGCCGAAGTCCTCCAGGCTGCCGGTGCCCTGCAAGATGTGTCCCGCTACCTGCAGGTCCTGCCCGGCGTTGCCATCGGCTCCAACGACTTCCGCAATGATCTCATCGTCCGCGGCGGCAGCCCTCTCGAGAACCTCTTCATCGTCGACAACGTCGAGGTGCCGAACATCAACACCTTCGCCACCTTCGCGTCGGCTGGCGGTACGGTCAGCATCCTCGATGCCGAACTCATGCAGAACGCCACCTTCCTGACCGGTGGCTTCCCCGCCGCCTACGGCAATCGCGCGTCGAGCGTCCTGCAGGTGACCCAGCGGGAGGGTAGCCGCGAAAGCGTTCGAGGCCGCGCGACCATCGCCTTTGCCGGGGCCGGCGCCGTTGTCGAAGGGCCGGTGAACGGCGGCAAGGGCTCCTGGATTCTGTCGGGGCGGCGCAGCTTCCTCGACGTCTTCACCAACGACGTGGGCTTTGGTGGCGTGCCGGTGTACTACACCTTCAATGGCAAGCTCGTGTACGACCTGACCCCCCGGGACCGCGTGTGGGCGGTCAGCCTGGCCGGCGTGGACAATATCCGGCTGGGGGCGGTCGAGGGGAACACGGACCCCGACGAGGTGTTCAACTTCGACATCCGCTACTCGGGCTGGCGCAACGCCTCGGGCGTCAACTGGCAGCACCTGTTCGACCGCGGCGTGGGGCTGCTGGGGGTGACGCACTCCGAGGCGCACCTGGATCAGCAGGTAAAGGATCTCGTTCGCGACGGCGTAGCCGAGCCCGGCCAGTCCGTGGACGACATCATCGCGGCGAGCCCGGTGGTGTTCAAGGAGAACTCGAGCGAAGGGGACACCACGCTCAAGTACGATCTCACGACCTCTCTGCCGCTGCTCAACAGGCTTCAAATCGGCGGCAGCGTGAAGGTGCTTCGCGTCAACTACGACACCGCTTCGCCCTTGGGCAACGACAGCCCCTACTCGCCCGCCGCGGGCATCGACCCGTTTGCCCTGAAGACGCGCGTCGTGTCGGCCCAGGCCGGCGCCTACGCGCAGGCCACACAGAATCTGGGCAGCCGCGTGAACCTCACCGCCGGGGGACGGTACGACTACTACCAGTACACCGATCGCTCGCGGTTCAGCCCGCGCGCAGCCCTCAGCGTGACGCTTACCGACGCCCTGTCGTGGAAGGCCTCGACGGGCATCTACTACCAGCAGCCCTTCTTCCTCTTTCTTGCCGCGTTTCCGGAGAACCGGCAACTGGTTCCGTTTCGCGCCGATCACTTCGTCACCGGCATCAGCTACCAGGCGAGCCCGTCGGCCCGGTTCACCGTCGAGGCGTACCGCAAGAACTATCGCGATTATCCGGTGGCCACCCGAATCCCGGCGTTGTCGCTGGCCAGCATCGGCGATACCTTCAACCTCCGGGACATCCTCTTCCCGTTGACGGCCGCCGGACGGGGATACACGGATGGGCTGGAAATCGCAGCGGAGAAAGCCTTCACCGACCGGTGGCACGGCCAGGCAAACGTGGCGTTGTCTCGATCGCGGCAGGCGGCACTCGACGGCGTGCAGAGACCCGGCTCGTTCGACTATCCGAGGGTGCTCAACCTGTCCGGCGGATACAAGGTGAATCCGCAGTGGGACGTCTCCGCGCGCCTTTCGTATCTGTCCGGCAGGCCCTACACGCCGTTCGATCTGCAACAGTCCACCGCCGAGCGCCGCGGCGTCTACGACCTGACACAGGTGAATGCGGAGCGCCTGCC
>JADZBZ010000164.1 GCA_020851835.1 Acidobacteriota bacterium
GGGCGGTTCGGTTCACTGACCTCAAACGATTCTGGGAGATAACGACAATGCGTATTCGGGACAACAAGGGTTTCACCCTCATCGAGCTTCTGATCGTGGTGGCGATCATCGGGATTATCGCGGCCATTGCGGTGCCGGGCCTGCTGAGCGCGCGCCGCTCGGGCAACGAGGCGTCAGCCATCGGCTCGCTGCGCGCCATCAGCAGCTCGCAGCAGGCGTTTGCGTCGACCTGTGCGAATGGCTTCTACTCCTCGGCGCTGACGCAGCTGGCGATTGCGCCGCCGACGGGTGGCGCACCGTTCATCAGCCCCGACCTGGGCGCGGCTGACTCGGTCGACAAGAGCGGCTACACGGTGGTGCTGGCGCCTGGTAGCGACGGCGCGGCCGCGACGCTGGACGCGTGCAACGGCGTGGCGGCGGGTTCGCTCATCAGCTCCTGGTATGCGACGGCCGATCCCATCACGCCTGGCTCGACCGGCACCCGCTACTTCTGGGTGGGCACGCTCGGCACGATCTTCGCGGACGCCACCGGGGCCATTGGTTCGGACGTGGGCACCGACGACGCGCCGGGCGGCAACCCGATTCAGTAACGCGACTCGTGGGCGGGCAGGACGCGGGCGCGGTTTCCTCCAGGAGGCCGCGCCTGCGGCCTGTACAGCCCATGGACGTGCTGGAGCTGCTTCTGCGCCCCGCCACTCCCGGTATAATTCGCCAGATGTCCCGCTGGATTGTCGGCTTTGCCACACTCGGGCTGGCGGCCTCGTCGGGTTCGACGTGGGTGCATTACCGCCTGCTGAACGACCCGACCTACGTGAGCATCTGCGACGTGAATAGCACACTCAGTTGCAGCGAAGCGTACACCAGCCAGTATGGTGCGTTCGCCGGCGTCCCCGTCGCGCTGCTGGGCCTGCTCTTTTTCGCCGGCATCATCGGGCTCGTCGCGCTGTGCGCGCGTTCGACTACCGCCGCTCCGAGCCTGCCCGGTTACGTGTTCGCCGCGTCCACCGTCGGTCTGGCGGCCGTGCTCTATCTCGGCTATGCCTCGTACTTCATTCTGGGGACCGTGTGCCTGCTGTGTGTGGGCACGTACGTCGCCGTCATCGGGCTGTTCCTCACCTCTGGAGCAGCGGCAAAGGATCCCATGTCCAGTCTCCCTGCGCGCGCGGCCCGCGACCTCGGTACCCTGGTGCGCACGCCGGCGGCGCTGTCGGCCACCGCCGTGTTCGTTGTGGCCGCGGTCGCGGCCATTCTCTCGTTCCCGGGCGGTGCGGTGACGGCGGCGACCGGACCCGACGCCGGCCAGGGGGCAGCCGCGGCCGTGCCCGCGGCCGACCAGGCTCGCGTGCGGGAGTTCGAGACATGGCTCGCCGCGCAGCCGCGCGAGCCGATCGTGGTGCCGGGCGACGGCGCGGCAGTCGTGATCGTCAAGTTCAACGACTACCAGTGCCCGGCCTGCGGCCAGACCTACCGGGAGTACAAGCCGATCTTCGAGAAGTGGGCGAAGGAAGCACCCGGCAAGGTGGAGGTCATCGCCAAGGACTATCCCCTCGAGCGTGAGTGCAATCCCAACATGACAGCCGACATGCACCTGGGTGCGTGCGAAGCGGCGGTGGCCGTGCGACTGGCCCGTGAGAAGGGCAAGGGCGAGGCGATGGAGGACTGGCTCTACTCGAACCAGCCCGAGATGACGCCGGCGACCGTACGACAGGCCGCCAGGGATGTGGGCGGCGTGACCGACATGGACGCTCGCTACGCGGCCACCCTGGTGCTGGTGCGCGGTGATGCCGTGCAAGGCGCCCAGATGAAGATCACCGGCACGCCGACCTTCTTCATGAACGGCCTGCGACTACCCGGGCTCCGCCCCGAGTTCTTCGACGCCGCCATCGCGTGGGAACTGCGGCGCGTGGGAGGCGGGGGCCAGTAGTTGTGGCGGCGATCGAGACCGAAGAACTGTCGAAGGATTTTCTCGTCGGATTCTGGCGTCCGCGCCCCTATCGCGCCCTGGATCGGCTGACGCTCTCGGTAGACGAGGGTGAGGTGTTCGGTTTTCTCGGACCGAACGGCGCCGGCAAGAGCACCACGCTCAAGCTGCTGATGCAGTTGCTCTATCCCACGACGGGCACGGCACGTATTCTCGGCCGGCCCGTCGGAGACCTTGGCGTCAAGCGGCGCATCGGCTTCCTGCCCGAGAACCCGTATTTCTACGACTACCTCACGGCCGAGGAGCTGCTCGGCTACTTCGCGCGCCTCTTCGGCCTGCGCGGCACCCAGGTCACCTCCCGCGTCGCGGCGGTACTCGACGATGTGGGGATTGGCGCCGAGCGACGCCTGCGGCTGCGCCAATACTCGAAGGGGATGATTCAGCGCGTGGGCCTCGCCCAGGCGCTCATCAACGATCCCGACGTGGTCTTCCTCGATGAACCGATGTCGGGCCTCGACCCCCTGGGCCGGCGGCACGTCCGCCAACTGATGCTCCGGCTGCGCGACCGCGGGTGCACGATCTTCTTCTCTTCGCACATCCTCTCGGATGCCGAAGCACTCTGCAGCCGCGTGGGTATCCTCGCGCAGGGCCGGCTCGTCGCCTCGGGCCGCCTGTCGGAGATTCTCGCCTTCGAATTACGGGGGTGGGAACTGGTGGTGGATCATCTCGCCGATGATCTCAGGGATGCGCTGGCGCGGCAGGCGCGGTCCGTGACGCCGCTGGCACACGGCCGGTACACCATCGAGCTGCCGCCCGACGTGGGGCCCGAGGCGGTGCTCCGGGAACTCGGAGACGGTGGAGCTCAGGTGATTTCTCTCAACCCGCTGCGCGACACGCTCGAGGACTACTTCGTCCAGGCCATCGGGGCCGCCGAAGCGCGGCGGACAGGCCTCTAGCCGTGCGCACCATCGCGCTGGTGGCGGGAGCGGTGTTCAAGGAATCGGTTCGCGACCGCGTGCCGTACTCGATGGTGGCATTCGCGGTGTTGCTGATTGGGGCGTCGTACCTCATCAGCCAGCTCACCGCCGGCCAGGATATGAAGATCATCAAGGATCTGGGCCTGGCGGCCATCTCGTGGTTCGGCCTGCTGATTGCGATTTTCATCGGCATCGGCCTGGTGTCGAAGGAGGTGGAGCGGCGCAGCGTCTTCGCCCTGCTGGCCA
>JADZBZ010000165.1 GCA_020851835.1 Acidobacteriota bacterium
GCCCGGAGGCAGGTCGAGCCCGGCCTCGCGCGCGAACTCGCCCCGCTGCTGGTCCACGAAGCGGGAGGAGGGCGGTGGATGTTCTACAATCCCCCGGATGCACGCCATCGTCGCCCGTGAGTTCGGTGGTCCAGAGGTCCTGACCCTCGAGCAACTACCCGATCCCAAACCCGGTCCCGGCCAGGTACGGGTCCGCGTTCACGCCGTGGGCGTCAACCCGTACGACACCTACATGCGAAGCGGCGGCTATGCCCAGTCACCGACCCTTCCCTACACCCCCGGCGCCGACGCAGCGGGAGTGGTCGACATGGTGGGCGATCGTGTCAGCCGGGTGGACATCGGGGACCGCGTGTATATCGGCGGTACGGCGTCGGGACGGGCCCAGGGTGCCTATGCCTCGATGGTGATCTGCACGCGGCGGCAGATTCATCCACTGCCGGTGCGGCTGACGTTCTCACAGGGGGCGGGCATCAACGTGCCGTACGTGACAGCGTGGCGCGCCCTGTTCCATCGCGCTCAGGCCGACAAGGGCGAGACGCTCTTCATCCACGGAGCCAGCGGCGCGGTGGGACTGGCGGCCACCCAGTTGGCGCGCGCCGAGGGTCTGCGGGTGATTGGGACGGCGGGCTCCGACGAGGGCGCCGCGATCGTCAAGGCCCAGGGCGCCGCGCACGTCCTGAACCACCACGCGCCCGACTACCTGGAACAGTTGGGTACGCTGACCAATGGCGGCCCGGACATCATCATCGAGATGCTCGCGAACCAGAACCTCGACCACGACCTCGGCGTGCTCGGCAAGCGCGGGCGCATCGTGATTGTCGGCAACCGCGGCCGCACCGAGATCGACGCCCGCAAGGCGATGTCGAAGGACGCCTCGATCATGGGGATGTCGCTGTGGAACATCAGCGAGGACGACCTCGTGCGGATCCACGAGTCGCTCGGCCGTGGCTTCGCCGACGGAGCGCTCACGCCGGTGGTCAGTCAGGAAGTGCCGCTGGCCGAGGCCGCACGCGCCCACGCGCTGGTGCTCGAGCCTGGCGCGAAGGGGAAGATCGTGCTGATCCCCTAGCGGCCGCCGCCGGATCCTCCGACGCGTCCGGATCGGGAGACACGATTCAGCGGCGTGCCCGCGCCAACTCCTCGTCGATGACCTGCTTGAAGAGCTCGTAGGGCTGGGCGCCGATTAGCGGCCGGCCGTTGACGTACACGGTCGGGGTGGAGTTGACCCCGAGCTTTTCGCCCTCGACCGCACCGGCCTGCACGCGCGCCTCGTACTTGCCCGAATCGAGACACCGATCGAAGGTCGCCTGGTTGAGCCCGAGCTTGGCCGCGCCCTGCTTGAGTTGCGGCACCGAGAGCGCTCCGATGTCGGCAAACATCAGGTCGTGCATCTCCCAGTACTTACCCTGGTCGCCGGCGCACCGCGCCGCCTCGGCGGCCTTGTGCGCATTCGGATGGCTGGCGAGCGCAAAGTCCTTGTAGACCAACCGCACCTTGTCGCCGTACTCGGCGAGGAGCTTCGTGAGAGTCGGACCGACTCTCGAGCAGAACGGTCATTGATAGTCGGAGAACTCGACCAGCGTCACCGCCGCTGTCGCGCCTCCGCGAACGGGATCGTCGGGGGCCACGGCCACCTCGACGCGGGGCGAATCGAGCATCACCCGGACGTTGCCGGCCTTTCCGCGCAACTCGTCTACCAGCGCCGCACGGGCCTGCTCCTGGCGCTGGCTCTGCAGGAAGTCCAGAATCGGCTGGCGCAGTTGCTCGAGGGTCCGGCCCTGCGCCCGCTCCTTGTTCTCGTCGAAGAACTGCCGCACGTCGGCCTCGCTCACGGCCTGGATACGCCTGCCCACCTCGCGTTCGGTGTAGGCCTCGACGCTCAGGTTCGCGGCCTTCGATGCCTCGGCAATCAGCACGTCGCCCATCAGCAGGTCGAGCATGTTCCGGCGGTTCTGGTAGAGGAGTTGCGTGAGGCGCGCGCGCTCGGCGGCATCGAACTCCTGCCACTTCGCGTCGACTTCACCGAGCGTGATCTTGCGGCCGGCGACCTCGGCCACCACCGTGTCGGGCCCGCCGCCGGCGGCGGGCGACGATGGGGCGGATGCCGGGGCCTGTGTGGCACTGGGCGCATTGCCGCAGCCAAACGCCATCGAGGCGGCCAGCACGACAATGGCCCTCAAACGAGCCATCTGCATCGAATCAGCATATCGCAGAACCGAGCCCCGCCAGATGGCGGATGCTCACGCCGGCGGAGCCTCAGGGCCGCGCGTCACGCGCGGTTCACCCGGCTCGTGGCCGATACACGCCCTGACGGGCAGAACCGGGTACTTGCGGAACCGTGGATCGTCGAACGCGCGGCGACACAGGTAGAAGCACGACCGGGCCGTTTCGACCAGTCGGCAGTGACGGCACGTGGCGCAGATGCCGGGGTCCATCGCGGGCGATCTTACGCCGCCCTGCCCGATCCGGACGCTGCGGCGCGCGACGACCGGGCTTCGTGGCGGTAATGAGCGGTAATAAGATGACGAGATGAAGCTTCCGGCGTTCGCCCTCGTCGCTGCCTTCGCCGTCGCCGGCATGACCCTGGCCGCCACGCCCGGCAATCAGGATCAGCCGATCTTCCGGGCCGCCATCCGGACGGTGCCCGTGTACGCCACTGTCCTCGATGCGAACGGCCGATTGGTGCCCGACCTGGCGCAGGAGGACTTCTCGGTCTTCGACAACGGCCGCCCGGCCGAGGTCGCACTGTTTTCGAGCGAGCCGCAGCCCTTCACGGCCGTGGTGATGCTCGACACCAGCGCCAGCATGACCGCGAATCTCAAGCTGCTCAATCAGGCGGCGGAACAGTTCCTGCTGCGTCTGCTGCCCGTGGACCGTGCGCAGGTCGGGGCGTTCAACGACAAGATTCAGCTGAGCGGCGAGTTCACCAACGATCGCGACGCCCTCATCGCGGCGCTCGACGACCTGTATTTCGGCAACCCGACCCGCCTCAACGACGCGATCGGCGCGAGTCTCGACGCCCTGCAGGGCATCGACGGCCGACGCGTCATTCTGGTGTTCACCGACGGGGAAGACACCTCGAGCCGTCTGCGCTTCGGCACCGTGCTCGATCGGGCGCGTGACGAGGAGGTGATGGTCTACTCCATCGGCCTCGAGTCGGAATACTTCAACGGCGTGCGGGTCGTGCGCTCGCGGCCGACGCGCGACCTGCGCAAGATCTCGGAAGAAACCGGCGGCGGCTACTTCGAGCTGAAGCGAACGGACGA
>JADZBZ010000166.1 GCA_020851835.1 Acidobacteriota bacterium
CAATCGAGGTATCCTCTCGCCCATGAAATGGCTGGTCAAGGAAGAGCCCGCGCACTATCCCTTCTCGCAGTTCCTGGAGGATGGCACGACGGTGTGGTCCGGGGTGAGGAACCCGGTGGCGCAGAAGAACCTGCGCGCCATGACGCCGGGCGACAAGGTCTTCTATTACCACACGGGCAGGGAAAAGGCCGTCATCGGCATCGCGAAGGTGACGAGCGCCCCGCGCCCCGATCCGGCCGACAAGACCGGCAAGCTGGTCGTCGTCGACCTGGCGGCCGTGAAGGCGCTCGAGCGTCCCGTCACGCTGGCCGAGGTCAAGGCGGTGAAGGGCTTTGCCGACTTCGCGCTGGTGCGCCTGCCCCGCCTGTCGGTGATGCCGGTCACCGACGAGCAGTGGGCGTGGATTGAGAAGGCGGGTGCGGGCACCTGAGGCACGGCCGCCGGCCCCTCGCGACGGATCAGTCCTGTTGCGGCTTCGCCCCGTCGGGGCCTTCCGCGCCCGGCTCCAGGCTCCCGACGCGGCTCACCAGCACCTTATCGATGCGCCGCCCGTCCATGTCCACCACCTCGAAGCGCCTGCCGCCCCATTCGAAGAGATCCGCCGCCTTGGGCACGCGGCCGAGGCGTGCCATCACGAAGCCGCCCAGCGTGTGATACGCGCCGGCTTCTTCCTCGGGCAGCGGATCGAGCCCGAGGCGCGCGCTGACCTCCTCGACCGACGCCGAGCCCTCGATCAGGTACGACCCGTCCGCCCGGGTGACAAACGCGTCCTCCGCCTCGCTCGCGCTCTCCGGCAGGTGCCCCACGAGCGCTTCGAGCATGTCGGTGACGGTCACCAGCCCCTCGACGGCGCCGAACTCGTCCATCACCAGCGCCATGTGCCGGCGCGAGGTCCGGAAGGTTTCGAGCAGCTGCACGGCCGGCATGGAATCGGGCACGAAGAGTGCATCGATGACGAGCACCCGGAGGTCGATGGGCACGCCGCGCATCGCCTGCGGCAACAGGTCGGCCGAACGGACGATGCCGAGCACGTTGTCGAGGCCGCCGTGACAGACGACAAACTGCGTGTGGCTGTGCGACGCCAGGAACTCGCGCAGCTCCTCGCCGGAGGCGTCCACGTCGATCCACTCGATGTCGGGCCGCGGCGTCATGATGCCCGATACGCGCTGGTCGCCGAGCTGCAGCACGCGCTGGACGATGCTCTCCTCGGCCGCTTCGAGCACACCGCTCTCGGCGCCCTGGCTGATGATGGCCCGGATCTCTTCCTCCGTCAGGTACGGCTCGGCCTGCCCCTTGATGCCGAAGGCGCGCAGCATCAGGTTGGTGGTCCCCGTGAGCAGCGAGACGAACGGGCCGCCCAGGCGGGCGAGCAGCATCATGGGCCGCGCCACCCACGAGGCGATGGTCTCGGGATTGGTGAGGGCCACGTTCTTCGGCACCAGCTCACCCAGCACCAGCGAGAGGAAGGCGATGACGGCCACGACGAGGGCCAGGGCCAGCCCGGCCGCGTAGGGCTCGAGTTGGGGCACGACGGCGATGCGCCCGGCGAGTTGCTCGGCCAGGGTGGCCCCGCCGTAGGCCCCGGTCAGGATGCCCACCAGCGTGATGCCGACCTGGACCGTGGACAGGAACTGGGCGGGCTTGTTGGCGAGATCCAGCGCCGCGCGGGCGCGCTCGTCGCCATCTTCGGCCCGCTGTTGCAGCCGCACCTTCCGGGCCGCGACCACGGCAATCTCCGACATGGAGAACAGACCGTTGGCCAGCACCAGGGCGAAGATGATGAGGAACTCGGTAGCGATGGGGCATTCTACGACGGCGCCGGCCGGTACGGGCAGGGCGGCGGCCGCTCGACCGCCCGAACCGGCCGTCCGACCGGCGGCATCGAACCCGCCAGGGCGTGCGGCGTATAGGCTAGGCAGGACGATGCTCACACTCGACAGCGTGCGCAAGCGGTACGGGAGCCTTACGGCGGTGGACGGCCTGTCGCTGTCGGTCGCGCGCGGCGAGGTGTTCGGGCTGCTGGGCCCCAACGGCGCCGGCAAGAGCACCACCGTGGGACTCGCCGTCGGGCTGCTGACACCCGACGCCGGGCGAATCGACATTGCGGGCATGGGCGCGCCCAGCCAGCCGGCCGCACGGGCCCGTCTGGGCGTGGCGCCGCAGGCGCTGGCGATCTACGACCTGCTGACCGGCACCGAGAACCTGCGCTTCTTCGGCCAGGTGTACGGCCTGGGTGGCGCGCGTCTCGAGTCGCGCGTGGCGGCCTGCCTGGCCTTCGCCGGGCTGACCGACCGCGCCGGCGATCGGGTGGAGGGCTATTCGGGCGGGATGAAGCGGCGGCTCAACCTGGCCGCCGCGCTCGTGCACGATCCCGACCTGCTGCTGCTCGACGAGCCCACCGTGGGCGTGGACCCGCAGTCGCGCAACGCCATCTTCGACAGTATCGAAGCCCTCAACCGCGACGGCCGGACGGTCATCTACACCACCCACTACATGGAGGAGGCCGAGCGCCTCTGCGATCGCATCGCGATCATCGACCAGGGCCGGCTGCTCGCACTCGGCACGCTCGACGAACTGCTGGCCGCGCACGGCGGCTCGCCGACGCTGGTGGTGCGGACGGCGCAGGGCGAAGAGCGGCGGCACACGGCCGACCCGCTGGCCGAGCTCAACCGCATCGCCGCCACCAGCGCGGTGCACGACTTCCGCGTCGACCGGCCCACGCTCGAGCAGGTGTTCCTCCACTTGACGGGCCGCCGCCTCAGGGACTGATCATGCGCCCCATCCTCGCCATCGCCGCCAAGGACCTGCGCGTGCTGCCGCGCGTGCGCCTCGCCTTCTTCTTCGCCGTGATCTGGCCCATCGTCGTCGCCGTGATGTTCGGCTTCGCCTTCGGGGGCGGGGACGGCGGCGGGTCGAGTGTCATCCGCGTGGCCGTGGTCGACGAAGACGGCACCGGGCCCTCGCGCGCTTTCGTCCAGCGCCTGGCCGACTCGGGACACTTCGCGCTGGCGCCGATGGCGCGTGCGGAGGCCGAGACGGCGGTGCGGCGCGGCCAGCAGGCCGCCATGATCGTCATCGAGCCGGGCTTCGGCGCGCGGTCCGAGCGCATGTTCTACGGGGAGCCTCGCGAGGTGGCGATCGGCGCGGACCCGGCGCGCAAGGCCGAGGCCGGGATGATCGAGGGCCTCCTCATGCAGGCCGCGGCCGCCGACATGCAGGCGGTGCTCTCGGATCCGGCGGCATCGGGCGCGATGGTGGACCGCGCACTGAACAGTCTTGGCCCCGGCACGGGCGCACCCTCCGAGTTGCGGCACTTCCTCACCGAGCTCAAGGGCTTCGTCGGCTCCTCCGCGACGCGGACGCCGGACGGGTCTGGCGGCATGCAGTGGCAGCCGCTGAAGGTAACCGCCGTTCCCGTGACGCGCGAGCGGCGCGGCCCGGCCAACGCGTTCCAGATCACGTTTCCCCAGGGCGTGCTGTGGGGCCTCATCGGCTGCGCGATGTCGTTCGGCCTGGGGCTGGTGAGCGAGCGAACGCGCGGCACGTTCCTGCGGCTGGCCATGTCACCGCTGACGCGGAGCCAGATCCTCGGCGGCAAGGCGCTCGCCTGCTTTGTCGCGATGATCGCGGTGCAGGTGCTGCTGTACACGCTGGGCTACCTCGTCTTCGACGTGCGCCCATCATCGTGGCCGCTGCTGGCGCTGGCGTCGCTGTCGGCGACGGTGGCCTTCTGCGGCTTCATGATGCTGGTGGCCACGTTCGGCACCACCGAACAGGCCGCCTCGGGTGCCGCGTGGGCCATCATGATGCCCCTCGCCATGGTCGGCGGCGGGATGATTCCGCAGTTCATCATGCCGGCCTGGATGGCCACGCTCGGCAACATCAGCCCGGTCAAGTGGGCCATTCTCGCCATCGAGGGCGCCATCTGGCGGGACTTCACGCTAGGCGAGATGCTGCTGCCGTGCGCCATCCTCGTCGCCGTGGGCGTGCTGTCGTTCGTCCTGGGCACGCGGCGCCTTCAGTACCAATAGCGCCGGCGCTCGGGTCCATCGGCGCCAGGATGCTGCGCTGCCTGCACTAACATCTACATGATGCTGAAGCGCCAAACCGAAGGGTCCGTCATCTGCGCGTCGTGCGGCGTGCTCGTCGGCGTCAACGACGACACGTGCTACAACTGCGGGCGGCGGAATCCCGGGCTGTGGGGCTTCGGGCCCGCGCTGCGGCGGCTCGGGCAGGACCTGGGCTTCGTCCCTCTCGTCATGGGCGCGACAATCACGCTCTACGCGCTCTCGCTCCTGCTCTCGGGCAGCCGCATCCAGGGCATGCTCTCACCCAGCACCGAGGTGCTCTTCCTCCTGGGTGCCAGCGGCGCGGTTCCCGTCTTCCAGTTCGGCCGGTGGTGGACCGTGCTCACGGCTGGCTGGCTGCACGCCGGCGCTTTGCACATCCTGTTCAACGTGCTCTGGATCCGTCAGATCGCTCCCGGCGTGGCCGAACTCTACGGCGCGGGCCGCATGATCATCATCTACACCGTCGCGGGAGTGGTCGGGTTCGCGGTCAGCTCGACGGCGGGGATGTACCTGCCCCGGCTCCCGATTCTCGGCGGGGCAGCGTTCTCGGTCGGCGCCTCGGCGCCCATCTTCGGACTGCTCGGCGCGCTGGTCTACTACGGACGGCGGACCGGCAGCAGCCACATCGGCCAGGCGGGCCTGCAGTACGCGCTGTTTCTCGGCCTGTTCGGCATCATCTTTCCCGGCGTGGACAACTGGGCCCATGCCGGCGGGTTCGTCGGCGGCCTCGCCACCTCGGTTGTCCTCGATCCCCTGAAGCGCGAGCGCGTCGACCATCTGATCATGGCGCTGGCCTGTCTGGCGCTCACCCTGCTGGCCCTCATCACCTCGTTCGTGACGGCACTCCCGGTGCTGATGCGATAGCGGCGTCAAGGGCCGGATGAACGCGTCATCCGGCGGCCGGCAGGCCGGCGCCAGCAGGCCGCTGCAGGAACTGCTCCTCGAAGAACTGGACCTCGCCGGTTTCCACGGAGTACAGACCGCCGACGATACCGATCCGGCCCTGGTGGTAGAGGTGCTCGAGGATCGGGCTGCGCGCCAGAATCGCCCGCATCTGGTGGCGGGTGTTCTCGAGCGCCACGCGCTCGACGAACTCGTCCGGCGGCAGGCCGCCGCCGCCTGACTGCACCACGTGGTGGACGGCCGGGCCGATCTTGGCCAACAGGCCGGTAAGGTGCCCCATCTCGACGTGGTTGCACGCGCCCTGCACCGCACCGCACCGCGTGTGTCCCAGCACGACGATGAGCTTCGAGCCGGCCACCTCGCAGGCAAACTCCATGCTGCCCAGGATGTCCTCGTTCAACACGTTGCCGGCGATCCGCACGCTGAAGATGTCGCCGAGCCCCTGGTCGAAGATGAGCTCGGCCGAGATGCGCGAGTCGATGCAGCTCAGCACGATGGCCAGTGGATACTGGCTCACCGCGGTCTCGTTGACCTGCTGCAGGAGATTGCGACTGAGGCGGAGGTTGTCGACGAACCGGCGATTGCCGTCACGGAGGATCTCGAAGGCCCGCTGCGGGGTCAACGCCGCCTGAGAGTCTTTGGACTGTGTGCGCATGAGTTCCTCGTCGTGTGTGATGGGGCCGCGCGCTATTCGGGCCGCAGCAGCAGGCAGCCGAGCGGCGGCACCGTCAGGCTCACGGATTGATCGAATCCGTGCGAGGGCACCGGCTCGGTGAACACCGACCCGCCGTTGCCCAGGTTGCTGCCGCCGTAGACCGCGGCGTCGCTGTTGAGCAGCTCGAGATGACGTCCGGCCTCGGGCACACCGATGCGATAGCCGGTGCGCGGGACCGGCGTGAAGTTGACCACCACCACCACCGGGCGCGTGCCCGCGTCGCCCCGCCGGACGAGGGAGATGATGCTGTTGTCCGAGTCGTGGCAGTCGATCCACTGGAAGCCGTGCGGGTCGTTGTCCTGCTCCCACAGCGCCGGCTCGGAACGGTAACAGGCGTTGAGGTCGCGCACCCACGCCTGCAGGCCGGCATGCCCCGCATCGGCCAGCGCCGGCCAGTCGAGCTCGCCGTCGTGGTTCCACTCGCTCCACTGCCCGATCTCGCCGCCCATGAACATGAGCTTCTTACCGGGGTGGGCGAACATGTACCCATAGAGGGCGCGGAGGTTGGCGAGACGCTGCCAGAAATCGCCCGGCATCTTGCCGAGCATCGATCCCTTGCCGTGTACGACCTCGTCGTGTGAAAAAGGCAGCACGAACCGCTCGCTGTAGGCGTACATCATCGAGAAGGTGATCCGGTTGTGGTGCCACCGGCGATGCACCGGGTCCTGATGCGTGTAGTCGAGCATGTCGTGCATCCAGCCCATGTTCCACTTGTAGGTGAACCCGAGACCTCCCAGGTGCACGGGCTGGGTCACGCCGGGCCACGCAGTGGACTCCTCGGCGAACACGACGACGCCGGGACATTCCCGGTGCACCAGGGTGTTGAGCTGCTTCAGGAATTCGATGGCCTCGATGTTCTCGCGGCCGCCGTACTGGTTGGGCACCCACTGCCCCGCCTCGCGCGAGTAATCCAGATAGAGCATCGACGCGACGGCGTCGACGCGCAGGCCGTCGACGTGGAACTGCTCGATCCAGTACATCGCGCTCGAGAGCAGGAACGACCGCACCTCGTGCCGCCCGTAGTTGAAGATGAGCGTGCCCCAGTCCTGGTGCTCGCCCTGCCG
>JADZBZ010000167.1 GCA_020851835.1 Acidobacteriota bacterium
ATCGCGCCGCTCCTTCACTTCGCCGGCGGCCTCCAACACGCGGTACATCGTCCGCGGCGAGCACAGGTACGTGCCTTCATCGAGCAACGTCGCGTGGACCTGCGCCGGCGCCTGATCAAGAAACCGGGGGCTGTCGAGCGTGTCCAGCACGGTCTGCCGCTCGACGGCCGCCAGTGCGCGCGGTGGCGTCGGCCGCGGCGCGGGCGCGCGCGCCGGCTGACGCCGCCGATACACACCGGCGCGCGAGACGCCCAACGCGTCGCAGGCCGCCGCGGTCCCCAGCGTCGTGCTCGCCGTCTGGACGGCCGTCATCAATCGTCCTCGTCGCTCGGCAGGGGATTCAGGGGGATCCCCAGCAACTCGGCAACTTTTTTTTGGTACGCGATGATCGTCTCCGCCCGCTGCAGGCGGCGCGTGAGCCGACGGTTCTCGTGCTCGAGCTGCTTGAGTGTCGGATCGACCGGCCGTGCTTTCCGGCCCCGCTTCTTCGGGGCCACGCCGTGCGCGCGTTGCCGCCGCCAGGTCACCAAATGCGAGGAGTAGAGCCCTTCCTTCCGCAACAGCGCCCCGAGCTCGCCTGCACGGCTGCAGGCATCGGCGCGGCGCAAGATCTCGAGCTTGTACGCCGTGGTGAAGCGCCGCTTCACGTGGCGCGCCGGCACTTCAGGATCGGGTGGGGCCGGCGCGACCGCGCGCTCGCCCGTGGGAGACCCTCCGCTACGGGGCGCCTCGCTTCGCTCGTCGCCCCTCCGCTCCGGCTCTCCCACGGGCGACTGGTCCCTCTGCAGGCTGTGGATCGTAGGCATCACAGTCGTTGCACCTCCCCGCCCTCGACAGTAATTTCCGCTGGGGAGAGTGTCTCACCTATCTTGGCAGGGAGGGAGATCAGTCGTCGCCAATCTGTGGGCGGCCGACGACGCCTTCAGCCTCACGCTGATGCGCGAGTTCTACCGCCGGCTGGCCGCTGGCGCGGATGTCGGAGAGGCGCTTCAGCAGGCCAAGCTGCGGATGATCGAGACGTTCGGCCCGCAGGCGGTGCCGCGCCTGTGGAGCGGCATCGTGGCCTACGGCGACACCACGGCTTCACTCGCTTCGCCTGAGGCGACGGGTCAATAGGCGGAAGGACGTGACACTCAGCGAGAGCCAGCGGCGGGACGTCCTGTCGAAGGTCCTGCAGACCATCGACAAGCAGTTCATGGGTGCAGAGCCCGATACGGCGGGACTTCGTCGTGAACACGAGGCCGCAATCGTCGGGAGTACCGACGCCGACGAGTTCGAGGCGGCGGTGAACGCGATGCTCCGTAGCCTGGGCACCAGTCACGTGGGGTTCTTCCACGATAGCCGTCCGCGAGCAGCCGGACGTGTCGCCATCGCTGCGACGTTCATGAAGACGGACACGCCGGACGGACCGCGATGGATGTTCCAGGACGTTCATCCCGGCGGGGCCGCCGCCGGCGCAGGCATCCAGCCAGGCGACGTGCTGCTGACGATCGACGGCAAAGACGTGGTGCCGCCAGACGGGCTGCCGTTCCAGCTGGGAACTGCCTACACGTTCACCGTCCGTCGGCCGAACGGATCGACCGTCCAACCGACGGTAGAGGTCCCTGGTTCCAAGGAGAAGAAGCGTCCCATCGTCGTCCCGGACCAAGTGGTCACCGCGACGAAGCTGGATGACGCGACGGGGCTGATCCGGGTAAGCATGTTTCCGGGTGTCCTGGGGATGGACGTGGCGCGCGACATGAGCCGCGCCGTCGCGGACCTGGCGACCGACCGCCTCATCATCGACTTGCGTGGCAACACCGGCGGTGGCATCGGGTGCCTCAGGCTGATGAGCTTGATGTGCCCTGACCGGCGAGGTGTGGGCTACAGCGTCAGCAGGGCCGTCGCCCAGCGCGGCTTCGACAAGGAACGCCTGCCGGCGTTCGACCGGATTCCCACGTCAAAGCTCGGCGTCATTCCGCTAGCAATCAAGTTCGCTAGGGCGAGGCGATCCGTCGCGATCTTCACCGAGGCGCTCGGCGCACAGCGGCACCATGGCCGCACGGTGCTGCTGGTGAACGAGCACTCCGCCAGTGCAGCGGAGATGGTGGCCGCATTCGCGTCGGAATCCGGGCTGGCAACCGTTGTCGGCACCAGGACGCCAGGCCGCCTCGTGGCAACCAGCGGGTTCAAGGTTGGATTCGGGTACCGCGTCGCACTTCCGGTTGCTGCGTACTTCACGTGGAACGGTACGAATCTCGAAGGCACCGGCGTCGGGCCGGACGTGGTGGAGCCACTCTCACCCGAAGCCATTGGACGGGGCGAGGACAACCAGCTTAGGCGAGCCCGGTACTGCTAGCGGCGTCGACACCAGTGAATTACCGCCTAAACCAGGTCGTCACATCGCTCAATACGTGAGGCGCTCGTCTTGTTGTCGGCCCGCGCATCGATCAGAACGACATCTGGATGATCCGACAGGCCGACATCGCTCAAGATCCGGCGGGCTCGCGACTCCTCCTCAGCCGTGAAGAACACAATTACCTTGGTGGCGTATTGCGCGTCACTCGCGCGCTGGTACGCCTCAGCCTGATTGACCAGATTCCGGGCCAGCGATTTGCTCTTGGCCAGTTTGAATTCGACAATTGACTTGTCGAACCTTCCGCGGGAGACCTCGAAGTCCGACGGTCCTCGTCCATTGTTGACTTCGCGGTTGACGTCCGACGGCGTGTTGCACCACGTCAGGCGAAACAGGATGTGCAGGTCAGATTCTCTCCGGAGAGGCTCGTCACCTACGAAGAATAGACGCCAGCCGCCCTTGTTCTCAATCACGTCCTTCAGAAATGCCACCCGCTCTCTCGCTTCGGAGTGGGTCGTCCCACTCGATCCGTAGAATTGCGTGTGCTGGCGCAGTGTTTCTACAAGCTCACGCACCTGGGCGATATAGAGCCTCTCGGATTCGCGCACTCGCTCGTCCGCGAGTGCCTTGGCGTCGTCGCCCCGGTCCTCCTTGTAGCGGATGTAGTAGTCGACCACCTCCGGCCACGATCTGATCACCTCACCAACGGCCTCTGCGACCTGCTTGGCACTTGGCTGGCCGTCGGTTGCGCGGCGTCGTGTCGTGCGACGCTTGGAAGCACGCCGAGCAGGAGCCTTTCGCTTGTCGTCCCGTTCTTGAATGGCCGCGAGCGACTTGGCCAGATACGTGTTGAGCTGGGCCCGCAGCTGCTCATTCGGAATGGTGGCGACAACCAAGGGGTAATCTCGCGTTAGATCCTCTCTGTTGATCCACACGTCCTCCTTGGTGAGGAGATCCAGAGGCGTCAAGAGCACGTAGTCATTAGCGATGAACGGAAGCTCGTACCGGCGCGATTGCCACGTCTCAGTAACGTAGTTGAATTCGACCTTGGGCACAGCAATGGTTCGCCGCTGATGACCCAGCAACCGGTCTCTGGCAAAGGTCTCCGTGTAGGTTAAGAGGAACGACTTGATCAGGTTCGTCGTGAAGTCGCTGATGTTGTCGCGACCCACGCCATCCGAGATCAAGCAGAGCTTCTCAAGGTGACTGCTTCGCGTGATTGTCTCAGTGCCGAATGACCTAAGAAGAGACGAAAGACTCGCCTTTAGGGCTCGAGCGAAGTCCAGGCCCAGTCCTGATCCTTGGTTGCCGTTCAAGGAGTAGCCGAGCCAGTTCTGCTTCACCTCACGGAACGTGAACCACGCTTCGAGATGACCGTCGCTCAAAACCTCGGTGGCAGCCTTATCACGAAGAAACCGCAGATAGCGGATGACGTCTTCGTGAAGGGCCTGATACGCAGGTTCGGCGCTGTTGAAGAGCAAGAACGGGTCAATGAACAGTGGTAGGTCGTTTATTAGCGAGACGTCCAAGGCGCCGTAGTCGTCAAGGACTTCGGGCGCGATGCCGAACGCATCTGAGAAGTAGATCTGACTGCGCTGGGGAGTCACGGCCCACAGTCTAGCGCGCTCAAGTCGATGCCGCAGCCCGGAATGACGGGGCTCCGGCGTTGATGCGGGATCCGGATCCGGATATGGAGTAGGCGAGATGTCGACTCGTTCACCGAAGTGTGGCCGCGTAGATGCGCCACGAGTCGCCTACCCGTCGTACAGCGAGCTCGTAGTTCGCCGGCGGGATAGAACGAAGGTCAAAGCCAATCTGCACTGTTGTCACAAATTCGCGAATCGTCGCCTCGCCTTGTGCGACCGCGAGTGACCGCCGCCCGGCGTCGAGCACCTGCACATCGTAGGGTCCTGGCTCTGACCCCACAGGCAGCAGCAGCGTCAGCTCTACCACCCCGCGCGGCAGTTCCAACGGCGGCGGCGCGTCAGGCGCCGTGGGACTGCGTGTGACCGAGTAGGGGCGCAGATCCAACGTGACCTGCATGACCGCCGGCGTGCCCGCCGTACCCGGCGTCGCGCTTCGGCCCGTCTCGAACCACCAGGCCCCTAGCGCCACAATCAGGGCAGCCGCCGCCGCGGCTGCGATCCACCAGCGTCGCGCCGGCCGATCGTGCATCGCCATGAGGTGTGCCCGCTGCATGTCCCTCACCTCGACGTAGCACGGCGAGCAGTCGAGTAGATGCTCGTAGGCAGGGTCCTCAATTGGGCGCTCCCGCCGCGACAGCGCCACGAGAACATCGTGTGACGGGCAGCCCTGTCTCGTCGGGTTCGGATGCGCGCCGCGGAAGGCCTCGTCGAGCTCGGCCCCGAACCCGAGCGCCGCCAGGTCAGGAGGGTTCGGTCTCGTCATCGGGGTTCTCGCTCAAAGGTGCAAGAGGTTGTGGCCCGGCAGCCCGAACTTGGGGTTCACCTGCCGGCGCAGTCTGTTTCGGCTCTGAGTGTTGAACGCCGATGACGCGTCGAATCTTTTCCTTGGCGTGGAAGAGCAGCATGTCGACAGCGGTGGCCGTGGTGCCACGCCGCTGTGCGATCTCCTGGCTCGAGAGTCCCATGAACTTCCACAGGAAGACGCGCTGCTCGTCCCGCGTGAGCGGGGCGAGCACTTCCCGCAGCAGGATGCCCTGCTCGATCTGCTCGGCTGAACCATCGAGTGCAGCCACTCGGGACAGTACGGCCTCGCTGGCCGCACCAAGTGTGTGCTGGAGGAGACGGCCAGGCCCCTGACGGACCCGCGACAGCGCAATGCTGCGAATCGTGACCCAGGCATACCCGTTGATCTTCTCGATGGGACCGGTCCGCCCTTCGCGAACGACCATGCGCCGACCGGCTTCCTCGAGGACCTCGACCTGCGCGACTTCGTCCTGAAGCGCCGGGAACTCCCGGCGCAAGCGAGGCAGCAGTCGACTGAGCACGCCTTCAATGCGCGCGTCGAGCGGTTGGCCGTTGCCATCGAGCAGCCCGAGCTTCCGCAGGTGCTCCATCTACATCCCCATCAGATGGCGCCGGGAGGATGCGCCTCGATTCACGTGACACGAACGCCAGCGTGGACCATCGGCCGGGGAGCCTGGCCTAGAAAGATTCTGGTCTCAATCAGCGTTCGATCCACCAGAGGACGTCGTGCGGGAAGACGTCACGGGATCGAAGTCGGGAAATGCGTGCGGTCTGGCGCCTCGTAACTGGCGTGATTCCGAAACCATCATCGCGCCGCCCTTACCGACTGTCAACACCTTCCCTGATGCTCCCCCGCAGGCGCGAGTTCCCGCTGGAGGTGTGTCGATGGCCGACCGCTCTGTGTCCATGCGCGTCCGGCAAGTGCTGACCCTGGCAACCGTTGCCGTGCTGCTGTTCCCAACCGTCCTTTTGGCGCAATCACCCTGGGAACGGGCAGCTGGCAACCTCGAGCGTACGTTCACCGGCCCGCTCGCCCGGTCGCTCGCTCTCGTGGCCATCGTCATTGGCGGCTTGCTCTTCATGTTCGGTGAGGGCGGCGCCAAGCGGCAGATCTCGGGCATCGTCTTCGGCGGTGGCCTGGCGCTCTTTGCCGCACAGTTCCTGACCTGGCTGTTCTAACCACGAAGCCGATGCTTCGACGAGGGTCCGCATGTCGGAAGGTCCCACGTATCGTCCCGTGTGCAAGGCACTGCATCGCCCGCTGACGCTGTGCGGCATCGACCGGCGGCTCTTCTTCCTCGCACTGCTGCTCGGCGCCGCGACGTTCAACCTCTTCTACTCGTTCCTGGCCGGCTTGATCGTGTTCGCCGGCCTGTACGGCGTCGGCCTCTGGGCCACGCATCGCGACCCGGAGATGCTCCGCATCCTGTTCGCGTCGTCACGGGCCCGGCGGCGGTACGACCCCGGCAAGCATGACCGCGTGGATATCGAGGTGACAGCGTGATGAACGTGGCGCGGCTGCTCCGTGACTACAGCGACGCGGGAGCCGTCAACAGCCTGCTCGCGCCGTGGGGATTTGTCGACGACGAGACGTTCCTTACGAAGGCCGGGCACCTGGGCGTCGTCTATGCGGTGCGCGGCGTCGACGGCGAGGCGCTGCCTCACCCACAGCGGCGCACGCTGACGCACCGATTCGAAGCCGCGCTGCGCCTGCTCGACGAGCACTGCCGGGTCTACCAGTACCTGATCAAACAGACCGCATCTCCGTTTGTGTCTGAGCCCTGCTCCCAGCCTGTCGCCAACGACGCCATCCAGCGACGGGCGCAGTACTTGAATGGCCGGCGGAGCGAGCTCTCGCAGGTTGAGCTATTCCTCGTGCTCCTCTACGAAGCGCCGGCCTCTTCGCGTCGAAGCACCGCGCTCCGGCGTATGTGGCGAGCGCCGAGGGAAGGGCTGCGCGCCTGGCTGTCGTCATCGGCGGCCCATGCCTTCGTCGAGGCGGAACTCGATCGCGGGATTGCAGCCTTGCATCACAAGGCCCAGGCCTTCGAGGTGCAGCTGGCCGACTTCGGTCCACGTCGGCTGCCGAAGGCTGAGGCGTTCCGGTTCTTTCGACAGCTCCTCAACTACGACCCGGCCGTGGTGGACGCGGCCCGTCTCTCCCACGACGTTCACCTTGACTACTTCGTTGCGGACTCGCCGGTGGAGTGTCATCGGGATCATTTGACCGTCGGCCGGCAGGCCGTGAAGGTCCTGACGATGAAGGAGCCGCCGAGCCAGACGTTCGCGCACCTGCTGGCGGACCTCTTGGCGGTGCCGGGCGAGTTCATCGCCAGCCTCGAATGGCAGCGCACCGCCAGCGACAAGATGCGCCGAGACATCCAGACGCGGCGGCGACACTTCTTCAACAAGCGCGTGTCGATGATCAACTACGTGACGCCCGAGACGCGCCCGGAAGAGATGCTCGTCGATGACTCCGCCAGCACGATGGTGCGCCAGCTTGGCGACGCCCTGACCGAGCTGGAGGTCAACGGGCACTTCTTCGGGACGTGCTCGCTGACGCTCGCTCTGCACGGCCTGGATCGGCGCGCTCTGGAACACCAGGCTGCGGAGGCCGCGAAGACCTTGGCCGTGCACGACGGTAGCCTCTTCGAGGAGAGCTACAACCTGTTGAACGCCTGGCTGGGCATGGTGCCCGGTAACGCGGCCTTCAACGTTCGGCGGATGGCGCTGCTCGAGACGAATGTCGCGGACCTGAGCTTCCTGTTCGCGCCGGACCCCGGCGAGCGACTCAGTCCCCACCTGCGGCGCGAGGCGCTTGCCGTGTTCGAGACGCCGGGCGGGACGCCGTATGCGTTCAACCCGCATGTGCAGGACGTCGGGCACACGCTCGTGCTCGGCGCCACCGGAAGCGGCAAGAGCTTTCTGTTGAACTTCCTGGTCACGCACGCCCAGAAGTACGACCCCGTCACCGTCATCCTGGACCTCGGCCACAGCTACCGGAAGCTCGCGACGCTCCTGCAGGGCCAGTACCTGGAAGTGGGACTCCGTCAGGAGGCCGTCACCATCAACCCCTTCGCGCTCGACCCCACCTCCGAGCACCTGCACTTCCTCCACGCCTTCATTCGCGTTCTGCTCGAAGGGAACGACAACTATCGATTGAGCGACCTCGAGGACCGCGAGGTCTACGAGGCCATCGAGAACCTCTACGTGCTCGACCGAGGCCAGCGGCGCCTCTTCACGCTGGCGAATCTCCTGCCGCGCTCGCTGTCTGCGCGGCTTCACAAGTGGGTGGACGGCGGGCGCTACGCCAGCCTGTTCGACAACGTCGACGACACGCTGACAGTCAATCGTCTGCAGGTGTTCGACTTCGAGGCCATGCGCGCATACCCCGTCCTGCTCGAACCGCTTCTGTTCTACGTGCTGCATCGCGTCACGGCGCGGATCCTCGATCCCACTGAGGCCGCCACTCTGAAGCTGTGCGTGATGGACGAGGCGTGGCGCTTCATTCAGCATCCGACCCTTCGGGCCTACGTGCAGGAAGCGTTGAAGACCTGGCGCAAGCGCAACGCCATGATGATGTTGGCGACGCAATCGGCCGAGGACTTCGCCTCCGCTGACCTGCTCCGCACCGTCGTCGAGAGTTGCCCGACGAAGCTGCTCTTGGCGAACCCCTCGCTGGACACACAGCAATATGTGGACCTGTTCCACCTGAACCCCATGGAAGTGGAGTTGCTGACCGACCTCGTGCCGCGCCAGCAGCTCCTGCTCAAACGGCCGACACTGGCGAAAGTCCTCTCACTGAACGTGGATCCGAAGAGCTACTGGATCTACACGAACACTCCTGTCGACAACGAACGAGTGGCGGCCATCTTTCGTGAATGTGGCTTCGATGCGGGGATCGCTCGCCTCGCGGAGTCGGCCTGAACGGAGGTGTGCAATGGCTCGTCGTGCCTGGATGCCCTTGGTGGCAGCGTCAGTTGTGGTGTCCCTGTCCATGCCCGTCAGCGGCCAGACGTCTGGTATTCGCGAGGTGTCCGCGTCCGAACGGAGCCTCATCACGCTCCAGACGCGCCTCCGCTACACGACGATGATCGTGCTTCCGGACAGCGAGGAGATTCTGGACATCATCTGCGGGGATCGCGACTTCTGGGTGATCAGCGCGACCCAGAACATCGCGCACGTGAAGCCGGCCAAGGCCGGCGCGGCGACGAACCTGAACCTTGTGACGGCGAGCGGCGCCATCTACTCGTTCCTCCTGAACGAGGGAGGCGCTCCGAACGCATCGCCCGACCTCAAGGTGTACGTCGCTGGCGACGCGACGGCGGCCAGCGGTCGACCGCGGTACTACAGCGCCGCGCACGTCGAGGCCCTGGAAGCACGACTCGCGGAAGCGCAGGCGGCGATTCGCTCTGCCGAGCAGCACGCCGAGGAGACGACGGCCGCGTACCAACGGGATTACCCGACGACGCTGGACTTTGCGTACGGTGCCGTGAAGTACGAGCGTCCATTCTTCGTCCGGGCGATGTGGCATGACGGCGAGTTCACCTACGTGAAGTCCGACGCCCGGGAACTACCGGCCTTGTACGAGATGAAGGACGGCAAGCCAGCCGTCGTGAACTTCCAGGTCCGCGAGGGCACGTTCGTCGTTCCCAAGGTGCTTGACCGCGGCTACCTCGCTCTGGGCGACCAGCGGTTCTCGTTCTCACTTCAGGAACGGTGACGTGATGGCCGACCATGCCGACGCGCCAGGCACGACGCCGGTGACGGATCACCGGACTCCACCGCGAGGCGTCCTGCCGCGGAACATGCAGACGTGGCTGATGGCCGGTCTGGCGGTGGGCATCGTGCTGGTGATTCTGCTGGTGGGGCAGCCGGAGCCACAGAGAGGAGCTTCGACGGCCGCTGTGGTCCCGCAGACGCCGAGTGCCGATAGGGTTCGCGACTACCAGGACCGCCTGCGGACGATGGAGGCTCAGGCGCTACGCGAACTGCAGGCTGCCGAGCAGGCGGCCAATCAGCCGCCACCGATGTACTACGACGAGCCGACTCAGGCCGCGCCAGAGGATCCGATTGCCGCCGAGAGGCGACGTCGTGAATACGAGAGCCTGTTCGCCAGCAACGTCGCCGTCAGTCGGCGGCCTGAGAATGAGCGACCCGGTGCCGGCTCGACGCGCGCAGCTGCCGGTGGACCTGTGGACCCGACGGCCTCGTCACTCGATGACGTCGCCGACGCCGTGATGCGCGCGACAGCCCGAGCCGGAACCGGCGCGACGGCTGCGCCACAGGCGATGCTGCCAGACATACCACCCGCGCCCGTCACTGATCCCTCGCAGCAGCGAACGCCCGCATCGACCGAACCAATCCGCGCCGCCGGCCCACTGCATCGCCTGCTCGAAGGCACTCTGATCGACACTGTGCTGACGAACCGTCTCGATGGGAGCACGGCGGCACCGGTGAACCTCCTGGTGACAAACTCGATCTACTCCCACAGCGGCAATCAGATCCTCATTCCCGCTGGCGCACGCATCCTGGGTGAGACGAACCCCGTGCAGGCGCTCGGTGAGTCCAGGCTGGCCGTGGCTCTCCACCGGCTCATCCAGCCGGACGGCCGCACGTATCGCCTCGACCAGTTCATGGGTCTGAACCAGATCGGCGATGCCGGTCTGCGCGACAAGGTGAACCATCACTACTGGTCAACGTTCGGGGCCGCGGGAGCGGTGGGTTTGATCAGCGGCCTCGCGCAGTGGATTGGAAGTGCCGGGCTGTCGCGCGGCGACGGCGATCGGACGGTAGTGATCGCCGGCGGGGCGACCGACTCCACCGCGCAGGCGAGCATGCAGGTGATGAATCGCTACCTGAATCGGCTGCCCACCGTGACTATCCGTGAGGGGCATCGGGTCAAGGTCTATCTCACAAGCGACCTCGAGTTGCCGGCGTTCACTCGCGCTGGCCGTGCGGGTCGCTTCTGACGGGAGGTGTGTATGTCTCGTCGCTTCGCCATCATCGGCGTTCTCGTGCTCGTCGCTGGCCTGCCGATTCCGCTTCGGGCGCAGATTCCGGTCACCGACGTTGCGCACCTGACGCAGGCGGTGCTCATCGCACAGCGCGTCCAGCGGCATCTCGACGAGCTGAGAGCCCAGTACCGAACGATCATGCGAATGTCCCAGGGGCTCGGAGGGATGGAGCACTACCGGATGCCACCTGTCGGAATTGCGCGGCACGACGCCAGCCGGTGGACCTACGGCGGCACATGGCTGCGCGCGCTCAACAGCGGGGACCCGGCCGGCGCCGCCTACTTTGCGTCGGCCGTCCCACTGGAGCGCCCCGGTGTTCCTTCGAGGGGACTGACCGCGGCGGCTCGCCGGACGTTCGAACGGCAGTACGCCACCATCGAGGTCAGCGACTCCGTCGCCATGATGGCTGGCCACCAGGTCGGAGCACTCCGCGGCTATCAGGACCAGCTCCAGAACGCGGTCCGTGAGATGGAAGCGGACGTCCTCAACGGCCTGCTGCGCTACCACGAGATGACCGCCATTCTCGACAAGATCGCCGGTGGCGAGCTGCTTGCGCGCCGGCAGGACATGGCCACGAACCAGCTGCTGTCGCACGCGCTCGAGCAGATGCTCGCGCGCGGCAAGCGGCAGCGTGACACCGAGGCCGCCACCATGAACATGCAACTGGTCACGTGGCGCGACGGCCGCGCAGCCAACGAGGCGCTTGTCGCCGGCACCGGCGATGCGCTACGGACGTGGCGTCAGCCGTGAGGAAGGAGACCGTGATGCGTCGCCTCTCCCTGTCACTCGCCCTCATTCTTGTCGCGGCTGGTGGCGTGCAGGCTCAGATCCCGGTCACGGACGTTGCGAACGTGATCCAGGCCCGGATCACGGCGGTGGTGAAGGAGTATCAGCATCTCCTTCAACGGGATCAGCACAGCCAACTGCGCCGGATGGCACAACGTCTGAGCATGTTCACCAATCTCGGGAAGTACGGCGTGCCTGACCCGCCTCGATGGCGCACCCACGACTTTGAAAATCCGGCCGTGTTCCACTTCTCCCGCGCCTACCACGCGGCGCTGAACTACGGAGACGCTGCCGGCGCTGCCTATCTGGCCATCAGCCATCCCGTGCTTCCAGCCGGCGACGCGTTGAGCCGGCTGCCGGCCGCGGCGCGGCGGTCGGTGTCAGCCCGACTCGCCACACTCAATGCGGCCGACGCCGCGATCATCACGGCCACGCATCAGAGCGGACGGGTCCGGTTGAACGGCCGGAGGGAGTTGAGTGCCATCAACGGACTCGAGCGCGACGTGACCAACGGGACGCTCGAACAGAGCACGACCGCCGTGCTCGACAAGATCAGCGGCGCCGTCCTCATAGGTGCCCGCCAGCGTGAGGCGCGTGGCCAGCTCCTGACCGGCGTCGTCGAGCAGCTGCTCATCGAGAACAAGCGGGCTCGTGACGCCGATGCCGCCGCCATGAACATGCAGCTGGTGACGTGGCGCGACCGCGCCGCCGCGAACGAAGCCATGGTGGCCGGCACAGGCGACGCCCTGCGCACCTGGAGGCAACCGTAGCGCCGACGGAGAAGAGGATGCCGACTCAGCCCTCGCTCAATCTGCTGCCGACAGTGCAGCAGGCCATCGCCAACCTCCTGCTGACCTATGAGCCGGAGTTCATCCGGTTCGGGTTCCAGATGTTCATCGCGTTCGCCACCATCATCATCACCTGGCAGGGCATCCGGATGATGTTCTCGCACGATGGACTCGGGGAGCAGATGTTCGACTTCGCGAAGCTGCTGCTGTTCGTGTCGTTCGGCTATTCGCTGATCACGTTCTACGAAGCACCACTGCCGGGTATCGGCGTGTCGTTCAGCAACCTGATCACCGATCAGGCGCACTACTTCCAGTCGGTCCTCGAAGCTCGATCCTTCGACAACATCTATCGCCATCTCGACGAGCTCTCCGACCACTTCATGCAGCCGGATCCGTGGTCGATCCTGGCGAACCTGATCTACTGGACCGTCCTCCTTCTCGTCGCTGTCGCGAAGGGCATCTCCCTGGCCGTCATCGCCTTCGGCCTGATCGCAAGCGCGGTGTGCGCCCTGCTCGGTCCGATCTTCGTGCCGTTCTTCATCGTGCCGAAGCTCGACTGGTTGTTCTGGGGCTGGCTGAAGGCGTTCATCCAGTACTCGTTCATCCCCGTCGTGGCGGTCGCCTTCCTGATGATCTTCGAGCAGTTCGTCTACCGGTATGTCACGACCTTGCCTCCGACGATCACCCAGGCGGAATATGGGGTCTACGCCCTGCAAGCCGTGGCCGTAGTCGGGACCTTCGTTCTCGGAATGCTGCTCGTGCCGTCCCTTACGAGCAACATCTTCACGGGTGGCGGTGGCGAGAGCATCCTGTCACCGCGCGTTGCGGTCGGGCGGCTGTTCAGGGGTCGATAGGGAGCACGCTCATGGCACATCGCCCGCACGGTCCGACGCGCACTGACCACGAGGAGACGGCCTCTCCTGAGCTGACACGACTGCTCGTCATCGCCATTCTGGTGGCAATGGCGATCGGACTCGCGTGCGGCGTCGTATGGACCGCATATCACCTGCTGAAGGGGTCCTTCGGAGCCTGAAGGAGCTTGTAATGCCAGCGACCGTCGGCGACATCGCTCCGAAGAGCCTGGAGAGCGCGAAGCGCCAGTTCGTGGAGGTGTACGGGTCGGCTCTCGTCCTCAACACCTACCTGAAGATCGCGCTCGTCCTGGTGTCGCTGATTGCGCTCGGCCTGGTTGGCCTCAACGTCTACACCACGTCGCGCTATGCCCAGATCAAGCCACTGGTCATCCGGATCGACGGTGTGGGGCGTGCGGAGGCAGTCGCCTACGATGCCACGCTCTATGCCCCCCAGCCACCAGAACTGCGTTACTTCCTGACGCAGTTCGTCGTGAAGCACTTCAGCCGGATTCGGGCGACCGTCCAGCGCGAGTACCCCGATTCGCTCCTCTTCCTGGAGCCCACGCTGGCTGACGCGACGATCGCGCAGAACGACGAACGCGGAAACAGCAGACACAAGTGTTCCGTTCATCCATGCGTTCCGTCTTGCCACGAGCCCTGAAGGTGTCATCGGCGGTCTCCGTCATGGTCCGGATCGAGCTCGAGGCTTTCGAGGATGGGGCACTCACCGACCGGTCCACGGCCCGGGCAGGCCGAGGCCAACCGGCTGAGCACGCGTCGCATGGCGCGAAGGGTCCGAATCTTCTGGTCGATATCGGTGAGCTTCGTCCGCGCGAGCGTCTGGACGCCCGAGCAATCTCGCCTCGGATCGACGCGGATCGACAGCAGGTCCTTGATGTCGTCCAGGGAGAATCCCAGCTCCTGCGCGCGCTTGATGAATCGCACCCGCCGCACGGCCTCCGGCGAGAATGCGCGATAGCCGGACGCGAGCCGCGGCGGCTTCGGTAACAGGCCTTCGCGCTCGTAGTACCGGATGGTCTGCGGATTCACCCGGCCCTGTTCGGCCAGCCTACCGATGGTCAGGTGTCCCATGAGCATCCTCCCTCACCGTTCAGGCCCAGCGTAGACCCTGTACCCAGGTACGGTGTCAAGGCCCCGTTTGCGCCCGGCTCGGCCGCCGGGCCATCGGGACGTTCCCGGCGTACCTCAGACATCGCCCCAGTTCCCGTAATGCCCTGCCTCCGCGCGACACTCATACAGGATGCGGGCCGGCCCGAAGGGTTGGCGCGGGCTTGAAACGGAATGCCAGAGACAAGGGGATGTGATGACAGACCAGCGGACCGTGCTAATCACCGGCGCCACGGGCAGGCAGGGAGGCGCGACCTTGCGGGCCCTGCGCGGTCAGGGTTTCGCCCTGCGGGCCATGACGCGTAAACCCGCCAGTGAAGCCGCCGAGGCGGTCGCGCATCTGGGCGCCGACGTCGTCTACGGCGACCTCGATGACTCGTCCTCGCTCGAGGCCGCCCTGGCCGGCGCCTGGGGCGTCTTCGCCGTGCAGAACACCTGGGAGGCCGGTGTCGAGAAGGAAGAGGAACAGGGCAAACGCCTGGCCGCCGTCGCGCGAAAGGCCGGCGTGCAGCACTTCGTGTACAGCTCGGTCGCCTCGGCACAGCGGCACACGGGCATTCCCCACTTCGAGAACAAGTGGAGAATCGAAGAAACCGTGCGTGGGTTGAAGTTTCCGTCGCACGTCATCATTCGGCCCGTCTTCTTCATGGAGAATCTGGTGACGCCGTGGTTCCTGCGCGATGACACGCTCTCGACGGCCATGGATCCCTCCACGGTGCTGCAGATGATTGCCGCCGCCGACATCGGCCGGTACGGCGCCCGCGCCTTTGTCGATGCCGGCTCGCTCAACCGCCGCGAGATCGACATCGCCGGAGACGCGGCGACGATGCCTCGAACAGCGGAGGTGCTCGGCCGGCATTTTCACCGGCGGATCGCGTTCGTGCGTGTGCCGATCGAACAGATTCGCGCCGGCAGCGATGATTTCGCCCTGATGCTGGAATGGTTCGACCGCGAGGGCTACAGCGTGGATATCCCTGGACTCCAGCGGGAGTTTGGCATCGCACCGACGACGCTCGACGCGTGGGCCGACCAAGTCTCCCACGGGTAGTCGAGATGGGGTGGAATTTGGATCACTTCGACTTGAGCGATACCGGCAGCTCGAGCGTCGCCGGTGCCAAGCAGTACTGATCATTGCACGCTTGGACGCGCAGCTTCAGTGTCGCGGTCGAGGCTGGGAGCCCAGGCACGAGCGCGCGCAGTTCTATCCGTCCGGAGTACACGGCGATCCCCTGCGGCGCGAACGGCGCCCTGAAGGTTTCCGCCGGCGGGTAGTCCACATGCAGCTTCGCCCCGTCCACGAACGTCAACTCGGTGGGAATCAGATTGCGGTCGGACGCCGGGTTGGCATTGATGTGGTAACCGGGATCGATATCGATGACCACGCGCAACTCAGCACTCTGTTTGCCAGCAGCCCGCCGGGGCAGCAGGCTGGCCGTGGCAGGCACGTGGTCGGCGGAACCCGGCAACCCGGCCGACGGCTGCCCCGCTGCCGGCTCGGCCCGATTTAGCGCGGTCTGCAACGGCGGCTGACTGAGCCAGGCGAGCAGCGCGCCCCAGTCGTAGGGCCGTGCGGCAATCTGTCCGGACAGTGGCGCCAGGGCGCGCCGACCGGCGGTCGCGTACCGCACGTGACCGCCCTCGGCGCCGAGACCCAACAACAGCGCGACGGTCGCCGACTGACCGGCGGGCTGCACCGAGTCGCCGTCTGCCGGCGGCGCCACGAGCAGGTCGCTGGCGTCGGCGGTCGTTGCCAGCGATCCGTCGGGCCGGGCAAAGCGCGTGAGCATGGCGTCGGCGACCTGTTGTGCGCGCGTGCGCCACTCGGCCTCGCCGGTGATCTCGTGCAGGGCCAGGAACGCCTGTCCCAGCAGCGCGTAGTCATCGAGAAACCCGCCGCCTCCAGCGTGATCCTGAAAGAACTGATGCCTCAGCAGGCCGGTGCTCGCATCGAACGCCTGATTCCAGGCCCACCTCGCAGCGTCGGTGGCGGTGCGCGTCAGCGCCGGATTGTCCAGAGCCTGGCCGGCCTGAAGGAACCCCAGGATGGCCAGCGCGTTATCGCCGATGACGATCTTCTCGTCGCGCGCCGGCTGCGGCCGGCGGCTGCGCGCCGCCAACAGCTTGTCGCGCAGCGGTGCGAGCGTCTCGACCGCAGCAGCCAGGTGATCTTTGTCGGCGAGCACCTGCGCCTTGTCGCGATCCAGCCGCAGCACGCCGCCGGGCGACGGCTTCTGGCCACCGAAGCTCTCGGGCATCGGCGTCAACATGTAGAGGGCGAGGAATCGTCGGGTATCGGCCGCGCCCAAGACCGACTGAATTTGCTCTTTGGTCCAGACGTAGCTGACCCCTTCGACGCCGTCGATCTGTGAATCCTGGGCGCTGTAGAAACCGCCGCCCTCCGCCTGCATCTCCGTGGTGAGGTAGTGCGCCGTGCGCCGCGCCACCAGCTTGAAGAATGGTCGCCCGGTGATGGCGTAGGCCTGCGCGTACACTGCCAGCAGTTGGGCGTTGTCGTACAGCATCTTCTCGAAGTGCGGAATAGACCAGGTTGGCTCGGTGCTGTAGCGATGAAAGCCGCCGGCGAGTTGGTCCATCACGCCGCCTTCGGCCATCGCCTGCAGCGTGGCGGTGACCATGTTCAAGACGTTGCGGTCGTGGGTCAGCCGGGCATCGGACAGCAGCGCCGAGAGCACCGGCTCCTCCGGAAACATGGTCGAGCCGCCCCGGAACCCGCTGTTGGTCCCGTCGAACTGCGCCGCGGCCTGCTTGACGGCCTCGGCGAGCCACGACTCGGGCGCCAGCGGGGCGCCGCCGGCCGCGCTCGGCCGGCTTTCTGCCTGCTGCAGGGCCTGATAGACCCGCGCACTCGTCTCGGTGACTTTCGCTCGCTCGCCGGTCCAGGCGTCGTGCAGAGACGTGAGAATGGACGGAAATCCAGTCCGGCCGCCCTGGTCTGTCGGCGGGAAGTAGCTGCCCGCGAAAAACGGCTTGAGGTCCGGCGTCAGAAACACGTTATTGGGCCAACCGCCGGCGCCGGTCATGATTTGGGTGGCCAGCATGTAGACGCCGTCCACGTCGGGCCGCTCCTCGCGGTCCACTTTGATGTTGACGAACCATCGGTTCATCAACGCGGCGATGTCCGGATTGGAATAGATCTCGCGCTCGGCGACGTGGCACCAGTAGCAGGTGGAGTACCCCACCGACAGGAAGATCGGCTTGTTCTCGCGACGGGCTTTCTCGATCGCCTCGGGTCCCCACGGGTACCAGTCCACCGGATTATGGGCGTGCATCAGCAAGTACGGATCGTGGCTGTCAATCAACCGGTTGGTATACGTGGTGCCGTCGAACGTCACGCCGGACGTCTTCGGCCCATGCGCCGCGCGACTCGTTCGAGTTCCGCCCGTTCGTCGTCTGGGAACTGACCCGGCTCAGGTGCTCGCAGTGTCGTCATCGTGAACGCTCCAGGAGAATCAAATATGAGTGCCGGCGTGGCCGACAACATTACCCGGGCCCGTCGAAACCTGGTCGCGAATCGCGATCTCCCTCCTGCACCACTCCTCGAGACGTTCCGGGGTGCCGAGGTCCGACCAGCCCATCGAGGCGGGCCATGTGTACACGTCGAGGCCGCTGGCTGGCGCGATCACGTCTCGGGAGAAATCCGCTCTCACCATTCCCGCGTATTCGCTCGCGACGACCTGGGAGCGTTCCTCCACCGGCGCGGAGAACGCTCCGGACAGGCGTTCGTGGAGATCCGGCAGGTGTTGCCGGTACAGGCCGAGGAGGGCGTCGGCGCGCGCGACGAGCACCATCGTATTCCACACGGCGCCCAACGCGAGCAGACGCTCGGCTTCCGCGCTCTGCGGTTTCTCGACGAATGTCGCCACTGGTGCGACGCGACAGAGGGTCGGCCGACCTGGCGTGCCCTCGACCCGGGTAATCCAGCCGTATCCGGCGTCGGCCGACCACGCTTCTGCCCCGAAGAGGACGATGCGGCTCTCGCCTGACCGGATCCGTTCGACGGCGTCGCGTACGCCGAGCCGAAACTGTCGGACGTCCCCGACACCGTGATCGGACGGCGTCAGCAGGACGCAGGCATGCGGCGCGTGTTCAACGACCGTGAGCAGTCCCAGCAGCACGCCGGCCGCGGTGCCGCGGTCAGCCGGTTGATACGCGATGAGTCCCAATCCGGCGAGGTCGCGGTGCACGTGCAGGTACCGTCGGTGCGCTTCGTCCACCACCGTGACGGTCCGCGCTGACGGCGTCAGCGCCGCGACGCGGTCGAGCGTCTGCCCCAGAAGCGTCGGCCCGCTGCGCGCGCACCAGAATTGCTTCGGCACCCCGCCGGTCACGGCCGCCAGCCGTCGGCCCGCGCCGCCGGCGAGCACGACCGCCCAGAGGGGAGCGGCTGGGTCGCGCCATGAAGCCCGTCGCTCGCTACTCATTTTACTCATTGGCGTCAGCAAACCGCGCCAGGATCTCGTCCCGCACTCGGTCCGGAAGGGGCTCGGGTTGCGGACCGTCCATCGTCCGCATGGCGGCGCGCAGGCGCTTGAGCGTGACGCGGCACTGCCGGCACATGCCGAGGTGATAGTGGAAGCGCAGCCGGTCGAGCCATGCGAGTTCGCCGTCCACATACGCCGTGAGGAGATCGGAGTTAGTGCCGCAGCGCGCCATGGCGAACCTCCAGGCCCCGTGGAATCGGTTAGCATTCACGACGAGCGTCCGCCCGAATGGTCTCGTCACCTGGCGGAGCATTACGGTCCATCGGGCGTCATCGCCGGATCACGGTCGCATCCGGAAAGAACGCCTGCCACGCAAACCAGTACGACAAAGTCAGCGGCACGCGCTCGAGTGTCGCTCCAGCCAACGTCCCGGCCGTGGCGGAGCCATCGAACGCGCTCCACTCCGAGCCGGTCTCCTTGTCGATGAGGACAGTCGGGCGCGCGCCGGACCCGTCGGCGGTCGCGGCGACGATGAAGGTCTCGCCGTCGACCGACGCGACGATCACCCCAGCGGCCGCGACGTCGTCCAGGGGCACGGCGAATGCGCGGCCGTTGAATCGGAATGCCGCGACGCGCGTCTTCGCCGGCAGGGCCCGGCGATTGACGCGCGTCCGCCCGGTGACGCCGATCTCGCCGGTACCGTGGTACGGCCGGTACACGTCGGAGGCGCCGTTCAGCCCTCCGGCTTCGATCTTCGTGAGGACCAACGTGTCAGGGTGCCTCGTTCGCCACGCCTTCCAGCGCATCATGTCGGACGGCAGGACCTTCAGCGCGGCGCCGCGCAACGGTCCCTGAATCGCCGCTCCCGCGGCCTGTGCCCACCAGGAATCGGTCTGGCGGTCGTACATGACCAGGTTGTCGCGCCACAACATGCCCGACACGCCAAAGCTCAACGTCCGGCCCTGGACCTGGCGGGCGTACACGATGCCCGTGTAGCAGAGCGGGCACCACGTGACGGCGATGGGCACCGATCCCAACTTGTCGTTCACGATTTCGTGGCCGTTCAGCAGCCACGTCGAATAGGCCTTCGCCGTCTGGCCGTCGAAGACGCCGATCACGAGTTCGTCATCGGCCATGAACGAGGTCTTCGCCGCCGGCACAAACACCGGCCGGTCGATGGCCGGAATGCCGTCTTTCGGCAGGCCGCGCATGACGGGATCGCCGTCGATGACCGCGACCTCGGACCACGGCCGCTGCGCGGCGGGCGCGGCCGCGAGCATCACGGCCAGCAGGTATCTGCCCATAGCGTCCCCCTCGATGGCCCAGTCTCGGCGACTGGCGCGACGTTACATGGGCCGGACGGGTCATGCGGTTCGGGCTGACCGCTTCGCCCGCAGCCCGGTAACACCCGGGCGCCTCGAATTGCCCATGCAGCGCGATGAGTGTGAGGTCGCTGGAGGGCTTCATCGAAAAGGCTCGACGTGGACTCGGTGCTGCAGGCACCATGAGATGAAAACCGAGGCGCACGGAGTGCGCCCCGGCCGTTGGACCGTCGGCAGTGCGTCTGGCGAGAACACCGTCCGAGACGCCGATAACGTACGTGACAGATCGCATCAGAGGAACGGTCTGGACTTGGCATTGCCCCCGAGTAATGTCAGCCGCGCGCGCTGCGTGGGCGGCCCCATGGAGGGAGTGAGATAGTGCACGGAGTCCTGCTGGGTACGGAGCGTGCCGTGAGGCTCCTGGCCTTCGCTGGCATTCTTGCTTCGATGATGCTGTGGGAATTGGCGGCGCCACGGCGCCGCCAGACCACGGCACGTCTGCGACGATGGCCGGGGAATCTCGGCATGGTCGTGCTCGACACCCTCCTGCTGAGGCTCCTGTTTCCGCTCGCCGGTGTCGGCGTGGCGCTCGCCATCGAGGCTCGGGGTTGGGGCCTGTTCAATGTCCTGGGAGCGTCGACGTGGCTGGCGGTGCCGGCGTCGATCGTGGCTCTCGATCTCGCGATCTATCTCCAGCATGTCCTGTTCCATGCCGTGCCCGCTCTGTGGCGGCTTCACCGCATGCATCATTCCGATATCGAGGTTGACGCGACGACTGGCGTCCGCTTCCATCCGATCGAGATCCTGCTCTCGATGCTCATCAAGCTTGGCGTCGTCGCATCAATTGGCGCGCCGGCCGTGGCCGTCCTTCTGTTTGAGATCCTCTTGAACGCGACCTCGGTGTTCAATCACGGCAACGTCCGGTGTCCTCCGGCGATCGATCGGATCGTCCGGTGGTTCGTGGTCACGCCGGACATGCATCGCGTCCATCACTCGATCGTCGCGCGCGAGACCAACAGTAATTTCGGATTCAATCTCCCCTGGTGGGATCGGCTCTTCGGAACCTATCGAGCGCAGCCGGCGGCTGGCCATCTCGGCATGATGCTCGGCATCGAGCAGTTCCGGGCGCCACGAGAGCTTCGTCTCGATCGCATGCTCCTCCAGCCGTTTCGCGACGACGATCGCACGTATCCGTTGGGCCGCCGTGAGCCGCGATGATCTCGATCATTGTGCCGACCCACAACGAGGCGGCCATTCTCGACGACACGCTCAGCGGCATCCTGCGACTGCAGCGCGAGGCAGGTGTCGAGCTGATCGTGACCGATGGAGGCAGCACAGATGAGACCGTGGCCATCGCGCGCCGGTACGCGCGCGTAGTCGAAGCCCCGAAGGGCAAAGGCAGCCAGCTCAACGCCGGCGCGCATGCGGCAGGGGGCGACGTGTTCTTCTTCGTCCATGCCGACACGTGGCTTCCGGAGGGCACACTACGAACCATCGAGACGGCGGTGCGTGCCGGCTACGACGGCGGCGGATTCTCGAATGCTTTCGAGTCTCACAATCGGCGCATCAAGATCGTCGGTCGCGCAATCCGGTTCCAGTTCCGTGACAAGGAGAACGATCCCGCCAATACGTCGTTTTACGGCGACAACGGCATCTTTGCGACGCGCACCGCGTTCGAGGCCCTGGGCGGCTTCAAGCCGTTGCCGATCATGGAAGACTACGACTTCTCGCGGAGACTACGCGAGCGCTTTCGAGCGATCCGGATCGTCGATCCCAAGCTCGTCGTGTCCTCCAGACGGCAACGGCACGCGGGGCTGATCCGTACACATCTGCAGTGGTTCCTGATCAAACGGCTGTACCTGTTGGGCGTGCCGCCCCAAGTTCTGGCCCGGTGGTACGGCGACGTGCGCTGACGTCCTCGAACGAACGTCAGGATATGCGCGCGTCAGCGCGGGGAGCATGCCTATGCCGAGGCCGTGCGGGGCCGGCAGAGTGCCTGTTGACCGGCCGCGCCGCCAAAATGCCAGGAGCCCGTCCGGGCGTGTCCCCGAACAGGCTCCTGCCGACGTGACGCGTGGTTACATCATGGTCTTGATGTCGTAGGGCTCGCCCTTGGCGGGGATGACCCGCATCGCAATGAACGTGGCCTTGTCCTTGGAATAGACGCCCATGATCTTGACCTTCTCGGCCATGTGCGCGGCCAGCTGGCTGGAAGGCGCGGCCAGGATGATCGTCCTGTTCGCCTGTTTGATGGCCGTCGGGATGCCGAGGTTTGCGCAGACCGTCGCGCAGTTGGGCACCTTGGCCATCTTGCCATCCATGCTGACCATGTGGTCCTGGCCGGCATTCTGTTCGGGCATGAGCCCGTAACACTTCGTGTCCACCAGGACGCCCTCGATCGTGTCCATCTTCATGGTCATGCCCATACCGGATGCGCCCTGGGCATGCGCCATAGTCCCTGCCGTAGCCATCGCGGACAGGGTTACCGCCAGCAAAAGTCCAGACCTCATGTGTCACCTCTCGGGTTTTCTGTTGAGTACGGACTGGTCCTCGACCAATCCCCGTCCCCTTCGTCCCGCCATGGTGTCGATCCGTTACAGCCATTCCCTGAGGGCCTCGCCCACGTGCTGTGGGTTCAGAATCGGCAGCCCGACGTTGAGCTGGTCTGGCCGCCCCCGATGCCGGACTTCTCCAGTCGGTCGTAGGCCTTGAGCCAGGCCCGGACCCGGACGTCGGTGTCCAGCACCACGGCCTTGAGATGGACGATCTGCGGCTCGGCTTCGGCCCCGGCGACGCGTTCGAGGCAGCGCCGCGAGTCGGACAGCCTGAGCAGGCTTTGCTGCGATTCTTTCGCGTTGCTCGTGGTCGTGAGCACGCTCTGATAGTCCGCCGCCAACTGCAGGAGCGCCCGTCGGTCCGCGGAGCCGTCTTCCGACCGCTCGAGGATCCACGACTCGACATCGTCGCGAACTCCGTTGTGATTCAGGTCCGCGCCGCGGATTTCGTCCCACAGTTGCTGCATCGGGTCCTGCTGAACCTCGGCTGGCGCCTCGCTGGCGAGTGGCCAGTAACTGGTTCGGGCCAGAGCCGCCGCCAGACCCCCCGCCAGGAGCAGCAGCCCTACGCCCACCTTCAACGTGCCGGATCTCGAACGCAGTATTCGACCGGTCCAGCCGCGCATCTGAACTCCAGGCGTCGGTCGCGTCCGGGCCAGTCGGGGCCCGGCGCCGCGAAGCACGCGGTGATTGGTCTCGCTTGACGCGCGCGCGTTACACGGGTGTGTCCGTCAGTCAGGCTCCGCGGTTTGCTGCAGCAGTTTGGCGACGAGCGCGGTCCACCCCGTCTGATGGCTGGCGCCGAGGCCGGCGCCGGTGTCGCCGTGAAAGTACTCGGAGAACTGAATCAGATCGCGCCAGTGCGGGTCGCGCTGGAATTTCTCGATCGCGCCGAAGGCCGGACGGCGACCTTCGCCGTTTCGGAGCAGCGTCCGAGCGAGCCGGCGGGACAGCTCCTCGGCGATCTGCCAGAGCGTCATGCGCCGGCCGGATCCGGCGGGGCACTCGACGGTCAGCTCGTCGCCGAAGTAGTAGTGGAACTTCTGAAGTGATTCGATCAGCAGGAAGTTCAAGGGAAACCACACCGGTCCGCGCCAATTGGAATTGCCGCCGAAGACCCCGGTGGTCGATTCGCTGGGCTCGTAGCGGACCTGGTGCCTTGTTCCGTTCAACTGGAGCACGTACGGATATTCGAGGTGGGCGCGAGACAGCGCGCGAACGCCGTACGGCGACAGGAACTCGGCTTCGTCGAGCAGGACGCCCAGCACACGTTTCAGTTGGTCCCGGTTCACGACCGACAGCAGACGGCGGTCGCCTCGTCCGGGCGTCTCCATGCAGGCGACGCCGTCGATCAGGTCCGGCCGGTGCCGGACGAACCACTCGAGGCGCCGCCGGAACGCCGGCAGCCGGTCGAGGCACTCCGGTTCGAGCGTTTCTACGGCGAACAGTGGGATCAGGCCGACCATCGATCGCAACTTGACCGGCACGTGTTCGCCGCTCGGCAGGTGCAGGACGTCGTAGAAGAAACTGTCCTCTTCATTCCAGAGATTGACGTGGTTGTCGCCGCCGCGCGCGCTCATCGCGTGGGCAATGTGGAGGAAGTGTTCCCAGAACTTGCTCGCCATGTCCTCGTAGGCCTGGTTCTCGGCGGCCAGCTCGAGGGCGATGGCGAGCATGTTCAGGCTGTACATGGCCATCCAACTCGTGCCGTCCGACTGCTCCAGGTGTCCGCCGGTCGGCAGCTCGGCGCTGCGGTCGAACACGCCGATGTTGTCCAGGCCGAGAAATCCACCCTGGAACACATTTCGGCCCTCGGCATCCTTCCGGTTGACCCACCACGTGAAGTTGAGCAGCAGTTTCTGAAACACGCGTTCGAGGAAGGCGCGGTCTCCGGAGCCGCGCCGGCGCTTCTCGATCTTGTACACACGCCACGCCGCCCACGCGTGTACCGGTGGATTCACGTCGCCCAGCGCCCATTCGTAGGCGGGCATCTGACCGTTCGGGTGCATGTACCATTCGCGCAGCATCAGCAGGAGTTGCGCCTTCGCGAACTCGGCATCGACGAGCGCCAGCGGCACCGCGTGGAAGGCCAGATCCCATGCCGCGTACCACGGGTACTCCCACTTGTCCGGCACAGAGATGACATCCGCGTTGAACAGATGCGTCCAGTCCGCGTTGCGACCGTGCGTTCGGGCGGCCGGCGGCCGCGGCTGGATCGGGTCTCCGTCGATCCACTCCTTCACGACGTAGTGATAGAACTGCTTGGACCACAGCAGGCCCGCGAACGCCTGCCGCATGACACGCGCGCCGTCTTCGCTCTGCGATGACGGGATGATCCCCGCGTAGAACTCGTCAGCTTCCTGGCGCCGGGCCAGGAAGGTGTCGTCGAACTCCCTGGTGAACGGGCCGCCGGGCCAATGGCGCTCGTCGTGGCCGCCGAGCCGCAGCCGGACGCGCACCTGTTCGCCGGGCGCAATCAGATGTCGCGAGTGCACCGCGGCTTTCGTGCCAACCCGCTCCGGGTTGACCGCGTCGGTCCGGCCGTGCACGACGGCGTCGTTGATACCGTCCTTCGCGAAACGCGGGCCGGCCACGCCGAAGAGGCGCGAGGCGTTGGTCTCGTTCTCTGTGAAGAGCAGCTCGCCACCATGCTCGGCGTGCAGCCACTGGCGGCCGTACGAAACGTCGTCGAGCGCGATCGCGGCCACCGCACTTCCAGGCACCGCACGGAGGACTGGACGCGGCGACGCCGGGTCCCACGACCACGTGTTCCGGAACCAGACAGTGGGCAGCAGGTGAATCGGCGCCGCCTCGGCTCCCCGGTTGACGACGGTGATCTGGATCAGGATGTCTTCCGGATCGCTCTTCGCGTACTCGACGAAGACGTCGAAGTACCGGTTGTCATCGAAGATGCCGGTGTCGATGAGCTCGAACTCCGGATCCTGGCGGCCGCGCCGGCGGTTCTCGTCGACCAGGTGGGCGTACGGAAACTCGGCCTGCGGATATTTGTAGAGCCACTTCATGCAGGAGTGGGTTGGCGTGTTGTCAAGGTAGAAGAAGTACTCCTTGACGTCCTCGCCGTGATTGCCCTCGTTGCCCGTGAGGCCGAACAGGCGCTCCTTGAGGATCGGGTCGCGTTCGTTCCAGAGCGCCAGCCCGAAGCACACGCGCTGGTGACGGTCCGAGATTCCCGCCAGTCCGTCCTCGTTCCAGCGATAGGCGCGCGATCGCGCGTGATCGTGCGGCAGGTACTCCCAAGCCGTGCCGTCCGGGCTGTAGTCCTCACGGACCGTACCCCACGCGCGCTCGCTCAGATACGGACCCCAGCGCTTCCAATGGCGCTGTCGCCGATGATCCTCGTCAAGCCTCAACTGTTCGGCCGTCATCCCCGCCTCCTGCCCGCACCGCGTCCGGCTACGTCACGCTCACCCAGGACGTCGCGGTCGAGACGCAGTAGTTCGCCGAGCGACCACGCCTGGAACGGACAGCCGCGCGGCACGAACGGCGGCTCGGCATCGGCGATTTCCGACACGTGCCCGAGGCCGGCGGCGCCGAGATGAGCGCGTAGCGGATCGAGAAAGCGGCGTGCGATGACGCGGTTCGCTCTTGTGTCGCCGTGCACGCGGAGCCAGGCCTCGACGAACGGTCCGAGCAGCCACGGCCACACGGTGCCCTGGTGATATGCGGCGTCGCGGGTGCGCACTTCGCCTTCGTAACGGCCGACGTAGCCGGGTGAGCCCGGCGCCAGCGTCCGGAGGCCCAGGGGCGTGAGCAGATGCTGTTCGACGGTCTCGACGATGCGGCGGGCCAGGCGGCCCGGCACGACGGGAAACGGCAGGCCGCCCACCGCGAAGATCTGGTTCGGACGGAGGGAGACATCGACCACGCCCCGGTCGTGATCGACGTCAATCACGTCGTAGAGCGCCCCGGCGGACTCGTTCCAGAAGCGCGCCACGAACGCGGATCGCCCCTGCTCGTAGAGCGCCCGCCACCGGTGCGAGCGGTGCCCGGCGATGCGCAGCGCGTTGAGCCACAGCGCATTCACTTCGACGGGCTTGCCCACTCGGGGCGTGACGACGACGTCGTCGATCCTCGCATCCATCCACGTCAGCGCCGCGCCGGGTTCTCCCGCGGCGAGCAAGCCGTCTTCGTCGCGATGGATGCCGTACCGCGTGCCGCTGTCATAGGCGACCAGCACGAGCTCGGTTGACTCGCGCAGCCGCCGGCGTGCCGCGGCCGGGAGGAGGTCGGATCGTTTGCCGGCCGCCCGTTCGAGCTCATAAGCCGCGACGATGAACCACAGCGACGCGTCAACCGCGTTGAACTCAGGCGCGGCGCCAGCGTCGGGAAATCGGTTGGGCACCATACCCTCGGAGATCGCGCCGCTCCACTCCAGCAGGATGTCGCGCGCGTCTTCGAGGCGGCCGAGCGTCAGGGCGAGTCCGCGCAAGGCGATGAAGGTGTCGCGGCCCCAGTCCGTGAACCATGGATAGCCGGCGACGATCGTGCGTCCCAAGCCGCGCCGCACGATGTAGGCGTCAGCGGCGCGTTCGAGCGGCTGGGTGAACGCGGCACGCCGACGCGCTTCCGCGGCCAGGTAGCTCTCCGCGGCGGCCTCCACGTCGTCGTTGTTGGCGATGGCCGGATGGCCCGGCTGGGCCGAGAGCATCCACACGGAGCGCCGTCCAGGCGTCAGCGCCCAGGACAACTCGCCGGGCGAGGCCAGGTCCTCGACATGATCCAAGCCGCGCGCCCGCTCCTCGGTGTACTCGAACTGTCGATACCACAGGGGATCGTGCCGGTACGCGCCGTTGGACGTGCTGTGCACCGCTGGCACGCCGGCGTATGGCGCCCAAGTGACCGCGGCGGCTTGTGTCGTGGCTTCGAAGTCGAACAACGGGTTTTCTCGATGTAGCGCGTGGTAGTCGCGGCCGGAAAGGAGCGGTCGAACGACCAGCCGGGCCGGTCCGGCGCCGGACTGCAGCGTCCACGCCACCAACGCAGTTGGACGGTCGTGCACGAGAACGACTTCCTGCACGATGGCGCCGGCCTCGTCGAGCGTGTAGGTCCATCGAGGCCATGGGTCGTGCGAGAACGCCACGAGCTGCGACCGCCCGTCGGGGTGGATGACGCCTGGGACGTAGCGATGCGAGGTCAGCGCGATCCGTCGGCCCCCGATCTCGACCCACGCGTCGAAGCCGTTGACCAGCATCATGCGGCCGACTGGCGGAGCAGTGGCGACGAGCAGAAGTCCGTGGTACCGGCGGGTACGGACGCCGTTGACGGTACCCGACGCGAATCCGCCGAGGCCGTCGGTCTCAAGCCACTCCCGTTCGTCGCCCGTCCAGGCGCTCATGATGTGTACGACAACCGCCGCCGGGGTCTCATTGCCCTCACAGTCTCACCAGCACGCGGTCCGTTACCCGGTGTGCCTGTACGTTCGGACGCTCGCCAAGACTGGTGTCTCGAGGTCATCCGCCGCGAGGAGTGCGGCTGGCGGCGGTACGACCGGCGTCAGCCGGCGCAGCAGGATAATTGACGCACGTCCTTCGTGAACGTCTGGGCTGCCAGCTTCAGTCCCTCGACCATCGTGAGATACGGAAATAGCTGGTCGGCGAGATCGGTCACGGTCATCCGGGCCCGAATCGCCAGAGCGGCCGTCTGGATGATCTCGCCGGCTTCGGACGCGACGGCCTGCACCCCGAGCAACCGGCCGGAGCGCGCCTCGGCCACGAGTGTGATGAAGCCGCGCGTGTCGAAGTTCACGAGCGCCCGCGGCACGGCGTCCAGTGGGAGCGTTCGACTGTCGGTCTCGATCTTCCGCAGGCGTGCCTCCGCCACCGTGAGTCCGACCGTGGCGACTTGCGGCTCGGTGAACACCACGGCCGGCATCGTCGCAAGATCGAGCGCCGCCCTGCCGCCCATCATGTTGATGGCGGCCCGCGTGCCGGCGGCGGCCGCCACATAAACGAACTGAGGCCGGTCGGTGCAGTCGCCAGCGGCGAAGATGTCCGGTGCGCTCGTGCGTTGGTGATCGTCCACGAGGATGGCGCCGTGCGAATCGAGGGCCACGCCAATCGCGGCCAGGCCAAGGCCGACCGTGTTCGGTTCGCGGCCGGTGGCTACCAGGACATCGTCGGCACGTACCTCGCCGCGGTCTGTGGCCAGCGTGAACTCGCCGTTCGCGAACGTCACGGATGACGTTTGCGTGTGTGTCAGGACGGTCATGTGCTCGCTGCCGAAGACCGCCTCGATGGCCTCGCCGATGGCCGGGTCCTCGCGGAAGAACAGTGTGTGCCGCGCGAGCATGGTCACCTGGCTGCCGAGTCGGGCGAAGGCCTGCGCCAGCTCCGCCGCCACCGCGGACGAACCGATGACGGCCAGCCTGCGCGGGATGCGATCGCTGGCGAGCGCCTCGGTAGACGTCCAGTAGGGCGTCCCCGCGAGCCCGTCAATCGGCGGGACCGCCGCCCGTGCGCCAGTCGCGATCAGACACCGGTCGAAACGGATGTGTCGTTCGCCGCCATCCGCTGACGTGACGGCGATCGCGTGGTCGCCGGTGAAGCGCGCGTCGCCGCGGAGGACGGTGACGCCGGCCGTCTCATCGAGAATCCGTTCGTACTTGTCGTGTCGCAATTCCTCGATCCGGCGCTGCTGTTGCGCCAGCAGACGCGGCTGGTCGATCACCGGAGCCGCGGCAGACAGCCCGTCGTCGAAGGGACTCTCGCGCCGGAGGTGGGCGACGTGCGCCGCGCGAATGAGGATCTTCGACGGCACGCAGCCTACGTTGACGCAGGTGCCGCCGATCGTCCCTCGTTCGATCAGGGTGACCGCGGCGCCGAGTTCCGCGGCTTTGAGCGCGGCGGCCATCGCCGCACCGCCGCTGCCGATGACGGCCACGTGCGGCCTCCTGTCATCGTCACCGCCTCGGGTTCTGGCCGGCGGCCGATGACCGAGCGCCACCGGCGCGGCGGGTTGCGCCTCGGCCGCGGCACTGGATCTCAGCGCGACGCCGTACCCGACGGCGGCGACAGCAGTCGTCAGAACGGCGGCATCCACCGACCGATCAACGGTGACGCGCGCCGTGGCCTCCGGGTACGAAACCTCTGCCGTTCGGACGCCCGGCACGCCCAGCAGCGCCTGCTTGACGTGGCCGGCGCAGGCCTCACACGTCATACCGGTGATCTCGAGTGTTTGGTCGCTCACGCTCGTCCTCCGGACGCGTCCGCGTCGCCGGATGCGCGCGGCGCGTCGCAACACGCCGCGTGGTCGCGCTGACGTTTCCACGCGTACACGGTGAGGCCGATGAACACCACGAGCGCGGGCATCAGCACGTAGTCGAGCCACCCGGCCCACGCCGAGACACCGACCGCGCCGAGGAGGATCACGAGGACGGGCGTGAAACAACAGATGGCGGCCGCCACGGACCCGACGATGCCGGTTCTCAGCAACATCCGAGTGTTCATGGTGAAACCTCAGGAGATCGGCGAGGCCGGATATCCCGCGTTGGTCGAGGCCCGAGCGATCGCGGCCGGCGTGGCGATTGCCGGGTCGAAGGTGACCGTCGCCTTCTTGGTGTCGAAATCCACGTTCACCGAGATCACGCCTTTGACGCCCGCCATGGCGGTTCTCACCGTGATCGGGCACGTCGCGCAGGTCATCTGCGCGACCGTGAATACTTGTGTCCGCACAGCCGCTGCGGCCGGCGAGGCAACCGCTTTCGGCACAGGCGTGGACCGGCTGCTCCAGACAGCGAAGCCGGCGACGACGAGCGCCACGAGTGCGATTGACGGAACGGACAAGCGCTTCATGCTCTTCCTCCTCATTTACCAGAACAGCGGGGCCCAGTAATCGACGCTGGCCGCGAGCACGGCCACGGCTGCCCCCAGCCACAGCGCCGCTTTCGTGAATCGACGAGACGAGGGGACCGCGCACAGCGTGCCGGGCACGCACGCCGGCGCTGGCCGTCCGTAGACACGCCAGAATCCGATGCCCAACAGGGCGGCCGTGCCGGCGAGGAAATACGGTTTGTCGGGGGCAAGCGCCGTCAGCCGGCTGACCCAGGCGCCGCCGATCCCCAAGGTCACCAGCGCCAGCGGCACGATGCAGCACGACGAGGCGAGGATCGCGCCCGCTATGCCGCCCGCGACGATCGCCCGATCGGTTCGCGAGGCCCGGGGACCGGTCGCTGAATTGACGGCCGTAGCCTGAGCGTGGCCGTCCCTGCCGGCCGTCCGTTCCGTCTGATAAATCTGCCCCATGCCCATACGTTAATTCTTGTAGTTCCTACAGGTTCAAGCGGTGCTTGTCGATCTGACCTGATCGTCCGGTGTCAGGACGCCGGTCGGGTTCCTGGTCGCAACGGCCGTGACAACGACGGCCATCGCCGCCAGGAACACCCGCATCCGCACATTTCTGAACAGGGCCACCATCGTCTCGGACGGTCGGGCGCGAGGACCCGCTGCCAGGAGGCCCTGGAGGAATCGCATGACGGTGAGTGAGACAACCTGGAGGGTTGTTACACGACGACGGGGACACGGGGACCGTAACGCGACGGGTCTCCCGAGAGACTGCCCTACGAGCGGAGGGCATGCGTGGCGACGGAACCAGGCGACTTGGATTGGCTCGCGATCAATACCATCAGAACCCTGTCGATCGACGCGGTCCAGGCCGCCCGTTCCGGCCACCCCGGCACGCCCATGGCCATGGCGCCGGTGGCGTACACCCTCTGGCAGCACGTCCTGCGTTTCGATCCGGACGATCCGATCTGGCCCAATCGCGATCGGTTCGTGCTGTCGATCGGCCACGCATCGATGCTGCTGTATTCGCTGTTGCACCTGTGCGGCGTCAGAGCGGTCAACGCCGCGTACGAGCGGCTCGGCGAGCCGTCGGTCTCGCTCGACGACCTCACGCGATTCCGGCAGCTTGACGGCAAGTGTCCCGGCCACCCCGAATACCGATGGACCTCTGGGGTCGAGACGACGACCGGCCCGCTCGGCCAAGGCGTCGCCGCCAGCGTGGGGATGGCGATCGCGAGCCGGTGGATGGGGACGTACTTCAACCGCCCGGGCTTCGACCTCTTCGACTACGACGTGTACGCGCTGGCCGGCGACGGATGCCTGATGGAGGGGATTGCCTCAGAGGCCGGCTCCCTGGCCGGCCACCTCGGACTCGACCGGCTGTGCTGGATCTACGACAACAACCACATCACGATTGAGGGGGCCACCAGCCTGGCCTTCTCCGAGGATGTCGCCGCGCGGTTCGTCGCTTACGGCTGGCAGGTGCTTCGTGTGCCCGACGCCAACGACCTGGGCCAGTTGCGCGCCGCCTTCGCGCGGTTTCGCACCGCCGGCGATCGGCCCACGCTGATCGTCGTGGACAGTCACATCGGGTACGGTGCGCCCCACAAGCAGGACACGAGCGCGGCCCACGGGGAGCCGCTGGGCGAGGAGGAAGTTCGGCTGGCCAAGCGTCAGTACGGCTGGCCGGAGGATGCGACGTTCCTCGTGCCCGACGGCGTCCGCGAGCACTTCGCGGCCGGCATCGGGTCGCGCGGCCGCGCGGCACGCGCCGCCTGGATGGATCGTTTCGAGGTCTACCGACGCGAGCATCCCGTCCTCGCTCGCGAGCTGTACGCGATGCAGCACCGCGACCTTCCCCAAGGGTGGGACGCCGACGTGCCGGCGTTTCCGGCCGATGCGAAGGGGCTCTCGGGCAGGGACGCGTCGAGCCAGGTGCTGAATGCCATCGCGCCTCGCGTGCCCTGGCTCGTCGGCGGCTCCGCCGACCTGGCCCCATCGACCAAGACTCGACTCACGTTCGAAGGCGCCGGCGACATCGGCGCGGGCCTCTGGGACGGCCGCAATCTCCACTTCGGCGTGCGCGAGCACGCGATGGGGGCGGTTCTCAACGGCCTGTCGCTCTCCAAGGTCCGGCCGTTCGGATCCGGGTTCCTGATCTTCAGCGACTACGGCCGGCCCGCTATCCGCCTGAGCGCGTTGATGGAGATTCCGGTCATCTACGTCTTCACGCACGACTCGATTGGCGTTGGCGAAGACGGGCCGACCCACCAGCCGGTCGAGCAACTGGCGTCGCTGCGCGCCATTCCCGGACTCGTCACGTTGCGGCCCGCCGACGCCAACGAGGTTGCCGAAGCCTGGCGGCTCATCATGCAGCTTCGGCACCGGCCAGTGGCGCTCGTGCTGTCTCGCCAGGACCTTCCGACCGTGGACCGGTCCCGATACGCGCCGGCGTCCGGCCTGGCTCGTGGAGGCTACGTGCTCGCCGACAGCGCGGACGGGGCGCCCGAGGTCGTGCTGCTCGCCACGGGCAGCGAAGTGTCCCTGTGCCTCGAGGCCCATGAACACCTCGCACGCGCCGGCGTCCGATCGCGGGTCGTCAGCCTGCCGTCGTGGGAGATCTTCGAGGAACAAAGCCGGGCGTACCGAGACGACGTGCTGCCGCCAGCCGTGACGTCGCGGGTGGCGGTCGAGCAGGCGTCCACGTTCGGCTGGGAGCGGTACGTCGGCTCGCGCGGCGCGATTGTCGGGATGCGGACGTTCGGGGCGTCCGCTCCGCTCAGGGCGCTCCAGAAGAAGTTCGGCTTCACGCCCGATCGGATCGTCGCGGTCGCGATGGAATTGCGCGCGCGTGCACGGGAGGCTCGGGCGTGAGCGCGGGCGTCAGGCGCATCGCCGTGGGGGCCGACCACGCGGGCTATGGGTTGAAGACGCAGGTGGCCGAACACGTGCGCCGGCTGAGGCACGAAGTGCTCGATCTCGGTACCCGTTATACCCAGCCAGTCGACTACCCGGACTACGCGGAGGCCGTTGGGCAGGCGGTGCTGGACGGCCGGGCCGACCGCGCAATACTCGTGTGCGGCAGCGGAGTCGGCGCGTCGGTTGCCGCCAACAAGCTGCGCGGCATCCGGGCTGGCCTCTGTCACGACGTCTACTCAGCCCATCAGGGCGTGGAGCACGACAACATGAACGTGCTCGTCCTCGGCGCGCGCGTGATCGGGCCGGCGCTCGCCGAGGACCTGGTCGCGGCATTCCTCGCCGCCACATTTTCCGGCGAAGCCCGGCACGTCCGGCGGTTGCACAAGGTGGCCGCGCTCGAAGCTCGGGAGCCGTCTCGGAAGGACACGTGAACGCATGAACCCCATCCTCAGCCTCGCCGGCTACGGCCAGTCGGTCTGGCTTGACTACATTCGACGCCACCTCATCACGTCCGGCGAGCTCCAGCGGCTCGTCGCCGAGGACGGCCTGGCCGGCGTGACCTCGAATCCCGCGATCTTCGAAAGGGCCATCGCGGGCAGCTCCGATTATGCCGAGGCGCTGGCGCGGCACGTGCGCGCCGGCGTCTCGACCGCCAAGGGCCTGTACGAGGCGCTGGCCATCGAGGACATCCAGATGGCCGCCGACGTCCTCCATCAAGTGTTCCTGAGAACGTCCGGTCGCGATGGGTTCGTTAGCCTCGAGGTCTCGCCAGAGCTCTCGCGGGCCACCCCGGGCACCCTCGACGAGGCGCGGCGCCTCTGGCACGCGGTGGGCCGCGAGAACGTCATGATCAAAGTGCCCGCCACACCCGAGGGCATCGTGGCAATCCAACCGCTCATCGCGGAGGCCATCAACGTCAATGTCACGCTCCTGTTCAGCGTCGCGGCCTATGAACGCGTCGCGGAGGCGTACCTCGCCGGCCTCGAGGCGCGCCTCGCTGCCGGCCTCGAGATTGGGCGCGTGGCCAGCGTCGCCAGCTTCTTCGTCAGCCGGATCGACACGGCGGTCGACGCGATCCTGACGGCGAAGGGCGCCAACTCGACCGGGACACTCGACCAGATCCGGCTCGCCGGCTTACTCGGGAAAACTGCGGTCGCCAACGCCAGGCAGGCGCGGCGGTCCTACCTGCGACGTCTCGATATGCCGCGATGGCGGGCGCTCGCCGAGCGCGGCGCGATGCCGCAGCGCCTGCTCTGGGCCAGCACCGGGACGAAGAACCCCGCGTACCCCGACACGAAATACGTCGAGGAGTTGATCGGCCGGGACACGGTCAACACGATCCCGCCGGCGACCTACGACGCGTTCCGCGCCCACGGCCGGCCGCGGGCGAGTCTCGACGAGGCGCCGGAGCAGGCCGACCAAGTCATCGATCAGCTCGAGGCCGCCGGCATCTCGCTTCAGGCGGTGGGCGAACAGTTGCTCGCGTCCGGTCTCGGGCAGTTCAGCGACGCGTTTCGAACGCTGCTCGCGGCCGTCGGCGATCGATGCGCGACGCTGAACGTGCCGGCCCGCCCGACGGTGACCTTGGCCGTCGGGACCGTTGAGCAGGCGGCCATCGACGCCGAGACGGCCCGCTGGACGAAGGCCGGATCGTCGAGCCGGCTCTGGGCGGGGGACGCATCTCTCTGGACGGGCCATGACGAGGCGAGCTGGCTCGGATGGCTCACCATCGTCGACCAACAGCACGCGCAGATTGACCATCTGGAGGCCATTGCGGACGATGTCCGGTCCGCGGGGTTTTCACATGCCTTGTTGCTCGGGATGGGCGGCTCCAGTCTGGCTCCCGAAGTGTTCAGACGGACGTTCGGCCGCCGGGTAGGCTTTCCGGACCTGCACATCCTCGACTCGACGGATCCCGCGCAGATCGCGCACGTCGAGTCGCAAATCGATCTGGCGAACACGGTGGTTATCGTATCGAGCAAATCCGGCAGCACGCTCGAGCCGAATATCCTGCTGGACTATTTCTACGATCGCGTCAGCCGCGTTGCCGGCGCGGCCGAGGCCCCGCGACGGTTCATCGCGGTGACGGATCCGGGCTCGTTGCTCGCGCGAGCCGCGACCGAGCGCGGATTTCGGCACATCGCCTGCGGCGTGCCGAGCATCGGGGGACGCTACTCGGCGCTGTCCGACTTCGGGCTGGTGCCTGCCGCCGTGATGGGAATCGATCTGCGACGGCTGCTGGAGCGCGCGGCGCGGATGGTGGTCACCTGCGCGGCCTGCGTGCCGCCGGGCGACAACCCGGGCGTGCGGCTGGGGATCGCGCTCGGCGCACTCGCGCGCGGCGGCCGCGACAAGCTCACGCTGGTGGTGTCGCCCGCGATCGGCGACCTGGGCGCCTGGCTCGAACAACTGATCGCCGAATCGACCGGCAAGGCCGGCCGGGGCATCGTGCCGATCGACCTCGAGCCGCTGGGCGCGCCGCATCTCTATCGCGGCGACAGAACATTCGTCTACATTCGCCTCGAGGAAGCGCCTGACGCCGCCCAGGACGTCGCGGTGGTCGCCCTCGAGCAAGCCGGGCATGCGGTGTTGCGCGTGCGGGTCGACGACGCGTACGACCTGGGACAGGAATTCTTTCGCTGGGAGATCGCCACAGCCGTCGCGGGCGCGATCCTCGGGATCAATCCCTTCGATCAACCTGATGTCGAGGCGAGCAAGGTCGCGACCCGGCGGCTCACCGACGAGTACGACGCGTCCGGATCGCTGCCGGCGGACCCGCCCTTTTGCGTCGAGGACAGGTTCGCTCTCCATGCGGATGCCGGTAACGCGGCCGCGCTCATGGCGGCGGCCGGAGGCCGCGCGCCCGCGGTCGAGTACCTGCGCGCCCACCTCGGGCGCGTGAGGGCGGGGGACTATGTCGCGTTGCTGGCCTACGTGCCGATGAGCGATGCGCACCGCCGTGCGCTGCAGAACATCCGCCGCCTGGTCCGCGACCGACTCGGCGCGGCGACCTGTGTCGGGTTCGGCCCGAGGTTTCTGCATTCGACAGGGCAGGTCTACAAGGGCGGTCCCAATACCGGCGTCTTCATCCAGGTGACGTGTGACGACGCGGCCGATCTGCCCGTGCCCGGTCGGCGCTACACCTTCGGAATCGTGAAGGCGGCGCAGGCGCGCGGCGATCTTCAGGTGCTGGCGGAGCGCGGCCGGCGCGCGCTGCGCGTCCATCTTGGCCCGGATGTGGCCGCGGGGCTGGCCTCGCTCGGGCGGCTGATCGAACAGGCGCTCGGAGAACCGGCATGATGCCCGCGGGGCCGACGGGCCGAATGACCCTGAGCCGCCACATTCTGGAGTGCCAGCGCCGGCAGCCGGACGCGACCGGAGAACTCGCCGTACTGCTCACGCAGTTGGCGTTCGCCGGAAAGGTCTTCGCGCACGAGCTCCGGCGCGCGGCGCTCGTCGGCGATCTGGGCGCCACGGGCGCCACCAACGTGCAGGGCGAGGCGACCAGGAAGCTCGACGTGTTCGGCAACCAGACGATCATCGAGGCGTTTGCGCACGCCGAGATCGTGGCGGCGATCGTGTCCGAGGAGGAAGACGAGCCTCGCCAGATCGCGAGTGGAGCGAAGGCCTCGTACCTCCTGTGCGTGGATCCACTCGACGGGTCGTCGAATAGCGACACCAACGGCGTCGTCGGTACGATCTTCGGCGTGTACCGGAGCGGCCAACCGAGCGAGGCGCGCGGGGTCCGGTCCGGCCTGCCCGGTACGGGCCGCGAGCAGGTGGCCGCCGGCTACATCATGTACGGTCCCAGCACGGTCTTCGTCTACACCACCGGAGACGGCGTCAACGGGTTCACGCTCGACGGTGACATCGGCGAGTTCCTGTTGACCCACCCTGACATCAGGTGTCCGGCGGAGGGACGCTACTACGCCGTGAATCTTGCCGCAGCGCGGGAGTGGCCCGCGGCCACGCAGGCGTATCTCGACAGCCTGGGCGATCCGACCGGCCGGTCCCGCGGCTATTCGCAGCGCTACTCCGGCGCCCTGGTCGCCGATGTGCACCGCGCCCTGCTCGAGGGCGGGACGTACTTCTACCCGCCGGATCGCGGACATCCCGACGGCAAGCTCCGCCTGCTCTACGAGTGCGCGCCGCTCGCCTTCGTCGTCGAGCAGGCCGGAGGACGCGCCACGACCGGCGAGACGTGCGTCCTCGACGTGCGGATCGAGACGATCCACCAGCGCGCGCCCCTGGCGATCGGCAGCCGCGTGGAGATCGAGCGGTACGAGCAGTTCTTGAACACCAGATGTGATTGCGCGACACGGTCCTGACCGGAGGGGACACCTCGCCATGGGAGACACGAAACGATGCAGCTAGGGATGATCGGACTCGGCCGGATGGGCGGCAACATGGTGCGCCGCCTGATGCAGGGCGGCCACGCACTCGTCGTGCACGACCTCAATGCGGGCGCCGTGACCGCCCTGGTGGGTGAGGGCGCGACGGGCGTTGCGTCGCTCGACGATTTCGTCCACGCCCTCGCGCGACCTCGAATCGCCTGGATCATGGTGCCCGCCGGCGAGGCGACCGACGCGATGGTCGGCGCGCTGGCCGATCGGTTCGAGGCTGACGACGTCATCGTTGACGGCGGCAATTCCCACTACAAGGACGACGTGCGCCGGGCGGGACACCTCGCCCAGCGTGGCATCCACTACGTCGACGTCGGCACGAGCGGCGGGGTCTGGGGGCTCGCGCGCGGCTACTCGCTCATGATCGGCGGCTCGGCGGGCATCGTGGGGCGTCTGGACCCGATCTTCCGCACGCTGGCCCCGGGCGATGATGGCGTGGCCGAGGTGGGCCTGAAGAGCGGCACCGCGCGGAACGGGTACCTGCACTGCGGGCCCGCCGGCGCCGGGCACTTCGTCAAGATGGTGCACAACGGGATCGAGTATGGCCTCATGCAGGCCTACGCGGAGGGCCTGGGTCTGCTCCGCGGCGCCGCCGCCCTGCCGCTGCCAGGCGGGTACCGCTATGAGTTCGCGCTCGAGCAGATCGCCGAGGTGTGGCGGCACGGAAGCGTGATCGGATCCTGGCTGCTCGACCTGACCGCCGCGGCGCTCGCCGAGGATCCCGGTCTGTCCGGCTACACTGGCGACGTCCAGGATTCCGGAGAGGGGCGCTGGACCATCGAAGCCGCGCTGGAAGAAGGGGTACCGGTGGACGTCCTCGCCACGTCGCTGTTCGCGCGTTTCCGCTCCCGCCAGGACCACACGTTCGCCGACAAGGTACTGTCGGCGATGCGCTTCAAGTTCGGCGGCCACGTGGAGCCCGCCGGGAGCAAACGGCCATGACGCCGAAGACGCCCGCACCGTGCATGGTCGTGATTTTCGGCGCGACCGGGGATCTGGCCAAGCGAAAGCTCTTGCCCGCCCTTTACAACCTCGCGAACCGCCAGCGGCTGCCGGAGGAGTTCACCGTCGTTGGCGCCGGCCGGGAACCGATCACGCACGACGCCTACCGCGAGAAGGTTCGTCGCGACCTCGCCGAGTTCGGGCCGCCCGTGGCCGACCCCGCGCTCGCCGCGTGGTTCCATGCGCGCGTGTTCTCCGCGTTCGAAACGCCGGACGACCTCGAGACCTACGCATCGCTGGCCCGCCGGCTGAACCCATCCGACGCTGGATCGGCGGCAGCCAACGTCGTCTTCTATCTTGCCGTGCCCCCGAGCGCGGTGGCGGACATCGTCGGCCGTCTCGGCGACCTCGGTCTGCTCGAGGAGCATGAGGGTGCCTGGCGGCGAGTGATCGTGGAGAAGCCATTCGGCTACGATCTGGCGTCGGCCCGCGCCCTCAACCAGCGGCTGCTCGCGCACCTCGCCGAGCGACAGATTTACCGCATCGATCACTACCTCGGCAAGGAGACGGTCCAAAACCTGATGGCCTTCCGGTTCGCGAACGGCATCTTCGAACCGGTCTGGAACCGGCGCTACATCGATCACGTGCAAATCACGGTCGCCGAAACGGTCGGCGTGGAAGATCGTGGGGGCTACTACGACCGGGCCGGGGCGTTGCGGGACATGGTGCAGAACCATCTGTTCCAACTCCTGGCGCTGACGGCGATGGAGCCGCCGAATTCATTCCAGGCCGACGCGGTGCGCGACGAGCGTGTGAAAGTGCTGAACGCCATTCATCTGTGCACGCCCGAGGAAGTGATGATGAGCGTGGTGCGAGGTCAGTACGCGGCCGGCGACGGCCTGCCCGGCTACCGCCAGGAGCGGGATGTCGCGCGAGATTCCACGACGGAGACCTTCATCGCACTGAAACTGCTCGTCGAGAACTGGCGGTGGGCGGACGTGCCGTTCTATCTGCGGACCGGCAAGCGGCTGCCGGCGCGCGTCTCAGAGGTGTCCGTGCAATTCCGTGGCGCACCGCTGCGGCTCTTTCGCGGACAGGCCGTCGGCGATGTCGAGCCCAACGTGCTCGTGATGCGCATCCAGCCCGACGAAGGCATCGCGCTGCGCCTGCAGGCGAAGGTTCCAGGTGAGCAGTTCCGCCTCGGCGCCGTGGACATGGACTTCGACTACGCCGACTACTTCGAGAGCCGGCCGAACACCGGGTACGAGACGCTCCTTCACGACTGCCTGATGGGCGACCAGACGCTGTTCCATCGCGCCGACATGGTCGAGGCCGGATGGACCGTGGTGGCGCCGATCCTCGACATCCTCCAGGCGGCGCCATCGGCGCTCCTGCACCCGTACCCCGCGCATGCGTGGGGCCCCGCCGCGGCCGACCGGCTCCTGGCGAACGATGGCCGGCAGTGGCGGACGGTCGCCCACCACTCGTCGCGTGGCCGCCACGATCGGTCCGCTTCGCAGGGCGTGTGAATCGCACCGCTTGACGACGGTCAACACGCCTGTCCTTTGTGAACCATCCACGCGTGTAACGGTTCGCGCTCGCCACGGACTAGCCATCAGAAGCGCGGGATGCTTCGCTCGCTCGGGAAATGGGTTCCCGTGGCGCGCGGTCCAGCGCTTCGCCAGTTATCACAGGAGAACCGAAACATGTCGATCAAGACCCTCGTCGCTGCGTGTGCTGCCGTCCTCATGATCACCGCGTCCTCGTCCGCGCTCCGCGCGGCGGACGATACCTTCGACGGAAAGCGCGTGACCGTCGCGTCCGCCAAGTCCTACGAACAGGTCGTGGATGCCGTGAAATCGCTCGTGGCGAAGAACGGCATGATGGTGATGGCGGAGGTCGACCAGGGCAAGATGCTGTCCATGACGGGGCTCAGCCTCAAGGCGACGCTCCTGCTCGTCGGCAGTCCCACCGTGGGCAAGCAGATCTTCGAGCAGAACCACGCAGTCGGCCTGTACGTCCCGCTCCGGGTGTTCGTCTACGCGGATGCCAACGGCAAGGCCTTCGTGGAGTACGACCTGCCGTCCGCGGTCCTGGCGCAGTTCAAGAACGGGCAAATTGACATGGTGGCGAAGATGCTCGACGAGAAGCTCGCCGGCCTCGCCACCATGGCGGCCAAGTAGAGGACCTCCCAACGGGAGGCGACGCGTCCTCCCCGTCTTTCGATTCTGGAGTTCCTCATGCCTGACGCCAAAGGAAGACTCATCGTGATTCGCCTCCTGTTCCTGGCGTTTGCGTCGGCGGCACCGGTGGCGTTTCCTTTGTCTCAGATGGGTTACGGCACACTGAACGAACTCGCCTGGCGTCTGATTTTGCCGGGTGCCGCGGCCCTCGCCGTCGGCGTCATCGTCCTCCAGCGTCGTGGCCGGGCGCTCGCGGCGGCCCTGCTCCGTGGCGCCGGGGCGGGAGCGCTGGCGACGCTGGCGCTGGAGGCCGTGCGGTACCCGGGATTCCGCCTGGGCTTCATGCCAGGAAATCTTCCGCAACTGATGGGGGTTCTGCTCCTCGACCGGTTTGCGCGCGGTCCATCAGGCTGGTCCGACGTCACGGGCTTTGCCTATCATTTCTGGATGGGCGCCAGCTTCGGCGTGATCTTCGTGCTGCTGGCGATGGGCCGGTCTCGATGGTGGGCCGTGCCGTACGGGCTCGCCGTCGGTCTCGGATTCCTCGTCAGTCCTGTCGTGCAGGCGCTGGGCGTCGGCATCTTCGGCCGCGACTTCGGCTGGCACTTTGCGGCGACGGTGCTGACGGCGCACTTGGCGTTTGGCGCCGCCTTGGCCCTGCTGCTGCCACGAACCCCCGTGGCGGAACGCCCGTGAGCGGACCCGACGCTCGATTCCTGACCGATGACGGCACGCGCGTGCCCGCCGTGACCTCGGACCAGATGCGCGAGATCGATCGCCTGGCGGTCGACACGACCGGCCCGAACCTGTTTCAGATGATGGAGAACGCCGGCCGGTCGCTCGCCCTCCAGGCGATCGACCTCCTCGGCGCGGAGTGGCGTGGGGCGGGTGTCGTCGTGCTGGCCGGCGCTGGAGGCAACGGCGGCGGCGGCGTCTGTGCCGCGCGCCATCTCGCCAACCACGGCGTGGCCGTGCGCCTCGTGCTCGCCGATCCGGATCGACTGACCGGCGTGGCGGCCCAACAGCGACGCGTCTTCGCGTCGACGCCTGGCCGGGAGGTACGGGCGGACGCGCTGGCTGGTGGTGGCCGGCCGGACGTCGTGATCGACGCGCTCGTCGGCTACGGCCTCCGCGAGGCTCCACGTGGCGCGACCGCGGATCTGATCGACTGGGCGAACGCGAGCGGTGCGCCGATCCTCGCCCTCGATGTGCCGTCGGGTCTGGACGCGACGACGGGCGAGGCGCCGGGATTGGCCGTCGCGGCGCGAATGACGCTGACCCTGGCCCTTCCCAAAACCGGATGTGTGTCACCAGAAGTGGGCGAGCTCTGGCTGGCCGACCTTGGCATTCCCGTTAGCGTCTACAACGCCGCCGGCATTCCGTACGTCGATCCGTTCGGGGCGCGGTATCGCGTCCGCCTGCAGGTGCGGTGACGAGGGGCCGCGGCTGATGACGTCCGACGTCCCGCGCACGGCCCACCAGCAGGCGATCGGCGACTATGCCGTCATCGGCAATTGCCGGACCGCCGCGCTCGTCGGGCTGGACGGATCGATCGACTGGCTGTGCGTGCCTCGCTTCGACAGCCCGTCCATCTTCGGCGCGCTTCTCGATGCTTCCCGTGGCGGGCGCTGTCTCGTGCGCGTCGCCGGTACGAACGCCTCCACACGGCGCTATCTCGCGAACACCAATGTGCTCGAGACGACCTTCGTCTCCCAAAGCGGAACCGTGCGGCTGACGGATCTGATGCCGGTGACCGATGAAACACACCAGCGCACCCGGCTGGCGCCTGACGGCGAGCTGCTGCGCACGATCGAGTGCATCGCCGGCGACGTCGATGTCGACGTGCTGTGTGAGCCGCGGCCCGATTACGGGCGCTCCGCCGTCCGGATCGACGATCGTGGTCCGCTCGGGTTCGTCGCCGAAGCGCAGGGGCAACTCGTCGTCATCCGAGCGGACGCTCCGCTGACGCGTGACGCCGACGGCCGTGGGCTGCGGGGGCGGCTGCGATTGCGCCAAGGCGAGCGACGGTATGTTTCCCTGTCATGGACCGCCGCGCACCCGGCGGTGCTGCCCGTGCTCGGCGCGGAAGCGGCCGCGAGGGTCGCCGAGTCGGTGGCCTGGTGGCGGCACTGGGCCGATCGCTGCCGATACGAGGGGCCGTATCGATCCGAAGTCGTGCGGAGCGCGCTCGCACTCAAGCTCATGTCGTACGCGCCGTCAGGGGCCATCGTCGCCGCGCCCACGACGTCCCTGCCGGAACAGATTGGCGGGCCTCGCAACTGGGACTACCGGTATTGCTGGTTGCGCGATGCCTCGATGACGCTGCGGGGCCTGTCGGGGCTTGGGTATGCGGACGAGGGCTGCGCGTTTCTGTCCTGGCTGCTGCACGCGACGCGGCTCACATGGCCCGAGCTGCAGATTCTCTACGACGTCTTTGGGGAAACGCACCTTCCCGAGCTGGAGTTGGATCATCTCGACGGTTACGCCGCCTCTCGGCCGGTACGTATCGGCAACGACGCCACCGGACAATTGCAGCTCGACGTGTACGGGGAAGTGCTCGACGCCGTGTGGCGATTCGTCAGGATGGGCGGCCGGCTCGACCGCGCGACCGCGCGGATGCTCGTCGGCCTCGGCGGAACCGTAGTGCGTCGCTGGCGGGAGCCCGACGAAGGGATTTGGGAAATTCGCTCCGGCCGCCGGCATCATACGTTCTCGAAAGCCATGTGCTGGGTGGCGCTCGACCGGCTGCTCGCCCTCCACGCCGGCGGTCACGTCCGGGGGGCCGTCGGACATTTCGAGCGCGAGCGCGAAGCGATTCGTGCCGAAATCGAAACACGCGGGTACAACGCGGCACTCGACAGCTACGTCGCCACCTTTGACGGCGGCGACGTCGACGCCAGCCTGTTGCTCCTCGGGTTGTACCGTTACGCGGACCCGCAGTCCGCTCGCATGCGGAGCACGTTCTCGCGCGTTCACGAGCGGCTTGGGCGGAACGCCATGATGTACCGGTACCTCGATACCGACGATGGGCTGCCGCCTGGGGAGGGAGCCTTCGGCATCGCCGGTTTCTGGGCCGTGGAGTGCCGGGCGCTTGGTGGCGACGTCGCCGGGGCCCGGCGCGATTTCGAGGCCCTGTGCGGCCGGGCGAACGACGTGGGCCTCTTCGCCGAGGAATACGATCCGGACACTGGCGCCGCCCTCGGCAACTTTCCACAGGCCTTCACGCATGTCGGCCTGATCAACGCGGCGCTCACACTTGCGGCCTGTGAGCCAGGCCGGGAAGCGGCCGCCGGCTCCACCCGCCGGCAACAGATGATCACAGAGACGCTATGAACATCGGAAGCCTCGCGCTCTGGGGGTTCGTCGCGACGATCGTCCTGACGACGCTGATGGCGGCCAGCCGCGCCCTCGGCTACTCGCGCATGGGCATGCCGTTCATCCTGGGGACGATGCTGACACCGAACCGGGATCGCGCCATGGCCGTGGGATTCGTCGTGCACGTGATAAACGGTTGGTTTCTCGCGGTGCCGTACGCCCTCGCGTTCGAGAGCCTCGGGCGGGCCACGTGGTGGCTGGGTGCCGCCGCGGGGCTGCTGCACGGTCTATTCGTCCTGCTGGTGGGCCTGTCGATCGTGCCTGGGCTGCACCCCCGCATGGCGAGCGAGCATCACGGTCCGGAGCCCACGCGACAGCTTCAACCGCCGGGGTTCCTGGGGCTCCATTACGGTCGAGGCACCCCGCTCGTCACGCTGGCGGCGCACGTCGTGTACGGCGCCATTCTGGGCGGACTGTATCGTCTCGCCGGGCAATAGTCATGCTGCCCGTGTAATGCCCGAGCGGGATCCACCACTCATATCCCAGACGGCCGTCGTGGGGGCAGACCCCGGTCAGCCGCCAGACCGGAGGCCACGTAGCTGCGGTCCAGGGAGGACACCCCTTGCCCTACACGCGCAAAGAATTCCTGCTGACCCTCGGTATGCTTCCTGTGGTTCCGAGTCTGCGACCTTCGACGCGGGCCCAGGCGCCAGCGCGTGGCGCGGCCCCAGCGATCTCCGCGGCATTTCCGTATGAGTCCAAGTACGTCGAGGTGCTCGGCTCGCGGCTGCACTACGTCGACGAAGGGCAGGGGGATCCGATGCTGTTCATTCACGGGAACCCCACGTCGTCCTACTTGTGGCGCAATGTCATTCCGTATGTGACGGGCGAATCCCGTGCGATCGCTATCGACCTCATCGGAATGGGGAAGTCCGGCAAGCCGGACATCGACTACAAGTACCAGGATCACAAGCGCTATGTCGACGCCTTCATCGACGCGCTCGGCCTTCGGAACCTGACGTTCGTGATTCACGACTGGGGCACAGTCCTGGGTTTCGATTACGCGCGGCATCATGAGGGCAACGTCGTCGGGATCGCGTTCATGGAAGCGCTGGTCCCGCCCCGGCTCCCGAATCCCAACGCGCCCGCCCCCAATTCCGTGTTCGGGCGGTTCAGAACGCCTGGCGTCGGAGAAAAGATGATTCTCGAAGACAACTACTTCGTGGAGACCATGCTCCCCGGTGGCGTGATCCGCACGCTGAGCCAGGAAGAGATGGACTACTATCGCGCGCCCTACCCGACGCCCGCCTCACGAAAGCCCACGCTGATGTGGCCGAGAGAACTGCCGATGGGCGGCGAGCCCGCGCGCAACGTCGAAGTGGTCACGGCCGTCGGCGAATGGATGAAGATGACCGAGATTCCCATGCTGCACCTGTGGGGCCGGTCCGGGCCAGGTAATCCCGACGGCATCGCGTCTGAGATGGTCAAGCGGGTCAGGAACATTCAGTCCACTTTCGTCGGCATGGCGCGCCACTACCTGCAAGAGGACCAGCCGGAGACCATCGGCCGTGCCCTGGCCGACTGGCGTCGTCGGGTTCGGACGGGCCGGGCGGCGGTAGTCGCGCCCCGGGGGTCGCATGACGCAGCGGTTTGATCTGATCGTCGTCGGTTCTGGCTCGGCGGCGGGGGCCGTCGCGTCGCGCTGCCGGGCGGCAGGGTGGACCGTGGCCATGATCGACAAACACCCGTTCGGCGGGACATGCGCCCTCCGCGGCTGCGATCCCAAGAAGGTGCTGGTCGGTGCGGCGGCGGCGATCGACGCCGCGCACGCGCTGTCCGGAAAGGGCGTCCGGCCCGACGGGCTGGCGATCGACTGGACGGCGCTGCTGCAGTTCAAGCGGACGTTCACGGATCCGGTGCCAGAGGCGCGGCAGGCGAGTCTGGCGCGGGCCGGCATCGAGACGTTTCATGGCGTCGCTCGCTTCGTCGGGCCCGTCCATCTGGCCATCGACGACGTCCGGCTGGAAGCGACGCGCGCGGTCGTGATTGCGGCCGGGGCCGCGCCTGCCGACCTCGGGTTTCCTGGAAGCGAGCGTCTTCTGACGAGCGACGGTTTCCTGGAACTGCCGTCATTGGCGTCGTCGATCGCGTTCGTCGGCGGCGGCTATATTTCATTCGAATTCGCGCACATCGCGGCGAGGGCTGGCGCCCGGGTGATCATTCTCCACCGGGGCAGCCGCCCACTCGCGCAGTTCGACGCCGGCCTGGTTGAGCGCCTGGTCCATCGGACGCGCGCCCTGGGTATCGATGTCCGCCTCGACGCCGAGGTCCAGGCCGTCGAGGCGGTTGGAGGCTCGTGGCGTGTCTCGATTCGCGGTCCGCGCGGTGCGGCCATCGTCGAGGTCGACCTGGTCGTGCACGGCGCGGGACGCGTCCCCGACGTTCGTGATCTGCAATTGGACGCCGCGGGCGTGCAATCGTTGCGCGAGGGCGTCCAGGTCAACGAGTACCTGCAGAGCGTCTCGAATCCCAGGGTGTACGCCGCTGGCGACTGCGCGGCCACCGGCGGCCCCCCATTGACGCCGGTGGCGGGCTACGAGGGACGCATCGTGGCCGAGAACCTACTCGGCGGGAACCACGTCACACCGGATTACACGGCCATCCCAAGCGTCGTCTTCACGATGCCTCCGCTGGCTCGAGTCGGTCTGAGCGAAGACGAAGCCCGCGCGGCCGGCCTACGGTTCACGGCGCGCCACGAGGACACCTCGGGTTGGTACTCCTCGCGGCGCGTCGGAGAAGCGACGTCGGCGTTCAACGTGCTGGTCGAAGAAGGCACGGGGCGACTGCTCGGCGCCCACCTGCTCGGTCCGCACGCCGACGAGACGATCAATCTCTTCGCGCTCGCAATGCGTGCCGGCGTGACAGCGGACCGGTTCAAGGAGATGCGCTGGGCGTACCCGACCCACGCGTCTGACACGGCGTACATGGTGTGAAATGCGATGAAACTAACGGTCCTGCCGGCGGCTGCCATCCGGAGCCGTGCGTGCCGCGCGAAAGATCGACCGCGCGTCCTCCTCGGCGTCGGCAGGCCGCCGAGACGTCCGCCCCGATCGCCCCAGCCGGCGCACCAGCGCCACGGCCTGCCGCATCTGCAGAAGGTAGCGGCTGCAGTGCCGGCACATCAGCAGATGGGCCCGTATCGCCAGCCGCTGCCGCCACGAGAGATCGCCATTGATGTAATCCGACGCCAGACGTGCGACGTCCCGACAACGCAGCATGATTTCACGACTCCAGCCGGGCGGCCAGTGCCGCCCGTAGCTTCGTACGGCCCCGGTGCAGAAGCACCCGCTGATTCGTCTCGCTGATGCCGAGGATATTACAGACCTCATCGGCGTCGAGGTCTTCCAGGTCTCGAAGGGACACTACCGTGCGTTGGCTGGACGGGAGGCCGGACAGCGCCTCGTGCACCAGGTCCAGGAGTTCCGTTGACAGGAGCAGGCGCTCGGGCGTGACCTTCCATTCTCGGGGCGGCACACGCCACCCGCCGGCCGGGTCGAACGCGTCTCCGTCGGGTGCCGGGTCCCCCTCGTCGGCCATCGGGACGTAGCGGGCCTCCTTGACGGCCCGGCTCTTCGCCCGGTTGGCCAGGACCCGGAACAGCCAGGTCTTGAACGTGGACCGTCCCTCGAACTTCTCGATGCCGCGCAGAAAACCCATCCAGGTGTCCTGCACGACGTCCTCGGCGAGCGCGGCGTCGCGCACGTAATTGCGCGCCAGACGGAGCAGGGAGCGCTGGTACCGCGCCATGAGGGGGATGAAGGCGTCCTCGTCGCCCGCCAGGACCTGGGCCACGAGCGCTTCGTCTGATTCGATTAGGGACGCGGTCATGACCCGGACTGCCGGTTGCCGCAAGGTCGGAAGAAGGTCGAATCGTCTGTGCGACGAACCGCTCGCATGCAGGTGAGTGTCTCGGCAGGCCAAAGGCTTACAAAGTGGTCGGCCTTGGCGGCGGCCCGCGCCGCCTCCGGGTGCGCGCCCACGGCGCGCGCACCCGGCCACGCCGGTTCGCTACTGGGGGAAATTGAGCACGACGCCCCCGGTGATCCGGTGGCCGTACCGGTTCTCGATGCCGAAAAACCCCGGCGCGTCGTTCTTCGAGGCCACCGCGACGAAGCGATAGTCGGCGCGCACCCCCCAGCGACGGTTCACGTCGAACTTGACACCGCCGCCCACATTGCCGGCAAAGAGCGTGGTGTTGTCCGTGACCCCCAGATCAGCCCGGTCGAAGAGCGTCAAGCCGCCCGCTCCGCCAGTGACGTAGGGGACGCCCCGGCGGTCCCGTCCGCCCGGATAGACGACCACGTTGCCGCCGTACGACGCCATGTGCGGCGGTTTGGCGTCGCGGCTGCCCGTCGGAAAGTCGAGCGCCTGATCGATCCCGATGTTGCCACCCACCTCACCCTCGACGCCGACGTAGCGATTGACGTTGAACGTGACGGACCCGACCAGGGTGTATGTGGCGAATGATGGCGCGCCGCTGTCACCTTGCGTGAAGTATGTCGTCCCACCGGGGAAAATACCGATCTCGACCCGCGGCGTCTCAGTGGACTGAGCGTAGGCCGCGCCGCCAACGAGCATGAACGCGACGGCCAACGCCACCGCGATTGTTCCTCTCACCGTACTCATGATTCGTCTCCTCTTTTCTTGATGCTCAGCACCCCGCTGACATCTGCCAGGTGAGTCCCATGAGGCTCAGGTTCGTTACGGCCAGTCGGCTCTGTAACGTCGCACGCGGCCGACGGACTACTCAACGATCGCGGCGCGCTGTTCGCCGCCGCTGACACTGGCAAGAGGAGATCACTGACCATGCATTTAACAATCCACACGTTGGAGTCGGCGCCTGATGAGGCCAAGGACCTGTTGAAGGCGGCCCACGATCGATTCGGATTCCTGCCCAACCTGCTCGGCGAGCTGGCGGGATCGCCGCCCGCGCTCGAGGCCTACTTGACGCTCGGCCGTTTGCTGGAAGAGACGTCATTGACGCGCCAGGAGCAGCAGGTCGTGCTGGCCGCCGCGAGCGTGGCGAACAACTGCAAGTACTGCGTGGCGGCGCACACCGCGGGTCTGAAAGCCGCGGGCCTGGCTGAAGATCAGATCGAGGCGCTTCGCAGCGGGCGCGCGCTCGCCGACCCCAGCCTGGAAGCGGTACGGTCTCTGACGGCGGCCGTGGTCGGAAGTCGTGGATGGGTGGGCGAGACCGAGCTGCGGAGTTTTCTGGACGCAGGTCACACGAAGGAGCAGGTCCTCGAGGTGCTGCTCGGGGTCGCCATGAAGACGCTGAGCAACTACACGAACCATGTGGCCCACACGCCGCTCGACGCGGCGCTCGAGGCGTTCGCCTGGGAAGCCGTGCGGGCCTGACGGGCGTGCGCCTTGACCCTCGAACGCTTGCTCGGCGACAGGCTGCCCGCACCGGCCGCGGCCAATGACAACGATCCCGAGGGCCCGGCTATCGGACGGCGGCGCGATGACGCTGTCGCGACACATCCTGGAGTCGCAGCGGCAGGCGCCGCGCGCGCGCGGCGAGCTCTCGGTCCTGCTCCTGCAGCTCGCGTTCGCCGGCAAGATCTTCTCGCACGCACTCCGCCGGTCCGCACTCGATGGCCGTCTCGGACCGACCGGCGACCGCAACGTCCAGGGCGAGGCCACGAAGCAACTCGACGTGTTCGGCAACAACACGATCGTCGAGGCGTTCGCCCGGAGCGAGCTGGTGGCCGCGATCGTGTCGGAGGAACTGGACGAGCCGCGCGAGATCGCGTGCGGCGAGCGGGCGAGCTACGTGCTGTGCGTGGATCCGCTGGACGGCTCGTCCAACAGCGACGTCAATGGCGTGGTCGCGACGATCTTCGGCGTCTATCGGCCGCCCCGCGAGAATGGCGCCGAGGCCAGCCTGGCGCGCGTGCGGTCAGGCCGCGACCAGGTCGCCGCCGGCTACATCATGTACGGTCCGAGCACGATCTTCGTCTACACGACAGGCAGCGGCGTGCACGGCTTCACCCTCGATCACGATATCGGGGAATTCCTGCTGACCCATCCACAGATGGAGTGCCCGCCGCACGGCCCCTACTACGCCGCGAACCTGGCAAACCTGCAGGACTGGGACGCGGGCGCGCAGGAGTACGTCCGGCATCTGGCGGCGGGCCTCGATCGCACTTACTCGCTCCGCTACTCGGGCGCGCTGGTGGCCGATGTCCACCGCAGCCTGCTCGAAGGAGGGATTTATCTGTATCCCGCGGATCGGCAGCATCCCTCCGGCAAACTCCGCCTCGCCTACGAGTGCGCGCCGCTGGCGTTCGTCCTGGAGCAGGCGGGCGGCGCCGCCAGCACCGGAACGTCGGCGGTGCTCGACGCGCCGTTTGAGTCCATCCATCAGCGTGTCCCGTTCGCGGGGGGCAGCCGCGACGAGGTCGCGATGCTGGAGCGGTTCACCCGTGATCGCCGCTGACCTGCGCGTGTTCGCGGACGCCGGCGCGGTGGCCAGCGCCGCGGCGCGCGAGGTCGCGCGCGTGCTTGGGGCGGCCGTGCGACGCCATGGGTCGGCGTCAATGGCGCTGGCGGGCGGCCAGACGCCGCGCGGGCTCTATCGGTGCCTCGCGCTCGATCACCGCGACGACACGCTCTGGGATCGCGTGGATGTCTATTGGGGCGACGAGCGCGACGTCCTGCACGATGACCACCGCAGCAACTACCGAATGGCGCGCGAATCGCTGCTCGACCACGTGGCGGTGCGGCCCGAACGCGTGCATCCGATGCCCATGTCGCCCGGTGACCCTGACCGGACGGCGGCAGAATACGAACGCACCCTGCGCGCGCGGTTCGATGGCGAGTGGCCGCGGTTCGACGTGGTGCTGCTGGGCATTGGCGACGACGGGCACACGGCGTCGCTCTTTCCTCGATCGGCGGCGCTGGACGAAACCACACGCTGGGTCGTCGCGACGACTGCGCCGACCGAACCGCGCGGCCGGGTGAGCCTCGCGCTCCCGGCCCTCACCCACGCCGCGGCGATCTTCGTGGTGGACGCCGGACGCTCGAAGGCCGAGGCGCTGCGCTGTGCCCTGATCACCCGTCCAGATCCCAGCTGTCCCGCTTCTTTCATCCGAACCGCGCACGCCCCTGTCCTCTGGTGGGTCGATGCCGAGGCGGCCGCGCTTCTCGGCCCGGAGAATCTCCGATGACGCGCACACCGTCAGTCTCCCGCAGTCGGCGCGCACGGGCTCGCGCCGTCCCGCGCACACTGGCCATCGACGTCGGCGGCACGGGGTTGAAGGCGGCCATCCTCGATCCGGTCGGCAGGCTCGTGGGCGACCGCGTGCGCGTGCCGACTCCCGCGCGATGTCCGCCGGCGGTTCTGGTACGCGCCGTACGCGATTTGGTGGCACCGCTGGGCCCGTACGACCGCGTCTCGGTGGGCTTTCCTGGAGTCGTTCGGGACGGTGTGGTGCGGACCGCGCCGAACTTCGGCAGCGCGCGGTGGCAAGGGTTCGACCTGGCGCGCGCGCTCACCCGCGCGTTGAAGCGACCCGTCCGCGTGCTCAACGATGCGGAGGTGCAGGGGCTCGCCGTGATCTCCGGAAAGGGCGTCGAGCTGGTCGTCACGCTGGGCACCGGCGTCGGCAGCGCGCTGTTCCGCGACGGGATACTGATGCCGCATTTCGAGCTGTCACAGCATCCCGTGCACGGCCACCGCACCTACGACGAATACCTGGGCGACCGGGCTCGCAAACGAGTGGGGAGGCGCAAGTGGACGCGCCGCGTCCGCAGGGTCATTCGCATTCTGGAGACCGTCTTCAACTACGACCGGCTGCACATTGGAGGCGGCAACGCGGCGCGTATCGACTTTCGACCGGGCCGTCGCGTACGTTTGGTCGACAATGCGGCGGGCCTGCTGGGAGGAGTGGCGCTGTGGCGCTCTCACCCCACCGCGCAGGCGTGGCGGGGACCCCGTTGAGGCGCCTCCGATGCCTCACCGCCGGCCGCCGGCGAGCGGCCGCCTCCTTTACGCCCCGTAATATGCCGGGCGCTGCACGCACTCATTCTTAGGTCGAGGTGTGAACGGCTCGTCTGGGCGGAGCCGGGCATCGCGCGCGATTGCCGGCTGCCTCAACTGGACGCGCCTTTGGAGGAGAGAAACATGACCGTGTTGACAGACCGCGAGCTCGACGTCGACGAGGCCGTGCACAGCAGGTATTCCGACGCCGCTCTGGCCCGGGCACCTGAGCTCTGCTGTCCGGTGTCCTACGATTCCGGCCTGCTCGCCGCGATCCCTGAGGACGTGCTGGCGCGGGACTACGGGTGCGGGGATCCGACGCGCCACCTGCGGCCCGGTGAAACGGTGCTCGACCTCGGCTCGGGCTCCGGCAAGGTGTGTTTTATCGCGAGTCAACTCGTCGGACCCGCCGGACGCGTGCTCGGCGTGGACGTGAACGACGACATGCTGGCGCTCGCCAGGCGCAGCGCGCCGCTTGTCGCTCAACACACCGGCTACGCCAATGTCACCTTCGGCAAGGCTCGCATCCAGGACCTCGCCCTTGATCTGGATTGTCTCGGGACGTACCTCGCCGCTCGTCCGGTCCGGTCTTCCGCGGATCTCGATCGTCTCGATGCGGAACTCAGACGCCTTCGCGCGGAGTCGCCGTTGGTGGCCGACGGGTCGGTCGACGTGGTGCTCTCGAACTGCGTGCTGAACCTGGTCCGGCCGGAAGACAAGTCGCGACTGTTTGCCGAAGTATTTCGTGTCCTCAGGAGAGGGGGGCGCGCCGTGATCTCGGACATCGTGTCCGACGAAGACGTCCCGTCCCACATGCAGCAGGACTCGGACTTGTGGACCGGTTGCATCTCGGGCGCGTTTCGCGAGGACTGCTTCCTCGAGGCTTTCGAGACCGCCGGCTTTCATGGCATCGCCGTCGCGGCAAGGTCGGAGGTGCCGTGGCGCACGGTCAAGGGCATCGAGTTCCGCAGCGTCACGGTCATCGCTCACAAAGGCAAGCAGGGTCCGTGCCTGGATCACAAGCAGTCCGTCATCTATCGCGGACCGTTCCGTGAGGTCACCGACGATGACGGCCACGTGCTGCGGCGAGGCGTGCGAACGGCGGTCTGCGCCAAGACGTTCAACATCTTCGCGCGCGAGCCGTACCGGTCGCATGTGGACCTGGTCGAGCCGCGGGTTCCTGTCGCGGCCGAGGATGCTCGGTCGTTTCCGTGTGCGAAGGGCGCCCTGATTCGCGATCCCCGCGAGACCAAGGGCGAGGGGTACGACGTGACGACGGCACCGAGCGGTGCGACGTGCTCGCCAGACGGGGGGTGCTGCTGATGTCCCGGACGGCTGCTCTTCAGACCGCGACGGCTCCGGAGGCCGTCGGCACGCCGGGCTTCGCACGAACGCTCACGGGGGCGGGCCTCGCGCCCCTCACGCGTGGCCACGTCACGACGCTGCAGGTCAACGTCGGCCGGTTGTGCAACCTGGCGTGTCATCACTGCCACGTCGAGGCCGGGCCGCGCGAGACCGACGTCATGCCGGCGCCCGTGGCGGCGCGCATCGTGGACCTGCTGGATCTGAACCCCGGCATCGAGATCCTGGATCTCACCGGGGGCGCCCCGGAAATGAACCCGAGCTTCCGCCATCTCGTTCGTGAAGCGCGGCGGCGGCAGCGGCGGGTCATCGACCGCTGCAATCTCACCATCCTGCTCGATCCCCGCTTCGACGACTTGCCGGAATTCTTCGCCGCTCAGCAGGTCCACGTGGTCGCCAGCCTGCCGTGCTACACGGCGGAAAACGTCGACAGCCAGCGGGGGCGCGGGGTGTTCCATGAGAGCGTCGAGGCTTTGAGGCGGTTGAACGCCCTGGGATATGGTCGCCCGGACTCCGATCTCCGATTGGACCTGGTCTACAACCCGCTCGGGCCGTCCCTGCCGCCGCCACAGTCGGCTCTGGAGGCGACGTACCGCGAGGAACTCGGCCGCCTGTTCGGCATCGAGTTCCACCAACTGCTGACAATCACGAACATGCCGATCCGCCGGTTCGCCTGGACCCTCGAGCGGAGCGGCCAGACGGAGGCGTACATGAGCCTGCTCGTCAATCATTTCAATCCCGCCACGGTGGCGGGCCTGATGTGCCGGACTTTGGTGAGCGTCGGCTTCGACGGACGCCTGTACGACTGCGATTTCAACCAGATGCTGGGGCTGCCGATCGGCGGCGCGGCACAAGCGGCGCCGCGAACGGTGTGGGACGTCGACGCTCTCGATGTCCTGACGGGACGCGCGATCGCGACCGGCCGCCATTGCTTCGGGTGCACGGCCGGCGCGGGGTCGAGTTGCTCCGGAGCGCTCCTGTGATCGTGGCGATTGTGCTCATCGGGATCGCGGGCCTGCTGGCCTACGCGAACGGCGCGAACGACGTCTCGAAGGGGATCGCCACGCTTGTGGGCAGCGGCGTCACCGACTACCGACGGGCCATGGCGTGGGGCGCGATGTGGACCGGCGCCGGGGCGGTGCTGGCCACGTTTGTGACGGGTGCCATGCTGGCGACTTTCGGGAGCGGTCTGCTGACGTCCGGTGCGGCGCCGACCGTGCCCATGGCCGTGGCGTCGATCGGCGGCGCCTCGGCGTGCGTGCTCCTGGCCACGCGGTTCGGGTTGCCGGTCTCGACCACGCACGCCATCGTGGGCGCGATCGTGGGCGCCGCGCTTGCCGCCTACGGATCGACGCACATCGCCTGGTCCGTCCTCGGCGCGCGCGTCGCGCTGCCGCTGGCTGCCAGCCCGATTGTCGCGATGAGCGCTTCGTGGCTGATCTTGCGGGGCGTCGGGCGCGTGATGGGACCCGCGACGTCGTCGGCCGATTGCGTGTGCATGACGGCGAACGTGCAGCCGGCGGCCGTGATCGCTCCGGCCGCCGTCCTCTCGTACGCGACGCCCGCGATGGACGTGGCCGTGTCGTACGGTCACGCCGACGATTGCGCCCAGGCGCATCCGGCGGCGTGGCGGCTGACGGGCGATCATCTCCATTGGTTGTCCAGCGGCGCCGTGAGCTTCGCGCGCGGATTGAACGACACGCCGAAGATCGTCGCGCTCGTGCTGGCCGTGGCGGCGTTGATGCCGGCCCGGAGAATCGCACCCTGGCATCTGTTCGGGGTGGTCGCGTTCGCCATGGTCGCCGGCAGCCTGCTGGCGGGGCGGCGCGTGACGAAGTTCCTGGCGGAGGACGTGACGTCGATGACCCACCGCGATGGTCTGACGGCCAACGTCGTGACCGCGGCGCTCGTGGTCGCCGGCGCCGTGCACGGTCTGCCCATGTCCACGACGCACGTGGCCTCCGGGGGCATCATCGGTGCAGGCGTCGATCGGGGTTCGATCGTCTGGGATACCGCCAGGAAGATGGCGCTCGCGTGGGTGATAACCGTCCCGGCGGCCGCCCTGCTCGCCGTCGTCATCTACGCGTTGACCACGGCCACCGGCGCGCACTGGCTGGCGCTCGGAGCCAGAGGGTGAGACGGTGGATCAAGGCGGCTGCCCTTGTGGCCTTGGCGTCCCTGGCCGTCGAGGCCGCCATCGCGTTTCCCATCGGTCGCCACGTGGATCAGATTGTCGAGTGGATTCGCGCGGCGGGTCCGGCTGGGGTCCTGGCGTATGCCGGGATCTATGTGCTGGCCGCCGTGCTGATGTTGCCGGGGTCGGCATTGACCGCCGCGGCCGGACTCGCGTACGGGCCGTGGTGGGGCGTGGCGCTCGTCTCGCCGGTCAGCGTGGCCGCCGCCACGCTGTCGTTCGTCCTGGGACGCACCCTCGCGCGGCCGTGGGTAGCGAGGCGCATCGAGGCCGATCCCAGATTTCGCGCGATCGATGCCGCAGTCGCTCGGCAGGGGTTCAAGATCGTGCTGCTGCTCCGGCTCTCTCCGGTCTTTCCGTTCAATGTGCTCAATTACGCGCTGGGCCTGACGGGCGTCCGGCTGCGCCATTACGTGCTGGCGTCCTTCCTTGGCATGCTGCCTGGCACGTTTCTCTACGTCTATCTCGGGTCCCTCGTGCGTGACGTCGCCGGGCTCGCGGCCGGCGGCGACGGCGCGGGCGTCGCCCGGCACGTCGCGTCGGCCGTCGGTTTCCTGGCGACCGTCGCCGTTACGATCTACATCGCCCGCATCGCGCGGCGGGCCCTCGACGAGGAGTTGTCTCGGCCTGCGCCGCGCGTGAGCCGGCCGGTCGGAGAAGGGCGGTGACCAAGGCCAGGCGGGCGCACGTGACGTGGGAGCCGGACGAGTGGCCCGATCGCACGGCGACGTCGCGCATCGCGCTGTGCGTGTTCGCAAAGCCTCCGCGTGCGGGACACGCGAAGACGCGGCTTGCGACGGCGATAGGCGACGGGCTGGCCGCGGAATTGGCGCGGGCGTTCGTCCTGGACACATGGGCGCTCGTTAGTGGCATGCCCTGGGCGGATCCGATCCTGGCCACGACCGACGCCGCCGATCCCGTTTGGGCTGCGCTGCCTGGGACGCGCGTGTGGCCTCAAGGGGACGGCGACCTCGGCGATCGCATGGAACGCGTGCTGCGCCAGGCGCTCGCGAGCTATCCCGCGGCGATCATTGTCGGTACCGACATTCCCGGACTTCCTGTCGAGCACCTCGACGCCGCGCGAGTCGGTCTCTCGGCGGCCGACGCCGTGATTGGCCCCTGCGAGGACGGCGGCTTCTACCTTGTGGGGAGCCGGCGGTGCCCACCCGGGCTGTTCGATCAGATTCCGTGGGGTACCGATCTGGCGTACGCGCGAACGGAGGAACGGCTTCGGAACGTCGGGCTTTCCTTGATCCGGACGCCGTCGTGGTTCGACGTCGACCGTCCCGAGGATCTGAACCGCCTTCGCGCACTGGGGGATTCGCTGCGCAAGAGGGCGCCCGCAACAGCACGAGTGCTTGAACGAGTGACCGCCGGCGTTCGCGGTGAGGCGTCATGACGGATCGGCTGTCGGTGGTGATCCCGGTCCTCAATGAAGCGGGCCGCATCGGCGGTCAACTCGCTCGACTTGCAACCTTGCCCGGGATTCACGACATCGTCGTGGCCGATGGCGGCAGCACCGATGGGACCGTCGAGATCGTTCGGGCCGCTGGGACAGGGCGCTTGGTCCATGCCCCGGCTGGCCGCGGACCACAGATGAACGTGGGGGCGCGAGCGGCGACGGGGACCGTGCTGATCTTCCTGCACGCCGACGTCGAGCTTCCGGCCGACGCCGAGAATCTTGTGGCGGCCGCTTTGTCCGATCCGGCCATCGTCGGCGGCGCCTTCCGCGTCAGGACCGTCTCGGACGGATTCAGGGGCTGGCCGGAGAAGTGGTTATGGCTCGCCGACCTCCGGTCCCGCTACGCGCGGCTGCCGTACGGCGACCAGGCCGTCTTCGTGCGGCGAGAGGTGTTCGACAGGCTGGGTGGATTCGCGCCGCTGCCGTTGTTCGAAGACGTCGAGTTCGCTCGGCGCCTGCGGCGGGCCGGGCGCCTCCGAATCCTGCCGGCGGCAGTTCGAGTGTCGGGGCGGCGATTCATGGTGCGCCCCTACGCATCCGGCGTACTGATGAATCTCCTGCCGGCGCTGTTCCGGCTCGGCGTGCCGGCGACTACGCTCGCTCGTCTCTACGGGCAGGTGCGATGAAGCGAACGCGGTCTTGGTGAGGTGAACACGTGTCCATTCGACCATTCATGGCCCTCATCGCGATCCCTGGACTGCTGGCAGGCTGCGCGCGCGATCCTGGCCGGGACGTCCAGCCGATCTCCCTCACGGGAAACGATGTCACTGGCGCGGGATCGTCGTCCGAGATCCTTCCACTCGACCAGGTCCGGAAGAGCCAAGCCGCGGCGGTGGCCCAGCGCGTCGCGAACACGCAGATTACCGTGACTTACAGCCGTCCCCTGGCTCGCGGGCGGGCATTGTTCGGCCAGCTCGTGCCGTACGACCAGGTCTGGAACCCTGGCGCCGATCAGGCCACGGCCGTGCAGTTCAGCCGGGACGTCCAGGTTGCCGGCCACTTACTCGTAGCCGGGAAGTACAGCCTCTGGATGATTCCGCGCGCCGGGCGCTGGACGGTCATTTTCAATCGGGCCGCCGACGTGTACCACACGCCCTATCCCGGGCAGGCGCAGGACGCGCTGCGGCTCGACGTCGAACCGGGCGACGGTCCCGAGACGGACGTCCTCACCTTCGACTTTCCACTGGTCGACGGCAAGGAGGCAGTGTTGCGGCTGCACTGGGGGACGGTCACCGTGTCCGTTCCCGTCGTCGTGCCGTAGCGGCCCAGACGCGGCTTGCGCGGGGACCGCACGTCGCGACGCTGGCGGTTGATTCGTCGGCGAACGCTGTAATGTTTCGATCGACGCGGCCACTCACACCACGATGCTCCGGCCATCGGCCGGGGCCGCTCAGCGGCCCGAAAGACCCAGAGGAGACACACATCATGCTGATCCGCAGCTTCAAGGCCTCCGTGCTCATGGCCGCGTTACTTGTGGCGGGGCACACCGCCGTGTTTGCCCAGGCCACGGACAACAATCCGAAACCGTTCTCGCGCGAGGCCTTCGATGCGGCCACGGCGGCAGGCAAGACGGTCATGGTGGCGTTTCACGCGCCCTGGTGCCCGGTGTGCAAGGCCCAGGAGCCGAAGATTGAAGCGCTGCTGAACACCGAGTACAAGAACGTCGTGGCCTTCAACGTGGACTACGACACCAACGTGCCGCTGCGGAAGGAAATGCACGTCCTCAAGCAGGCGACGCTCATCATGTTTCGCGGTGACAAGGAAATCGCGCGCCTGAGCTTTCAGAGTGACGACGCCTCGATCCGGCAGTTCTTTGCCCACGCGAAGACCACCGGCCGGTAGCCCGTGCTCCGATTGGCCCTCAGTTTCGCCGCAGGCCTGCTGACGGCGTTGTCCCCGTGCGTGCTGCCCGCCCTGCCGATCGTGGTCGGCAGCGCGGCGGCCAGCCGCCGCCATGGGCCGCTGGCGCTCGCGGCCGGCCTCGTCGTGGCGTTCACCCTCGTCGGCCTGGCCATCGCGTCCGCCGGTACGTTCTTGGGCATTTCTGAGGACGCGGTTCGGGCAGGCGCCGCCCTCATGCTCGTCGCGGCGGGTATCGTCCTCTTCAGCCATCGTCTGCAGGATGCGCTGAGCCGACGTCTATCGCCGATCGCGTCCGCGGCCGCGCGCGCCACGACGCGGGTCGGCGACGGCCTCGCCGGACAGTTTGCCGTGGGGGCGATGCTCGGGGCCGTTTGGAGTCCGTGTGTCGGGCCGACGCTCGGCGCGGCCATCGGCCTCGCGGCGTCCGGCCATTCCGCGGGATGGGCCGCGGCGCTGATGTTGGCCTTCGGTCTGGGTTCGGCGGCTCCGCTGCTGGCGATTGCCTATTTCTCGAGACGCATGATCGCGAGGCGCGGTCGGTTGATCTCCCTGGCTGAACGTGGCAAGCCGCTGTTCGGCGGAGCGCTCGTGCTGATGGGAGCGCTGGTGTTCCTGGGTGTGGACAAGGTGATTGAAGCCGCCGTGCTGGCGAGGCTGCCGCAATGGTGGATCGACCTCCTTGCGAGCGTGTAGGTCTTGTCGGCGGCTGCCACGGGCGCGCATTCATCCCGGACGTCAGACGTGACTCGCGACATCGTGCTGCTCGGTCTCGGCCACACCAACGCCGAAATCGTCCGCCGATGGCGCCGGAGGCCGTTTCGCGACGCCCGGCTCGTCTGCGTATCGGATAGCGCTTCTGCCGCGTACTCGGGCATGCTGCCGGCGGTTCTGGCTGGGCAGTGTCCGCCCGAACGGATGCGGATCGATCTCGCGCGCCTCTGCAAGGCGGCCGGCGCGGAGTTGGTCGTCGGATGCGCAATCGGGCTTGACGTCGCGCGGCGCCAACTCATCATGGACGGCTCCGCACCGGTCCGGTTCGACGTGCTGTCCATCGGTGTGGGGTCGGTCCCGACCGTGGCCGGCGTCGTCGTTGCCGACGCCAGGCCCTATATTCCGGTCAAACCCATGCGCACTCTGCTGTCCCGGCTCATCGCACGATTCGATCGGGTCGTGGATTCGTTCCGGCCGCAGACCGTCCGCGTTTCGATTGTCGGCGGAGGCGCCGGCGGGGTGGAACTGGCGCTGTGCATCGCGCCCTTCATTCAGGCCACCTACCCGCGGCTGTCGGACGTCGGCGTGACGATCGTGACAGCCGACGGCGATCTTTTGCCCGGCGGCCTCCCGCGGACGCGTGAGCGCCTCGCTCGGATTCTGCGCGCGCGCCGCGTCCAGGTGGAGCGAAATGCTCGCGTGGTCAGGATCGACTCGGAGGGCGTGTCGCTCGAAGATGGCCGGACCCTTCAGAGCGACGCGGTCATATGGGCGACCGGTGCGGCTCCCCCACCTGTGCTCTCGACCTTTGGCCTTCCGGTGGACGACGCCGGATTCTTGCGCACGCGCAGTACTCTGCAGGTAGTGACCGGGGATCCGGTTTTCGCCGTGGGTGACACGGGCAGCATTGACGGCGCGGTGATGCCCAAGGCCGGTGTGTATGCGGTCCGGCAGGGGCCGCTGTTGTGGGAGAACCTCCGGCGCGCGCTCGATGGCCGGCCGCTGCGGCCGTTCGTGCCCCAGCCCGGGTTTCTCCGACTGCTCAACACCGGGGACGGACGAGCCCTGGGAGACTGGCGCGGGTGGTCCTTCGAGGGGACCTGGGTTCGGGTCTGGAAGGACATGATCGACCGCCGTTTCGTCGCGAGATATCAGTGATGCAAGTGGGCCTGCCGCCCATGTCGTCCGTGTCGGGCGACCATTCAGGGCTGGTCTCTCAGCCGCGCGTACACGGCATCCCGTACGCCGCCCGCGTTGACCTGGCACATCGGGACCATCTCGCCGTCGACGGGCACGCGGAGCACGCACGCTGACAGCCGTTCCTGTCCCGTTGCGGTGCCCAGTTCCGCCGGGCTCATGAAATGGTGCGAGACCACGGCGAAGCTGTCGATTCTCACGCGGCCTCGCGCAAGGTTCCACGCCAGACGCGAGCCGCTGGTCTCGAGGGCGGCGAGCCGACCGACCACCCAGCGACGCAGGGGGCCGAGCGTCCACGCCGGGTCCGTCAGCAGAATTCCCATCGCCCGACACGCGCGTTCCAGGGGCCTGTCGTCGCGGAAGTTGAGGCCACCCAGGCCGCGGTTCAGGAACGCGCGCATCATGTCAACGTCCGTTTCGTCGTCGCGCAGGATCGGAAAGACGCGCGGATCGCTTCCCGCGCGCTCATAGACGCCGAGGAGCTCGAGCCGCGTGCAGTCGGGATGGCCGAACGTGATCGCACGCGGCCCGCGGCGAACGAGACCGAAGCGCGCCAGGACCGGCTCGATCCGGTCCCACAGCTCCTGGACCGTCACGGCCTGCAGGCCCTTCTCCGTCCGGCCCACGCGCGCGACCGGCTGGAACGATAACATCCCGAAGACATCGCGATTCCGCAGGCACCACTCGACGACAGGCGGCACGTCGTCGAGGTTGTCGCGCGTGATCGTCAACGTCGTGGCGGCACGAAGCGACAGGCCCGTGGCGGTCCGCGCGGATCGAATCATGGCCGCGCACTCCTCGCGGAGCGGCGTCAACATGGTTTCGTCCGCCGGTCGCTTGTAGCCGAGTCGGCCGCGCTGCGTCGTGTCGATGTGGATCGACACCTCCGTCAGACCGGCCTCCGCCATCAGCCGCTCGAGCAGGCCGGGCCGGCGGCGGAACGTGTCGCCGTGAGTCATTACCATCGGGATGAGACCAATCCGGCGAGCGTGGCGGATATTCGCCGCGAGATCCTCAGTGGGCAGGAGCGTGACTTCGCCGTCCGTGATCTGCACGTTGCCTTTCGGTCCGAGCCACGCCCGGAGCCGATCGAGCTGCTGGAATACTTGTTCGCGGCTGGCAGGCGGGATGCGGTTGGCTTCCTCTCCCAGGTAGCAACCCGTACAAGCGAAGTCGCAGCGAGGCTGGATCCCGATGGTCGCGCCACATCCGGTGGCCTGCTGTCCGAAGCCCTGTCCCGGCGTGCGCCACCGCGGGTCGAGCGAGGCCCACTGCTCGCGCAGCAGCCGTCTCTTTTCGTCCGGCACCGGCGACCTGAGGAGACGCAGCGCATCGATCAGCCGTGGCTTGCCGCTCATCGCGGCGCCCCGCTCCGACGCACCGTCAGCAGCGTCCCAATCGACGGCCGATCGGCCGGTCCCGATCCGCGGTGAAGCAGTCTGACGATGCCCGACGGATCCACGAGAACGTCTCCGCCGAGTTGATAGATGTCGTTGGCCAGGGCCGACGCTCGAGGCGTGCGCCCTCGGAACAGCTCCTTGATATATGCCCAACAGGTGCGCGGCCCCCAGACATTCCACCGCGTGCCGAGAAACATGCCGCAGGCGGCATACAGCGTCCGCGTCTCATCGATGACAACCGGCCAGTCGAAGCCCATTTCGCGCACCCACGCGTCCGCGACCGGGCCTCCCATGAACGACACCACGACAATCTGGACATCGAGGTCTTGAAAGATCCGCTCGGAATCTTTCAGATCGAGGAGGTGTCGGCGGCACGGCAGGCACCCCAGGTGCCGATGGAACACGAGCAGCAGCCAATGTCCGCGATAATCCTCGAGGCGACGCACCTGGCTTTGGGCGTCCGGAAGCTCGAACGGCGGGGCCTGACCTCCAACGACGGCGTGTGGCGGCTCCGGCGTCACCGCCGCCACCGGAGCACCGCCCGAAGCACCGCACGAAGGCGAGGCGTCAACCGCGAGCGATTCCAGGCATCCCCGAGTCGTTTCCAGGCCTCGGATTGTGTCGGATACGGATGGATCGTCAGCCCGATTGAGCCCATGCGAACGCCGGCTCGCATGGCGACGACCATCTCGCCGATCAGCTCGCCCGCATGGCCCGCGACCATCGTCGCGCCCAGGATCGCGCCCGTGCGCCGATCGACGTGCACCCGCGCGAATCCCTCGGCGTCGTCATCCAGGATGGCGCGGTCATTCTCGGACAGCTCCACCGTCAAGGTGCTCACCGCGTCGCCCCGTTGCTCCGCATCCCCCGCGGACAGGCCCACGTGCGCCACTTCGGGATCGGTGTACGTCGCCCACGGCACGACCAGCGCGCTGGCTCTCTTGCGGCCGAAGAACAGGGCATTCTGCAAGACGATGCGCGCCATGGCGTCGGCCGCATGCGTGAACTTGTGGCGCGAACAGATATCCCCAGCGGCGTACACCCGGCGATTGGTGGTGCGCAGAAAATCGTCCACGATGACGCCGGCCGCGTGCCAGGCAACGCCGCCGGCGGCCAGATCTAGATCCTCGACGTTCGGGCTCCGCCCGACCGCGACGAGAATCTCGTCGCCTGCGACCTCGCCCTGCGCCCCGCTGGCCTCATACACCAGCACGCGCGGCTGATCGCCGGCACGCCGCTCGGCACGCAGAATCGTCGCGTGCCGTATCAGCGTGACCCCTTCGCGAAGGAGCGTCCGCTCCACGATGGCGGACGCGTCGGCGTCGTCGCGAGGCAGCAGACCGCCCCCGCGGAGAATCAAGGTAACCGCGCTGCCAAGGCGACGGAACGTCTGAGCCAGTTCGCAGCCAATCGGACCGGCGCCGATCACGAGCAGGTGGCGGGGTCGTTCGGTCAGCGAGAAGATCGTCTCATTCGAGTAGAAGCCCGTCTCGGCCAACCCCGGAACGTCAGGGACGGTCGGCCGCGCGCCCGTGGCGATCACGGCCCGGCTGAATTTCAGCGTCTGGTCGCCCACGGCCACCGCATCACCCTGAATGAAGCGAGCGTCGCCGAGGTACACGTCGACACCGAGGCTGGCCAGTCGCCCGACGGAGTCGTTTTTCGCGATCCCGGCACGCAATCGTCGCATGCGGGCCATGACCGCCGCGAAATCGACCGGATCGGGAGCGGGCGCGGCACCGATCCCGAACCGGCCGGCACTCCGCACGCCCGCCGCCGCCCGCGCCGCGCTGATTAGCGCTTTCGACGGAACGCACCCGAAGTTGAGGCAGTCGCCGCCCGTGAGATGACGCTCGACGATGGCAACCTTCGCGCCAAGGGAGGCGGCGCCGACCGCCGAGACCAAGCCGGCCGTGCCGGCGCCCAGGACGACGAGGTTGTAGCGCCCGGTCGGTGTGGGATTGACCCAGTCCGCGGGGTGCGCGTATCCCACGAGCGTTCGGTTGTGCTCGTCATCGGGAGCCACGAGCGACTGAGAAGGCGATGGGGGCGTCATTGGCCTGTACTGGGTTCAGTCATCATCGTGGGATCGGCCCTCGATATGGGTCCCACCTGGGTAAATGACGTTACGGCTCGCTCCGTCGTTCAAGAAGCGCGCAATCGCTTCCGCTGTCGAGTCCGGATGTTCCAGTAGCATCAAGTGCCCACCCGGCAGCATCGCGTTGTGCACGTTGGGCTGTATGATCGCCCGCCGCGAGAGCTCGGCGTCGCCACATCCCGTCAGATTGAGAATCGGCACGTTCCCGATCGCCCTGACCAGGGCAGCGCCTGGAACGCCCAGGAGGACGCGGTCGAAGGTCTCCGCGATCGCGCGCCAGCGATGCGCCGTGTAGTCGTCGAAGACCTCGTCGGGGACGTACGCCGGCTTGGCGAAATAAAATGCCCGAATAACCTGCGCGCCCCTCAGGACGACACACGCCAGATGCGCCATGCGGCGATGGTTGAGCAGAACGGCGCCCCAACCGAAACGGTCGTGCAGCAGTTGGCGCCTGATGTCATCACGGTTCTCGCCAAGAGGCGTGTTGATTAAGACGATCCACGACACACGATCTCTGTGGTGAACCGCCCACGCAAGGGCCAGCACGCCACCGAGCGAATGGCCGACAAGGGCGAGCGGCCCTGACGGGAAGCGCCGTTCGATCGTGCCGGTGATGAAGTTCAGCTGGTCGCCGACGTCGTAGCGGCTTTCGACGTCCTTGTTCTCGCCGAAGCCGGGCAGATCGAAGGAGAGTGTGTCCGCGCTCGTCGGCGGCCGCCGCAGGCGACCCTCGAGTCCGGCAAAGAGACGCTTTGAGCCCGTGAGCCCGTGGATCAGCACGATCTGTGACGGAGACATAGCTTGAGAGTTGTCCATCGAGCGTGTCTCCGATGTCTCGGACTAATGGCGCCCGCTCGCGTGGCCGGCGCGGTCATTGAGGCTAGGACCCGAGGACCTTGGCGGTTTCCGGCGCGGCGCCGACTGCTGGCTCGTCGGGCCAGCGGTCCACCGCCTTCGGTCGCGCAGGCGAAACGCTTCCCAGCGCCTCACGGACTGCCTGTGCCGAGATACGGAAGTGCGACGCATGCCAGAGCGCGGCTCCGCGGTGGAGGATCAGAGCCTGTGGCGACTCGTGCCGGACGCGCAGGATCCTGGCGATGGCGTGGGAGACGGGCCTGTGCGGGTGGACCAGCACCATGAAGACGTCGGTCTCGAGCGACGGGTCACCCCGCAACTCCGCGATCTCCTCCAGCGCCAGGGCACTGACGCCGCACGTCGAGCTGTGCTTGAAGATGACGACCGGCCGCGTGAAGGACCGCTTGAGGGCGCTGTCAAGAGCGGCCAGGTCTGGCAGCAACGGTGGCGCCTCAATGGTGCCGTGCATCATTCTCTCCCGTTCAGCGACCAGTCGTACTCCAGGTAGGCGATCCGCGGCGGCGTGCCCGCCAACGCGCCGGCCATCGCTGGAGGCGCGTACCGGGCGACAAATTGCGGGACGGTCCCCGCGGCGCGCTCGAAGTCCTCCCGGTACCACCTGAAGATCGAGGACAGGCGCAGTGTTCGTGACGCTGCGTCCCACTGGTTCTTCGACGTGTCCGCCAGAAATCGCCGTGCCGCGTCGTCGAGCTCGGCGTCGAGCACGTCCGCGCGGTAGGCCTCGGACCGAAGCGCCGGACAGCCCTTTGATGCACAGACGAGCGCAAAGTGCACGCGCGGGTCCGCGAACTGGGTGCGTAGCACGTCATTCTCGATCGTGTTCAACGAGATCTTCTTGCCGTCGGCGCCAAGCGGGATGAAGCTCTTACGGAACGCGGCGTACGGCAGAAACCCGATCGAGCGAATGCTCTTCAGCGGGTAGTGATCGAGGACCAGGCGAACCGTAAACGCGTTGTAGGCATTGATCCAGTACGCCATCCGCTCCGGCCGAGTCCAGCCCCGCTCGTCCGGGACTGCCGCAGCGAGAGCGTCAAGATAGACATCCAGAGCGGGTTGTCCGCGCTGGAGGAGACCCTCGTAGTCGACGCCGCCGCTCGAATCGTATGTGGCGAGAATCGCCGTCCAGGCGCGATGCTCGTGATCGAAGGGCTCAACCTGCGCGGTCGTCGGTGGTTGTGCAGCGCTCTGCGCGCCGCTGAACGAGCGCGCATCACGCGATGGCGTGGCCATGGCGATCGATACCAAGCCGAGAAGGACCGCAGCGAAGCCGTATCGGACGGCCGGTGGGGCTTCCCGGAGGGCTGCGCGGCAGTCCGCGCACCCTCGGCCGATGTCGTGGTCACCCATATCGACAGCCCGTGGCCGCTCAGGCGTGCGCCACGCGCACCTCGACGCCCCCCGCAATGGCGCCCAGCAGGCCGCCGTAGATCAAATGTCCGACGAGCGATCCCATGGCCGCCATGGCGCCGCCCATCTGGCTGCTGAACAGGCCGGCACCCATCATCGGCATCACGACCACCTGCGCCATGAGCCAAAGCCCCACGCCCCAGATGGTGCCCTTGACCGCCGGCGAACCCGGCAGCACGCCATACAGCCCGAAGGCGAAGATCGCCGGGAAGATCAGCGAGCCGTTGACGAAGTGCATCACCATGCCGGCCGACCAACTGTTGCCCAGCATCGATCCGAGCATGGCCGCGATGTCCATGTGAAGGCCCATCATGGGGGCCACGAGGTACATCATGGCCGTCATTGCCAGCGTGCCGAGGAAGCCGCCGAGGATCGCGCGTGAGAAGTGTGGATGTGTCTGCATGGTATCTCGCTCCGGTCAGGTGTCGCCCGCGCGCCGCCGTGCGGCGTCCCACGCGCTGGCTCTACAACGTGTGTGAGCGGTAGGCGGCCGGCATTACAGCGGATGCCGTCAGCCGCTCGTCCGAGTACGGGGTGCGGCTGACCCGCGCAGGAATCGGCGGGCGATCAGGTGATCGAGCGACACCGCGCCCGGCCCACGGATCAACAGAAACAGCAGAATCGAGGCCCACACCAAGTGCTCGTTCCAGGCGTTGGGATACACAAAGGTCTGGATTACTGCGATCATGCCGAGGAGCGGCAGCGTGGCGATTCGTGTCGCCAGGCCCACGAACAGGAAGATCGGGAACGTCAGTTCCTGCGTCATCGCGATCCGAGCGGCGACGGCCGGATCCAGTAGTGGCACCTTGTACTCGTCGCGGAACAGGAGCAGCGTCATCTGCCAGGAGTGATACTTGATCAGGCCGGCGTTGAAGAACACCGCGCCGACGGCGATGCGCATCGACAGTTGGATGAGCGAGAGCGGAAAGCGCTCGAGCCGACGACGACCTGCCATGACGAGTCTAGCGATGGATCTCACAAGTGTCCTCCGAAGCGGCGGTGAGGATTGACGTGACCAGGTCGTCGGTAAACAGGGCGGTGAGCGCGCGACCGGGGTCGAAGGAGTCGTCCCGATCGAGCGCGCAATCGGCAGCTTCGCCCAGTGGAATCGCCGCGTGGACGCCCTGCCGAAACAGGAACTCCGATTCGGACAGACGCGCGAAGTCGAACTGTCCGCGCGCGCCCCGCACCTGCAGCCAGATGTGCTCCGGCTCGAGCACCAGGTGCTCCGGCGCGGTGTCGGTCAGATACAGCCGCATCAGGTTGTCGATCGGCCACGCCGCCTTGAGATAGTCCAGGCCTGGTTGGAGTCGGAGCCGGACTGCCGTCATCGCGTCCGCCTCCAGCGCGGCGAAGACATCGAACGTCACAGCCGGCGTCTCGACCTCGATGCTGACCTTCCCCAACTGCCAGTCCAGCGCAGCGAAGTCACCGGCGTACGGCACGTGCGCCAGCTCCGACCAGCCGGAAAGCCAGGGAGGAAACGTCTCGCCGTACTCTGCCAGGCATGGCGCCGTTGGAGGGCATGCCTTGATGAAGATGCGGGCCGCCTCGATGAGCAAAGGCGAGCCCAGCAGCCAAGCCGTAGCCGGAAAGCGCCGGAGCAGTCCCTTGACCAGACTGGTCTCGTAGTGGCGATGATGGATCGCGAGCCGTCGCCAGCCATCTCCTTGGCCAGCCACCAGAGACACGTTCTCGAGGGCGTCGCGGCCGAGGACGATGGCGTCGCGCACGCGTTGCTGCAGCTCAGCGAGCGACATGGGGTGCCCCTTGGGCCGCCTGTCGGGCCAACACGCTCGCCAGGGTGGCCTCGTCAAGCAGATCGGCGAAGCTGGGCAGGTCGTCGTCCCACTCGATCAGCGTGGGCTTGGGACCAAAGCGCCGCAGCGCGTAGGTGTAGAGACGCCACGCCTCGTCGGCAATGGCCGTGTCGTGGGTATCGACCAACACGCGGGTTCCAGCGTCAGGATCGTCTTCGCTCTGAAATCCGCCCAAGTGCAGTTCCCCGATGGCCTCCGCCGGCAGGCCGTCTAGGTAGGCCCGGGCGTCGTACCCGAGGTTCTCGGAGCTGACGTAGACGTTGCTCACGTCGCACAGCAGCCGGCAGCCCGTCCGCCGGACCAGCTCGCCCAGGAACTCGACCTCGGTCATGGTGGATGTGCCGAACCCGAAATAGCTCGACGGGTTCTCGACCAGAAAAGGCCGGCCGAGGCCGTCCTGGACTTGGTGCAAGTGCATCGCTAGGAGGTCCAGCGTTTCGTCGTCGTACGGCAACGGCAGGAGGTCGTTGAGGTACTCGCCTCTGTGGGTCGACCAGGCGAGATGCCCCGAGACGAGCACCGGATTCACGAGATCGATGAGTTCCCGGATTCGGGCGACGTGCGCCCAGTCCACGCCGCTGGCGCTGCCGATCGACACGCCGACGGTGTGAACGGAAATCGGATAGTCCCCGGCGAGCTGCAGCAGCAACTCGAAGGCGTGTGGATTCGCCAGGAAGTTTTCCGGATGGATTTCCAGCCAGCCGGCTGGCGGGCGGGTGGCCACCACTTCCGAGAGATGCGGAAGCCGTAGTCCGACTCCTGCGCGTGAGAGCATCTGGTGAGTTCGGGACATGGTGGCCACCCTTTCGACGGAGGAACGCCGCGTCTTACTTGGGGCTCGTGCTGCCGCCGACGATCCGAGTGCAGTAGCCCGCCGGAACGTAAATCCAGGCTTTCGGATCGCTGTTCCTCTTCGATGTGCCGCCGCACGAGTTGTTGCCCTCCGAGGCGCAGTCGTTCTGGCCGGCCTTGGCGATGCCGTAACACTTCTCGGCCTTGAAGCTCGGCATCTCCGCCGGCTTTTGCGCCCACAGGATGCTCGGCGCGGCCGCGGCCGCAGCGAACGCCGACGCGATGACAAAACGCTTGTTCATACGTGCCTCCCCATTTGGCCGGCGATCCGGGCTTATCCCGAAGAACTCGGCCACATCCGTGTGAGTGCAGGCCGCGGGGCGGACATTACAGGCCCGGGAGGACCACGGCTGTAAGGTTTGCCGGTCAACCGGCACTCACTAGCTGTGGCCAACGCGGGCCGGCGGCCGAACGGAACGAACCCGTGGGCGGCCCGCGCGAGCTTAAAGGACATCAGGAGAGGTGTGATGCAGTCTTCTTCCTCCGTGGCCGCAGCCGCGGCCGAGACGTTTGATGACGTGGTCCTGGGCGGCGACCGGCCTGTTGTCGTAGACTTCTGGGCGCCTTGGTGCGGCCCGTGCCGGCGCTTCGCGCCGATCTTTGAGGCCCTGGCTGCGGAATTGCGCGATCGCCTCGACTTCGTCAGCGTCAACGTGGAGGCAGAGCCCGCTCTTGGCGACCGGCTGCAGATCTTCAGTATTCCGACCCTGAAACTCTTTCGCGCGGGGCGCGAGGTCGCGAGCCAGGTCGGCGCGGGCACGAAGGATCAGACGAGAGCGACCCTCGAGCAGTGGCTCGCTGCGCGGCCCCAGGACGAGCCCGCGCCAGTCAGCCGGCCCTGATGTGGTCGGTCGGAACGCCGCTCTTGCCCACGACAGTTCGATCGGCGGCCGAGCTTCCTCTCTATGATATGGGTGTGACGGATCCGCTGGCTCGGCTGCGGCGCCGCGAACCGGCGACGCTCCACGAGATCGTGCATCAGAACACGCGGCGTTTGTTCCGGGCGGCCCAAGGCATGGGCTTCTCCTCGGCCGAGGCGGACGATCTCGTCCAGGATGTCTTCGTGACGTTCCTGGAGACGCTCGATCGCTTCGAGGGCCGATCGCAGGTCAGTACGTGGCTGTTCGGTATCCTGCACCACAAGGTACAGGAGCGGCGCCGGTCGCGGGCGCGCGACGACCTGCACGATCCGGTCGACGAGCTCTTTGAGTCGAAATTCGACGCGAAGGGGAAGTGGATCGCGCCCCTGCCGTCGCCGGACCGTGTGGCCTCCTCGGCACAGGCGGCCGGCGCGATCGCGGACTGCCTCCAGGGTTTGCCGCCCCTGCACCGTGAGGTGTTCCACCTCCGTGAAGTTGAGGAACTGTCCGCGGCGGACGTCAGTAATATCATCGGCCGCACCGTCACTCACGTAGGAGTGCTGTTCCATCGCGCGCGCCTTCGACTGCGCGAGTGCCTGGACGGCAAAGGCTGGAGTCCACCGCGATGATGTCGTGTAAACAGGTGTCCACGCTGATGTCCACGGGAGGGCTCGCCGACGCGCCGCTCAGGCAGCGCCTCGCCGTGCGTCTGCACCTGATGATGTGCGACAAGTGTTCGACGTTCAAACGCTGGCTGGAACTGATGGGCGTGGCCGCGCGCGCGGAGAGCCACGCCCACGAAGACGAGGCGCCCGCGGACCTCGAAGCGCGCACGCTGCGGCGCCTCGAGCGGTCGCAGCTGTAACGAGGTGTGCGGCGTATGGGCCAGATTGACAAGGACCTCGGAACGCCACACGATAGGTCGGTGCGGTTGCAGCACACGATCGCGGCCCTCTTCCTAATCGCTGGCCTCGTCACCTCGAGCCTGGCGACGTGCGTCGCTGGGTCGATGGATTTGCCAGCGGCGCAGATGGCCTGCTGTCGCGCCGGCCACATGATGTGCGGCGAGAACGGGACCGCCGCGGATTGCTGCAAGAGCAGCCCACGCGTGGAGATGCCGTTCACGACCGTTGCGAAGGTCGTCTTGCACCAGCCGTGGCGTGCCTCGTCGGACGCACTGATTCCATTCGCCTCAATCGCCGCGCGTCCGGTCAGCCCCCTGGGCCGGCTCGACGGTCCGTCGCCGCCAAGTGTGCGGCGGTCCACTTACCTCCTGCTCTCCGTTCTTCGCGTCTAGATCCCACCCGATTCGAGCGCGCGACCTCGGTGCACCGCCACGCACGACCGTGTCGGTGTTGCCCGCGGCTGCGTAAGCGATCGGCCGCGCCGAGCGACCCCGCGGTGACCACCCGCGCGGTCCATCTGCCACGGCCATGTTCCCCGGACCTCGGGGGCGCGACAACAGCGGAGGAAACAGGAATGACGTGCAGAAGAATCCGGTGTCTCTTCACGATCGACCAGGGGCTGCGACCTCCGCGAGGGTGGCGGAGGCGCGCCGCGACTGCCGCGACGGCGGCGGTTCTCGCAGTCGCGATGGCTCACGGGCTGACGGTCGAGGCAGCCCCCGGACAGAGTCCGCCGCGCGTCGAACAGGCGAACCCTGCGGTGGCATCGACGCCGCTCTCAACGCTGGTGGACGAGCTCATGCGCCAGAATCCGGACGTCCTGGCCGCCCGGAGCGCCGCGACCGCGGCGTCCTACGTGGCGCCGCAGGTATCGAGCCTGCCGGACCCGCGCGTGACGGTTCAGCAGATGAACGTCGGCAACCCGCTGCCCTTCGCGGGATATACCAGCAATAACTTCGCGTACCTCGCGGTGGGCATCTCCCAGGCGCTGCCGTATCCCGGCAAGCGCGCGCTGCGGGCGGACGTGGCGCGGGGCGACGCGGACGTTGCGACGGCGCGCATCGACGTCGTGTCGCGCGATCAGATCGAAGAGTTGAAGAAGACGTACGCGCGCCTGGCGTATTCACAGGCCGCCCTCGCCAACCTCGAACGCGACAATGCCCTCCTCCAGCAAGTGGAGCAGCAGGCGCACGCGCGGTACGCGAGCGGTCAGGGCAATCAGCAGGACGTCCTGCGCGCCCAACTGGAACGCACGACGATCCTGCGTGAGATGTCCTTGAACCGGCAGGCCAGCGGCGAAGCGCAGGCCGAGGTGAAGCGCCTCGTCCGGCGCGCGCAGGACTCGCCGGACATCGTGACCGAGGCGCTGGCGGCCACCTTCCTGCGGCAGACGCGCGCCGAACTGCTCGACGCGGTCCGCGCCGGGAACCCGGACGTCCGCGAACAGTCGGCGGCCGTGACGCGCAATCAGACCGCCGTCGCACTGGCCGAGAAGGAGTTCCGCCCGGATTTTGGCGTCGCGTTCATGTATCAGAACACGGGGCCGGCGTTTCCCGACTACTACATGGCCACGTTCGACGTCACGTTCCACCGCCACGCGCCCCGCGACGCCGCGCTGGCCCAGGCGCGTGTGAACGTCGACCGCGCGGATCAGCAGCGGGATGCCGCGCTGCAGACCGCACTTGCGGACGCGCAGCGGCAGTACGTCATCGCGAAGACCGCGGAAGAACAGCTCCTGATCTACCGCGACGGACTGATCCCGCAGGCGCAGGCGACCATCCAGGCGGGACTCGCCGCGTATCAGGCGAACCGTGAAGACTTCCAGACGCTCCTCGCGTCGTTCGTGGACGTCCTGACCCTTGACCTGCAATACCAACAGACGCTGCTCGATCACGAAACGGCGCTGGCGCGCCTCGAACGACTCACAGGAGTGGCCCTGCGATGAGTGCCGCCGACACGAACCACCCCACCTCCACGCAACACCCCTCCGATGGGCCGGCGACCGGCCAGTGGCATCGGCGCGCGTTCGCGATTGCGCTCGCGGGCTTCGTCGTCATGGCGGTCGTCGCCGCCGGCCTCGCGTGGCGGCTGTACACCAGCGGCGCTACGAGGCAGACTGCGGCGGACACGCCGCCGGCGGCCACCGTGGCCGACGCTGGTGCGTCACCGGAATCCACGATCGGCGCAACCGGACCAGGGCCGGCGTCGCAGCCGGCGCTGCAGCCGATTCAACTGTCGCCGCAGCGGCTGATGAGCATCGGCGTGCAGACCGGGGAGGTCGTCGTCAAGCCGGTCTCGCGGGAGATTCGGTCAGTGGGCAACGTCGTCGTCGACGAACGGCGGCTCTCGACCGTGCAGGTGCGGTTCGCGGGCTGGATCCATCAGGTGTACGTGGACGCGACCTACGACTACGTGAAACAGGGGCAACCGCTGTTCACGATCTACAGCCCGGACCTCGTGACCACGGAGCGCGAATATCTCGTCGCGAAGAAGAACCGCGACGCCGTGGCGTCGAGCGCGGTGCCCGGCGTCGCCGAAGGCGCCCAGGCCATCCTCGATGCCTCGGTGGCGCGACTGCGACAATGGAATCTGCCGCCGCGAGAGATCGAGCGCCTGCAATCGACCGGTGAAGTCCGCGCCGACCTCGAGATCGACGCACCCGCGACCGGGTACGTCACCGAGCGTCACGCGCTGCCGAACATGTACGTCCAGCCCCAGACGCCGCTGTATACCGTGGCTGACCTGTCGTCCGTCTGGGTCGTCGGCGAGTTCTTTCAGAGCGACATCGGGCAGTTCATGCGCGGCCAGCCCGCCACGATCACGACCGACGCGTATCCCGGGCACGATTTTCGCGGCCGCGTCGACCAGGTGTACCCGCAAATCGACATGACGACCCGGACAGGCAAGGTTCGCTTCGTGTTTCCGAACGCGGATCTGAAGCTGACGCCGGGCATGTTCGTGACGGTGATGGCGAGCATTCCGATCGGCCGCGAACCCGTCGTGGCCGCGTCCGCGGTGCTGCACTCGGGCGCGCGGGACATCGCCTTCATCGATCACGGCGGGGGCTACCTCGAGCCCCGCGAGGTCGAGGTTGGACCACGCGTGGGTGATGAGGTCGTCGTGCGCAAGGGGCTGCGGGCGGGCGAACGGGTGGTGACGTCCGCCAACTTCCTGGTCGACTCGGAGAGCCAGCTGCAGGCCGCCCTCGGATCGTTTGCCCCGCCACCGCCTGGCGCCGGCGCGGCGGCGGCGATGAACGCTCCAGCGGCCGCCGCGACGCTGACGCTCACGACTGATCCCTCGCCTCCGCGGAAGGGCATGAACGCCCTTCGCGTGCAGGTCAAGGATGGGTCGGGCGCGCCGCTTGCGGGCGCCCAAGTCAGCGTGACGTTCTTCATGCCGGCGATGCCCGCGATGGGGATGGCGGCCATGCGCGCCGCCGCCGATCTGACCGAGCGCGGCGCGGGGACCTATGTCGGACAGCTCACGCTGGCGTCGGGCGGCACGTGGCAGGTCACCGTCGTCGCGCAGGAGGACGGCCGCCCGGTGGCGCGGCAGCAGCTCTCGCTCACGGCCACGGGAGGGATGTAGCCGTGCTCGCTCGGGTCATCGACTGGTGCGCGCGCAACCGCTTCCTGTTGTTCACCTTTACGCTGCTGCTGGTCCTGGCCGGCATCTATTCGCTCCGGCGAGTCCCGCTCGATGCGCTCCCCGACATCTCCGACGTCGAGGTCATCATCCATACGCCCTGGGCCGGCGAGCCGCCCGACGTCATCGAGGACCAGGTGACGTACCCGATCGTGACGACCCTGCTCGCGGCGCCGCACGTCAAGGCGGTGCGTGCCCAGACGATGTTCGGCGACTCGTTCGTGTTCGTGATCTTTCAGGACGGGACCGATCTGTACTGGGCGCGCTCGCGGGCGCTCGAGTACATGCAGCAGATGGAAGGCCGGTTGCCGTCCGGCGTGCACCCGGTGATCGGTCCCGACGCGACCGGCGCGGGCTGGGTCTATGAGTACCTCGTGGTGGACCGCAGCCACACCCACAGCCTCGCCGACCTACGCAGTCTGCAGGACTGGTTCCTGCGATACCAGTTGGCGACCGTACCCGGCGTCGCCGAGATCGCCACCATCGGCGGCATGGTACGGCAGTACCAAGTGAATCTTGACCCCGACAAGCTGCGGGCGTACGGCATTCCACTGTCAACGGTCATCGCACGCGTGCGGGACAGCACGAACGAAGTCGGCGGCCGTCTTCTGGAGCTGGGCGGCGCGGAATACATGGTGCGCGGACTCGGCTATCTGAAGTCGTTGAACGACCTCGAAGACGTGCCGCTCGCGACGACCAGGACCGGCGTGCCGGTGCTGGTGAGGGATGTCGGCGACGTGTCGTTCGGGCCGGACATCCGCCGCGGCGTCGCGGAGTGGAACGGCGACGGGGAGGCCGTCGGCGGCATCGTCGTGATGCGGTACGGCATGAACGCACTGGACGTGATCAACGGGATCAAGCAGAAGCTCACGGAGATCCGGCCGTCGCTGCCGCCGGGCGTGGAGGTCGTCGCCGGCTACGATCGGTCCGGGCTCATCCGCGACTCGATCGGCACGTTACAGCGCGATCTTCTCGAAGAAGCGGCGATTGTCAGCCTCGTCATCATCATCTTTCTGTTCCATGTCCGGTCGGCGCTCATCCCGATCCTGACGCTGCCGATTGCGGTGCTGGCGTCGTTCATCCCGATGTACGACCTCGGCGTCAGCTCCAACATCATGTCGCTCGGCGGCCTGGCCCTTGCCATCGGTGTGTTGGTCGACGCGGGCATCGTGATGGTGGAGAACGGCTACCGGCATCTCTCGGAGCGCCAGGCGATCGCCCCCGTCACGGAGTCCGAGCGCCACCACATCCTCATCGACGCCGCGAAGCAGGTCGGACCGGCCCTGTTCTTCTCGCTCGTGATCATCGTCGTGTCCTTTCTACCGGTGTTCTTGCTTGAAGCGCAGGAAGGACGGATGTTCAAGCCGCTGGCTTGGACCAAGACCCTAGCGGTCAGCTTCTCGTCGCTGCTGTCGATCACGCTCGTGCCCGTGTTGATGCTGATCTTCATCCGCGGACGGCTGAAGCCGGAGTCCCGGAACCCGGTGTCGCGATTCACACAGTGGCTCTATCTACCGATCCTGCGGCTCTGCCTGAGACACCGGCTGATCACGGTCGCGCTCAGCCTCGTCGTCCTGATCGGCACAATTCCGTTGGCGGGACGTATCGGCAGTCAGTTCATGCCGCCGCTCTTCGAGGGCTCCTCGCTGTACATGCCCACCGCGCTGCCGGGCATCTCGATCACCCAGGCGTCGGGCCTGCTCCAGGCGCAGGACCGCATCATTCGGACGTTTCCGGAAGTCGCGAGCGTCTTCGGCAGCATCGGACGCTCAGATAGTGCGACGGACAACGCCCCGCTGTCGATGTACGACACGACCGTCATGCTCAAACCGCGCGACGAGTGGCGGCCGGGAATGACCTACGAGACGCTCGTGGCCGAGATGGACGCCAAGCTCCAGATCCCCGGCTTGACGAACACCTGGACGATGCCCGTCCAGAACCGGCTGGACATGGAGTTGACCGGTATCAAGACGCCGGTGGGCCTGAAGGTCCAGGGGCCGACCGTTGCCGGCATCCAGCAGGTCGGCGCGCACGTGCAGCAGATCCTCTCGACGCTGCCGGACGTCCGGTCGATATTCGCCGAGCGGGTGGCCGAGGGCTTCTATGTCAACGTCGAGGTGCATCGGCCCGAGGCGGCGCGCTACGGCCTGACAGTGGCAGACGTGCAGCGCGCGGTGACCTCGGGCATCGGCGGCCAGAACATCGCCGAGAATGTTGAGGGGCGCGAGCGCTATCCGATTAACGTGCGTTACAGCCGGGACTTCCGAGACGACGTTGAGGCGTTGCGCCGGGTGGTGATCGGCACGCCCACGGGTGCGCAGATTCCCATCGGCGAGGTCGCGGACGTGTCGTTCTCGAAGGGCCCCGCGATGATCCGCGACGAGGACGCCCTGCTCACCGGCTATGTCTACGTGGACCTGAGCACGAAGGATTACGGCGGGTTTGTCCGCCAGGCCGACCAGCGGCTGCGTGACAAGCTCCAGCTGCCGGCTGGATACACCTACAAGTGGTCGGGCGAGTACGAGTTCGAGCAACGCGCCAAGGCGCGGCTGCGGCTGATCCTGCCTGTGGTGTTCCTCGTCATCTTCGTGCTCCTCTACATGACCTTCCACTCGGTGGGCGAAGTCCTCGCCCTGGTGCTTCCGACGGCATTTGCGATGACCGGGGGCCTACTGCTGCAGATTCTGCTCGGCTACAACTTCAGTGTGGCCGTGTGGGTCGGCTACATCGCCTTGTTCGGCATCGCGGTCGAGACCGGGGTCGTCATGATCGTCTACCTCCACGAGGCGCTCGCCGAACGGCTGGCCACCGGAATTCCGCTCACGCGTGATGACGTGCGCGTCGCCACAATCGACGGGGCGGTGCTGCGGCTGCGGCCGAAGCTCATGACCGTGTTCGCGGTGCTGGCCAGCCTCGTGCCGATTCTCTATGAATCAGGCATCGGCTCGGACGTGATGAAGCCCATTGCGGCGCCCATCGTCGGCGGCATGGTGACCTCGACGATCGCCGTCTTGATCCTGGTGCCTGTGTTCTTCGCCATGCTGAAGGAGCGGGCGCTGCGGAAGGGGACGCTGGTCCGGGCGCAGGAGTCGGAAGGGCACCGATGACTGGAATCAAGGGCTGGATCTGGCCGGCGCCGGCCTTGCGTTCACGTGCGCAACGATCCGCCAGCGCGCCAACACGTACGATCCGAGCACGAGCACCGCAGCGAGCACTTGCCCGGTGAGCGTTTCCACAGTGGGAAACAGAGAGAACCAGAGGCCGGCCCAGTCCGGGATACGGCCGGCCAGCGCCGGAATCAACGTGGTCGGCAGCCAGTGCGCGAGTTGCATCTCTTGCACCTGCTCGCCGACCATCACGAGCAGCACGACGCCGAGCAGGACGCCGGTGACGACGAGCATGCGGCGGTACGGCAGCTTGCGCTCGGCCAGGAACGCGACGGCGCTGATGGCGACCGTCAGCGCCAGGCCCAGCGCGAGCCCCGGGCGGATGGCCTCGGCGCCCAGCCGCAGACGATAGCTCTGGAGAAACAGCACGACCTCGACCCCCTCGCGATAGAGCGACGTGAACCCGAGCAGCGCGAATCCCAGGAAGAGACGCGTCTGGCTCGTCTCGGCGGCTGTGCCGAGCAGGCGGCGCTTTCGGCCGGTGTGCATGGAGATCCACCCCGTCCAATAGACCTTGTGGAAGAACCAGTTCATGACGACGAGCAGCACGGCGACGGCGAGGAGCCCGGTCGCCGCCTGCACGTCCAGCGCCGGCAGGCTCCCGGAGAGATCGCTCAGGATCCGCACGGCCGCGAGCCAGGTCAGCGCCGTGACGGCGAGACCCGCGGTTCCGCCGGCCACGATCGCCCGGCGGAACCGCGCCCGTGCGCCCGTCAGACCGGCGGTGATCGCCGCGAGGACGAGAATGCACTCGAGCCCCTCGCGGAAAACCAGGACGCCGATGTTGAGGGTCGTCGTCACCGGTTCCAGCTCCAGCGGACGCCGGTCTCGAACGTGCGGCCGATCTCGGGACGGTAGATCGGCGACGGCGCGCCCGTGGCAGAGAGCTTGCCGGTGTTCGGATCCTGGTTGTCCGTCAGGTTGTCGATGCCGGCGAAGAGCTCGAGCGGCCGCCGGATCGTCTTCGACACGTTCAGGTCCCAAAGCGCAAATCGCGGCGCGACCATCGATGAGGTGCCCGCGACGCCGCGCGTGGTACCGGCGATCCAGGAACTGTAGAACGCGCCGCGCAGGTTGGCCCGTACGCCGAGGCGGGCCGGCGTCCAATCCAGACGCATCGTGCCGTGGTGGCGGTTGCGATTCGTCAGCGCCGCGCCGCTCTCGACATCGACGGCGTCGAGGAACGTGTAGCTGCCCGACAGCCGCCACGCGGGGCTGAGCCGTACGTCACCGGCGAGATCCACGCCGCGCGTCCGTGCGTGTGCGACGTTCTCGTACAAGAAGAGCAACCGGTTGAGCTGCACGTTGAAGTCCGGCGCGATGTCGTAGCTGCCGGCAAGCGCGTCGAGGTCAGCAGCCGAGGCGACGAATCCGAGGTTGACCGCCTGAATCAGATGGCGCACGTCATTATTGAAGATGTTCACGCTGGCGTGGGCTCGCGCGCCCCAGGCGGTCTCGATCCCGCCCTGCCAGGAGGTCGAGCGCTCCGGTTCCAGGTGCGGGTTGCCGATGACCTGATAGAGGTTGGTGGGGTTGAGGAACCGATAGTAGAGCTGCCCGAGGTCGGGCGCGCGGAAGCCGCGGCCGAACGAGACTCGACCCGTGAGCCAGTCCGTCACGCGATCGACGACGGCGACCTTCGGCGAGACCGCCGAGCCGAACGTCGAATGCGCGTCGGCGCGGACACCCGTGGTCACGGTGACCCGGGACAGCGGACTGGCCGAGTATTCCGCCCAGCCGCTCGCCATCGTGACGGCATTGCCGTCCGCATCGCGCAGGCGGTTGTGGCCGCGGTACGCGTCCCGCATCCACTCCACGCCGCCGCGCAGTTGTTGCCGGCTGTCGAGCGTGCGAAACACCGAGGCATCCAGTTTCGACAGGCCCTCAAACAGGTCTCCAGGCTCGACTGGCGTTTCCGCCGGATCGAGCAAGTAGCCGGTGGAGCGCTCGGCATAGCGGCTGCGGTACGCGCGGAACTCCACCGCCATGTCGGGCTCCGCCTGCCACAGCGCCCGGGCGCCGTAGGTCTGCGCGTTCGCATCGGTCAGGTTCGCCTGTGTCCCGAGTTCCCCGTTCGATTGGCCCGTCTGATGGTTCCAGTCGCTGGTGGCGGTTCCCGTGATCGACCATTGCGGTGAGAGCGCCACGGTTGCTCGGGTGTTGAAATCGGTACGCCCGAACTTCGTCCCCGTGGTATCAGGCGTGGAGGGCGTCAGATCGAAGCCGTCTCTTGCGTGGCGACCCCCGCCAATCGACCAAGTGCCCCAGCGCGCGAGTCCGCCAAGGTCGGCGCTGGCGTCGGCCGTGCCGAAGCTCCCGCCCGCGAGCGCCCCGGAGGCTTCCAGCGGATGGCGCGGATCGCGTGGGATGAGATTGATCACGCCGCCAATCGCATCCGACCCGTAGAGCGCCGAGGCGGCGCCGCGTACGACCTCGATCCGATCGAGCGCATGGACCGGCTGCTCGTCGAGGTTGATCATCCCGCTCTTGATGCCGCGCGCGCCGGCGATCGGCTGCCCATCCATCAGGACGAGAACCTCCCGCGGGTCGAGTCCCTGCACCTGCTCGCCCGCGACATCGGTCCCCTCCGATCCCCGTCTTGTGACGATGCCGGCGATGTCGCCGAGCGCCGCGCCCACGGTCGCGTGACCAGCATCGCGCATGGCCTGACCCTCGATTACGGTAACCGGAAGGGTGGTGCTGTCCCGCAACTGCGTGAGGCGCGCGTCAGATGTGACGGTGACCGCCTCCTGATATCGCAGAGGCTGGAGCACGAACGACAGGGCTTCGGCGATCGAGGCATCAATCGGTTCCTGCACGGGTGCGAACCCCGCGAGACTGACGACGATGTCGTACGGGCCGTCAGCGACATCGTGGAAGGCAAACTGACCGGCACGGCCCGTCGTGGTCACGCGCTGGACGCCCGACGAGGATCGGCGGAGCACGACCGCCGCGCCGACGACGGGCAGGCCGGAGGCGTCGGTGACGGTGCCCTCGATTTGGCGGGGTGCGTCGATCGGCGATCGAGCGTCGCGCACGGCACTGGCGCCGGCGACGCTCGCACGCTTGAGAATCCACTGCGCGATTCGACCGTCGGGCAGCAAGGTCCGGCCGTCCCACGCGAACGCCAGGCCCTTCAACGTCTGCGGAATCTCATCGGCCACCCGACCCGGCGAGAGGAGCAGCGGGATCACGACGACGGTGCCTGACGTGGCGTCCGCGGCGACGGCCTCACGCAGTTGCGACAGCGCGAGGTCCTTGACCGGCTTCGGCGCGTCGTCGCGCAGCAGCCGGGTATCGATCGCCGCGAACGGCGCGGTCGCCTGCACGCGCGCGGCCAATCGCCGCATGGCGGCGAGCCACACCCGAGCTTCACCGTCGTCGTTCGGGCCGTGGGCGACGATCGTCAGCCGCTCCCGCGCGGGATTAGCGCTCAGGGCCCGCGCGCGATCGGCCAGGATGTCGCCGATGAGCGCATCGTCATCCATCGCGGGCGTCACGCCGACGATGGGTACCGGACCCGCGATCGGAGCCAGCGCCATGTGCTCGGCGTGCGGATAGTCCGGCCGCAGGCCGGCGAGAAACCGAATCTGTTCGTAGTGGGCGCTGTGCGACGAGATGAGCAGGGGCACCACGACGATTCGCGAGGCGCCTCGGCGGACGAGCGCATCGTACGCTGCCTGGGGCGTCGGGCCGTCGCCCATGAGGAAGCCGACGGCGGCGGGCATTTCGCGCCGGACGGCCTCGACCGACGCGAGAACCGGAGCATTCCAGGCGGCGTCCGCGCCGTGGGCGATGACGAGCACGCCCAGGTGGTCGTGCTCCTGAGCGAGGGTCGGGGAAGTGAACATCATGACGAGCACCAGCGCCGCACCAGCGTGCGACCGCCATCCACGGAAAAACATCGGCAGCCTCCAGGCGCGTTGCGCCGGCGCGCGGCGCCCCGTAGACTGGAGGCGTTGAGCGCGTCAGGCGCACGAGCGCGTGATCAGGGTCGGTCCAGACCTGCGTTCGACCGGGCCCGCCGGTGTTCACGCACCGGGCGGGCCGTTTAGTTCGGTGCTCCTTCGCCACGATCGAGCACGTCGGCCACGTTAGCGCAGGAGTGATTGACATGTCAATCACTTGTCCTGTATATAAATCACCATGGACACTTGGAAGGCCTTTGAAGCCAACGAGCTGACACACAGCGCCACGCATCATCTCTTCGCCATCCACGAGGTCGGCGCGGAGTACGGGGGGTGGGCGCGGGTTTCGGATATCGCGCGCCACCTGCACATTACGCGCGGAAGCGTCTCGATCAACCTGCGTGCGCTGAAGAAACGCGGCTGGGTCGACACGGACGATCGCCATCTGGTCAAGCTGTCGCCGGACGGGCTCAAGGTCGTGCAAACCGTGTTGGCGAAGCGATCCGTCCTGAAGACGTTCTTCGTACGGGTGCTGGCGGTGCCGGAACCGCAGGCCGAGATCGACGCCTGCAAGATGGAACATCTGGTTAGCCACACCACGGGACGGCAGTTGGCGCAGTTCCTCCGCTTCCTGGCGGCTCGCGGGCGGGACGGCGAGGCCTTGCTGTCGAGGTTTCGGCGGTTTCACGCCCAGTGTCCGGCGCGCCGGACGTGCGACCTGTGTCAGGGACAGTGTCTCGTCGACGAGCTGGCGGAGGCCATGTGACGGGAGCCTCACGCGTGGCGGGCGATCGCGGCGAGATCATCGAGGAACTCAACCGCCTCATGGCGGAGGAGGCCGAAGCGTGCCTCCGCTATTTCCAGATGCGCTTTCGGCTGCGCGGCCGACACCGTCGGCGGGCAGAACGCTTCTTCGAGGAGGCCATCAAGGAGACGCTCGAGCACGCGGATGCGATTGCGCGGCGGATTCACGCGCTCGGCTGCGTGCCGACGCTCAAGATTGAGCTGTCACTGGCCGGCGAGCCGATGCGCGCCTCTGAAGCGCTGGCCGAAGCGCTCGACGTGGAACAGCAGGCACTCGATGCCTACAAGGAGTTTCTGCCGCGCGGGGCGGGCGATCGCCAACTCGAGCCGTTCATTCGGCAGCAGATCGCCGTCGAAACGGAGCACGTCGAGGACCTTCGCACCGCGATCGACGACATGCCCAGGCTCAGGCTGGTCGCTAAGGCCAAGGGGACATGCTGATTCTTCCGGCGGTCTCACTCTCCGCGCCAGAAGCGCGTCCATGTCGCACCGGTCGTTGATCCGTGGGTCCGCTCGGAGGGCCGGCGAAACGATTCGCCGCAAGTCGGCAGCGCGCGCTGGTCAAGTGGCTCGGAACCTGGACGCCTATCGACAGATGCTGGCGCATCCCCGCACGCCGTGCCTCGCGCGTTGGCTCCTGCTCGCGGCTTTCGCCTACTTGGCCAGCCCGATCGATCTCATCCCTGACTTCATTCCGGTCATTGGACACCTTGATGACGCGATCGTCGTGCCGGCGCTCCTGTTCGCCGCGCGCCGCCTCGTCCCGCCTGACGTGTGGGAGGAATGCTTCGGTCGCGAAGCGGCGACGGCGGCAGACTGAATCCCGCGCGGCTGTGCAGGCGAGTCCCTTGTTCTGCGCTCAACTGGCGGTCAACTCACGGACGTGGCGCGCCCTGGGGCTGTGTGGACGCGTGCGGGGTACTTCGCGAAGAGTCCGACGTCGCGCCGTCCAGCGACGCCGATTATGTGGATTCCGCAGGTTCGCTCTGCGCGACCATCAGCACATACCCGTCGGGGTCGGTGAGCCGCATCTCCTGACGCGGCCCGGGCGTGCCGTCGCGGATCTCGCTGGCATCGATGCCTTCAGCGAGCAGGTGCTGACGCAACGCGGCCAACGTGGTCGAGTACAAGTAGAAGAGGACGCCTTGCTTGGACGAGTCGATCGCGTCGCCATCTGTAGAGACCATCAGCTCGGCTCCCTCGCTGCGTAGCGCCGCCCAGACCGGCCGTCCCTTGTACTTGTAGACGCTCGCGACCGTGAACCCGAGATGGTGGTAAAAGGCGATCGACCGCTCGACGTTCTCGACATGAACGAACGGGACCAGGCGGTTGACCCGCTGCGCTGGCGGAGCCGCCACGGATTCCGGCGGCCGCGGGCCATCCGTCAGCTGCTGGTTCATTCCTCGATGCTAGCGCACCTCGCCTCGCAGCGCTGCGCGAACCCGCGTTCACTCATCCGCCGGTCACGCGATCACAACGGCGCCGTCACCGCGGCCGCCGACAGAATACGCCCTCCGATCCTCCGCACCGCGAGGCCGGCCGTCCACTAAAGTCCTGCAAACTCACCGTCCCGCACAGCTCGCCCAGCCCGTTGGTCTTGTCGTCCGTTCCTTGACTCGTTCATCGCTCCAGGTCTTCGCTGAGCGCGCCGGTCCCGACGGCCGCCACGGAGCGGACAGCGCACCACCATCGCCGAGTGCCTGCGGCTCGCGCCAGCCATAGAGCGGGCTGTCACGCCGGCGAGTAGGGCGTGCGCTTCGGCCGTCGGTCCTCGGCGCGTGGCCTCCGAGCGGCCCGCGAGTGGGATTCCTCACCCGGCGTGAAGGAACCGCACATCGCGGGACCACAGGAGGCCAGCAATGGCGAAGACACAAGGAGCGACGAACATGACGATCAAATTCACGCCGAACGACAAGGGCAACCCTCCGGGCAAGCTGGCGGACGCCGAACTGCACTTCGCGGGCGGCCCGCTGGACGGGCTGAAGCTCATCGGCTTCGCGATCTGGGAGCGGCGCAACGGCGGCCGGACGGTGACGTTCCCGGCGCGGCAGTACTCGGTGAACGGCGAGCGGCGAAGCTTCGCGCTACTGCGGCCCGTCGCCGACACCGCCTCGCAGGACCGGCTGCGCGACCTTGTCTTGGCGGCCTACAGCGAGCACGAAACGGCCATGGCCGAGAGCGCCTGATCACTCGCCGGGGCGCCTCGCGCGAGCGGGGCGTCCCGGATCCTTCAACGCGTACCACCCGTGCCTGACGACACGCGGGCTGGCGGCAGCGTCGATTCGCAACGCCGATGCAGGCCGTGTGACAATCCCGCTCTGACGATCGTTGAACCATGCAACTTGCGCGAGTGGACGACGGCGGTCGGCCGGCTGTTCACGTGTGGGCGGCCTGGACGATGTGCGTTCAAGAACCCAAACAAGGCTCCGATCCCTGAAGGTGTCATTCGAGCGTGGCTCGACAAGCTCCCGGAGGCGGACGCTCTTCACATCATCTCGCTTCTCGGGACGAAGACTACCGGGGCCTCAGAGTTCCGGTACTAGCCGTTTCGGTCCGCTTATGAATCCGGTCAGAAACCGACGTTCCAGGAATGGTTGACAGCGCGATTCTCGGAACGGTTCATCGTGCACGAGTTCCCAACGGTGGACGCCGCGTCCGGCGGGATTCCGTCCGGTCTACTGACAGAGATCGTTGCAGCCGTCGAGACGCTGCTTCGCGCTGGGTCGACTGTTGGTTATGGACTCGTTCGGTCTGGTACGGTCAGGTCGAGTCTGCGAGGAGATGGGCCGGAGGCGCGTCAGATCGTGAGTCGGGCACGATGCGCCCCGGTTCTCTCGCCGGCCCAGAGATGCCTCCTTCCTCGGTCGTCGTAGTCCCGCTTTCCGCGACCTCAACTCCCACTTCGGTCATCGTCAGCCGTCCGCCAACTGAAGGCTGACAGTCACGCGCAGCGGTCAGGCGGCTTCGTCGGCCGCGCCAGGCTTCGCCTGTCACGCCCGCTGCAGTATCGCTTGAATGCAGTTTGGCGGCCGGCTCGTGTCCTCGCGCGTGTCCGCCGGGTTTCTTGGGTCGCGAAGAAACCACGGCGCACAGGCGCGGGAGGACAGGACATGACGATGACGCTACGAGAGTTGACCATCCGATATTCGCCGGCAGCCGACGCCGCCGGGCATCCCATTCCGCTCAGCCGCTCGGTTGAGCGCGCCGCCGACATCGCATCCGCCCTCGTGAGTCTGCTCCGGGAGGAGGCCGTCGAGGTCTTCGTGATGCTGTGTCTGTCCACGAAGCATCGCGTGCTCGGCTACTACGAAGTGAGCCGAGGGACGCTGGACGCGACCCTCGTGCATCCGCGCGACGTCTTCAAGGTCGCCCTGCTCGCCAACGCGGCGGCGATCGTCGTCGCGCACAATCATCCCAGCGGCGATCCGTCGCCGACCGCGGACGACCTCAGCGTTACGCGCCGGCTGGTCGGCGCCGGCGAGCTCCTCGGCATCCAGTTTCTCGACCACATCGTCGTTGGCGACGGCCGATGGGTGAGTCTGAACGACCTCGGGTTGATTCGCTGATTCCCCGGGCCCAGCGTCGGGCCTGTAAGGTTCGCCGCCAAAACCGCGTTCACCTTGGACAGAGGACCTCTGGCCCACCTTGGAATTACCGCCCATCCGGGCTGACGCAGCAGCGCGAGGAGGAACGCCATGATGATCAAATTCAGCCCGAACGACAGGGGGAACCCTCCGGGTAAGCTGGCCGACGCCGAACTCCATTTCGTAGACGGTCCCCTTGAGGGCCTGAAGCTGGTCGGATTCGCCGTCTGGGAACGACGCGGGGGCGGTCGGTCCGTGACGTTTCCGACGAGGAAGTACTCATTGAATGGCGAGCGCCGAAGCTTCGCCCTCTTACGCTCGACTGGAGACGCCGCGTCACAGGATCAACTGCGTGAGGCGATCCTCAACGCCTATAGCGAGCACGAGGCGGAACTCGCCGCGAGCGCCTGAAACGCAAGGCGCGGTGTCCTGGCATCGCCGCGACGAGCCGATGGCGTCGGCCGCGCACGCCCGACCTCCGCGAACCTTCCTGAATCCCCCGCTGAAGTGGGCAGGAGGCAAACGGTGGCAGGTCCCGCACATCCGGGCGGTGTGGGCGCCGCACCGCGACCGGCGCTACGTCGAGCCGTTCTGCGGCGGCCTCGGGATGGCGCTCGGAGTCAGACCCGAGCGCGCACTTCTGAATGACTCGAATCCGCACCTCATCAATTTCTATCGCTGGCTGCAGCGAGGCCTCGCCGTCGGGATACGGCTTGAGAACAACGAAGACCTCTACTATCGACACCGCGACCGCTTCAACGCGCTCGCGGCGGAAGGTGAGGCCTCCAGCCATGAGGCCGCAACGCTCTTCTACTACCTGAATCGAACCGGCTACAACGGTCTGTGCCGGTTCAATCGCGACGGCCGCTTCAACGTGCCGTTCGGCCGGTACGCCGCGATCCGGTACGAGCGGGACTTCGCCCGGTACCTGCTCGTCTTCGCGACGTGGACCTTCAGCAGCGGAGACTTCGAGACCATCGCCGTCCAACCTGACGATTTCGTCTACGCGGATCCGCCGTACGACGTCGAGTTCACGCAGTACGCCCCAGACCGATTCCGCTGGGCCGATCAGGAACGTGCTGCGGCATGGTTGGCGGCCCACCCTGGACCCAGCGTTCTCGTCAATCAGGCGACCGCCCGCATCGAGCGCCTCTATCGGCAACTGGGTTTCTCCGTCGCCTTCCTCGACGCGCCACGGCGGATCAGTTGCACGGGCGATCGATCACCTGCGCGCGAAATCCTCGCCACGCGCAATCTCTGAACCTCGCGCACGCGTGCTACGTGATGGCGGCGTGACGCGCGCGCACAAGTGCGGAGACCGCCGGTAAGGTTTCTGCTCAAACTGGCGTTCAGTCCCTATGCGGGTACGTGATCGAAACCGGTGTCAAACCGGCGAGCTTCTGCCCGAGTGCTTGACGAGATTCCTACACCTGCTGGAGGTTCTCATGTCGCTCCGCTGTCGGGTCGTTCCTTCGTCGCGGTGTGTCCGTCGTCATGTCGTCAGGCTGTGGACGACGCTGGTGATTCTGCTCGCGTTCCCGGCGATCGGCCTGGCGCAGTCGCCGTGGGAACGCGCCGCGTCGAACCTGGAAGCGACGTTCACTGGTCCGTTGGCCCGATCGCTGGCGCTCGTGGCGATCGTGATTGGCGGCCTGATGTTCATGTTCGGTGAAGGCGGTGCGAAGCGACAGATCAGCGGGATCGTCTTCGGCGGCGGCCTTGCGCTCTTTGCCGTGCAGTTCCTGACCTGGCTGTTCTGATCGATCCACATCGAGCCATGCACGACCAGAACCTCCCCGAACATCGCCCGGTCTACCGATCGCTGCACCGTCCTCTCACGGTGTGCGGCGTCGACCGCCGGCTGTTCTTCATGGCGCTGCTCGTCGGGGCAGCCACCTTCAACTTGTTCTACAGCTTCCTGGCGGGATGCCTGCTGTTCGCCGTGCTCTACGGATTCGCGGCGTGGAGCACGAAGTACGACCCGCAGATGCTGCAGATCCTCTTTCGCTCGGGCGCGAGTCGCCCGCGGTACGACGCGGGGAGACGGCATGGAGCAGGAGACCGGACATGGTGAGGACCGCGCGCATCCTCAAGGACTATCGCGAGGCCGGCACCGTCAGCGGCCTGCTCGCGCTGTGGGGCTTCGTCGACGAGCACGCATTCTTGACGAAGGCCGGCGCGCTCGGCGTGGTCTACCACCTTGAGGGCGCCGACTACGAGTGTCTCGACCATCTTGAACGCCGGACGATCGCGCACCGCTTCGAGCGTGCCCTGCGGCAGCTCGACGAGTCGTTCCGCGTCTATCAGTACCTGGTCAAGCGGTCCGCAGCGCCGATCCCGGCCGAGCACCACTCCCACCCGGTCGTCGACAGAGCACTCGCGGACCGCGTCGCGCACTTCGACGCGAGACGCGACACCCTGTTCGAACTCGAATTGTTCATGGTCGTGCTGCACGAGGGCTGGACGGCCCGGCCGGCTCCCCGCCGTTCGGTTGTCGGCACGCTGAGGACGCCGCTGCTCACCGCCCGCCGGAGCCTCTCGGCCGGGCAGGCGGCGGCGACCCTCGACGCCGAACTCGCACGCGCGCTCGCCTTCCTCCACCAGAAGGCGGACGCCTTCGTGACGCAGTTTGCCGACGAAGTGCGGCCGACGCTCCTCTCCAAGAGAGAGGCATTCCGAATGCTGCGCCAGCTCGTGAACTACGCGCCGCACAAGGTCTCGTCAGCCACGTTGAAGCACGACACGCATCTCGACGTGTACCTGGCCGACTCGGGCATCGACTGCCATCGCGACCATCTCGAGATCGACGACTACGCCGTCAAGGTCCTGACGATGAAGGAGCCGCCGGCACGGACGTTCGCGCACATGCTCGAGGAGCTGTATCGCGTCCCAAGCACGCTTGTCGCGTGCCTCGAGTGGCAGCGCATCTCAAACGCGGCCATGCGCCGCGACGTTCGGACCCGGCAGCGCCACTTCTTCAACAAGCGAGTCTCGCTGATCAACTACGTCAGTCCGCAAACGCGGCCCGAGGAGATGCTGGTCGATGACTCGGCGAGCGCGACGGTCACCGAGCTCGGGCAGAGCCTGACGGAAATGGAAGTACACGGGCGCTTCTTCGGCCGCTGCTCGCTGTCGGTCGTCGTCTACGACCGCGACCGCCGCCGGCTCGATCGGAGCGTCGCCGACTGCATCAAAGTCTTTGCCGGGCACGACGGAGCACTCTACGAGGAGAGTTACAACCTCTTGAACGCATGGCTCGCGGTCGTGCCCGGCAATGCCGCGCACAATCTTCGTCGGCTCCCTCTGCTCAACACGAACTGTGCCGATCTGAGCTTTCTGTTCTCGCTCCACACAGGCCAACGCTCCAGTCCCCACCTGGGGAACCGGCCCTGTCTGGCTGTGTTCGAAACCGAACATCAGACGCCGTACTTCTGGAACCTCCATCACGGCGACGTGGGCCACGCGCTCGTCCTTGGCGCCACTGGCAGCGGCAAATCCTTCCTGCTCAACTTCATCGTCACGCACGCGCAGAAGTACGACCCCGTGACGGTCATCTTCGATCTCGGCGGCAGCTACGAGCGCCTGACGCGTCTGCTCGGCGGCAGCGTCTGGCGGATGGGGCTCGCGCATCGAGCGTTCACGATCAACCCGTTCTGCCTGGAGCCGACCGCGGAGCATCGCCACTTCCTGGTGTCGTTCGTCCGCGTCCTTCTGCAATCGGGCGCGCAGTACCGGGTCACCGCGCAGGATGACCGCGATCTGCACGAGGCGGTCGAGAACATCTACGCACTCGACCCTTTGCAGCGTCGGCTGTTCACCCTGGCGAATCTGTTGCCCCGAACCCTGTCGACCCACCTTCACCGGTGGGTGCAGGGCGGACCGTATGAAGCGCTCTTCGACAACGTCGAGGACACCCTGACGTTTCAACGGCTCCAGTGCTTCGACTTCGAGGGGCTCGAGAAGTACCCGCTGCTGCTCGAACCGCTCCTGTTCTACGTTTTGCACCGTGCCAATGCGTCGATCAGCGATGGCGACGTGGCGCGCCTCAAACTGTTCGTGCTGGACGAGGCGTGGCGCTTCGCACAGGACGGCACGATCAAGGCGTACATCACCGAGGCGCTGAAAACCTGGCGCAAGCGGAATGCGGCCATGTTGCTGGCGACGCAGAGCAGCGAAGACTTCGCGGCATCCGATCTGCTGCGCACCGTCATCGAGAGCTGTCCGAGCCAGTTCTTTCTTGCCAACCCGGGCATGGATCTGGAGCGCGCGCGCCAGTTGTTCCACTTGAACCAGACCGAGAGCGCGCTGATTGCGGCGTTGATCCCACGCCAGCAGGCCCTGCTCAAGCGTCCGGACGTGACGAAGGTCATCAACCTCCATGTCGACCCGGAGTCGGCATGGATCTACACACCTGGTCCGACAGACGGCGGCGCCGCCGCCGTGGCTGGAGCGGGGGCTGCCAACCGGCCATCAGCGGCACTCGCCGCGAAGGAGAACCTGCGATGAGACGTTCGCTGACCGTGCTTGCCGTCCTGCTGTCCCTCGCCTTGTCGTCGCCGCCAGTCCGCGCCCAAGGCGCACGCCAAGTGACCTACTCGCCGGAGTCCGTCGTGCCGCTGCGCGCGAAGCTTCGGTTTACGACGATGATCATCCTGCCCGAACAAGAGCAGATCCTCGACTTCGTCTGTGGGGACAAGGAGTTCTGGGCCGTCTCAGGCGCTCAGAATCTGGCGTATGTGAAGCCGGCCAAGGCCGGCGCCGTCACGAATCTCAACCTGGTGACGGCGAGCGGTCGGGTCTACTCGTTCGTGCTGACCGAAGGGACGGCGGAGCCCGATCTGAAGGTGTTCGTGCAGTTGGACGCCGCGACCGCCGCCGCGTCGGGCGCGCAGAAGTTCTACACCGCGCGCCAGGTCGAGGACTTGCAGCGCGAGATCGACGACGCCAGGCATGACGCGGAGGACGCGAGGAAGCAGCTCGAGGGCGCCCGATCGGAGGCGGCGAAGATAATCGAACAGCAGGTCGACGAATTTCGCGCGTCGTTTCCCACGAAGCTCCAGTTTCCGTATCGGTTCAAGGCGCATCAGCGTCCGTTCAACGTCTCCGCCATCTTCACAGACGGTCGCTTCACCTATATCCGCGCTGAGGCATCGGAACTGCCGGCGCTGTACGAGGTCGTGAGCGACGGGCGAGGGACGTCTCCGAACCTCGTGAATTTCCAGGTCGAGCAGGGCCTCTATATCGTGCCGAAAGTGCTGGACCGGGGATACATGGCGATCGGCAAAGACAAGCTCACGTTCGAGATCGGCCAGTGACGGGGGACGACATGCGCCGCGACTCAGAGGAGCGAGCGAATCAGCCGGACGCCTCCGAACCGACCAGCGCCATCCGGGACCGACGTGTGCCGCCGCGTGGCGTCCTGCCGCGACACGTGCAGATGTGGGTCATGGTCGCGATTGCAGTCGTGATCCTCGCCATCATCTTCCTCACCGGCCAGTCGCAGCCAACGCCGCGGTCGATTTCGAGCGCGCGGCCTGCGGAACCGAACCTGGTTTCACCCGAACGCGTACGCAGTTACGAGCAGGCACTGGCCGCCGAGGCCGAGCGACAGCAGCAGCAGGTCGCGCGCAATCAGGCGCAGACCACGCCCAAGGCGCGTGCCGGCGCGACAACCGGTGCGCCGGCGGCCGACCCACTGACCGACGAGCAGCGGCGCCGCGAGTATCAGAGCCTCTTCGCCGACAATCTCGTCCTCAGCCGACGCCCCGATGCCCGGCAGTCGTTTGCCGGTCCCGCGGTGGTCCCAGGGCCGGCAAGTGCGCAGCCGTCGGGCGCACCGGCCGACCTGGCGCTGCTTCAACAGGTGCTGCAGATGGCGGCGCGCCCGCAGCAGCCAGCCGGAGGCGCGGCGCCCGCCCCGCAACGTCTGCCGGCTCCAATCGCGCCTCCGGCGACCGAGCCGACAGCGTCGGCCGCGGCAGCTTCACCAGTCCACGCGATCAACACGACGGGCGAAGCGAGCGTAGCATCGTCGCCACGCGAGACCGGCCCGATCCCAGCCGGCGCGCATGACACGCGCCTGCTGGAGGGCACCATCATCGAGACCGTGCTCCTGAACCGGCTGGACGGCACGTTTGCCGGCCCGGTGACCTGCCTTGTCACGACGCCGGTCTATTCCCACGATAGGCAGTCGGTCGTCATTCCGGCCGGCGCCCGCGTCCTCGGCGCATCGTCGCCCGTGCAAACGTGGGGCGACTCGCGTTTGGCCGTGAGCTTCCATCGGCTCGTGATGCCCGATGGGCGGACGTACAGCCTCGATCGTTTCAAAGGGTTGAACCAGATCGGCGACACCGGACTGAAGGACAGCGTGAACCGACACTACTGGCAGGTCTTCGGCGCCTCGCTCGCCATTGGTGCGATTTCGGGCCTCGCGCAGTATGGAGCGCGGTCCGGATTCGACTCCTACACGTTCGGTGACTCCTATCGGCAGGCCGCCGGCTCGAGCCTGGCGAGTTCGACCGGGCGTGTTCTGGACCGGTACCTCAACGTGCTGCCGACCATCACGATTCACGAGGGCTACCGGATCAAGGTCTATCTGACGAATGACCTCGACTTGCCGATCTACGAGCCGGTTTCCGGAGGTGTCCGATGATGCGTCGCATTCTTCGTCCCGTCGCCGCCGTCGTCGCGGCCCTTCTGCTCGTCGTCTCGGTTCCCCGCCCGGCGCGGGCTCAGGCGTACGACTTCCTCGTGTACGACGACGCGAACTGGTACGAGGCACTGCTGCAGCTCATCCAGTTCGTCGAGCAGTTCCGGTTTCTGCTGCAGCAGGCCAAGCGCCTGCCGGTGGACATGGCCACGCGCTATCACGGGCATTCCGTCGACTGGACGTTCCACGACCTCGAGTCAGGCCTGCTGTACGCACAGCGAATCCTCGGCGCCCTGAACACGGGCGATCCGACCGGCTCAGCCTATCGCCAGGTCGTGGAGCCCCTCGACGTGCCAACCGACATCGTTGGCCGCATGCCGGCGACCCTGCAACGCCGGCTGACGGATGCCTATGCGGCCATCGAGATGGCCGACAGCGTCTCGGAGTTGGCCGTCGATCAGATGGGCGCCATGCGGACAGAAGGTCCCGTAGATGAGCAGGTGGCGAAGGACATGGAGAAGGACGCCGTCTCGACGAACGACGACTACCACACGCAGACAGCGCTCCTGAACAAGATCAACGCTGCGACCGTGCTCGGTTTGCGCATGCAGGATCACGTGAGCAAGGCCCTCATGAGCACGCTCGAGCAGATGATCGTGGCCAACCAGCGGCAACGGGACGCCGAGGCGCAACTCATGAACGCCACGATCTACCAGTGGCGGTACGGCCAGGCGTACGGTGCGGACCTCTTCCGGAACACCGCAGCCAACATCGACGGCTGGCGGATCCAGTAGGGCCACGAAGGAGAGCAGCAGACATGCCTCCGGTCACCGGCTATGACCCGATTGGCACGGTGCAGCAAGCCATTGCGTCCCTGCTTACGACGCAGGAACCGGCGTTCCTGGGCATCGGCAACCGCATGTTCCTGGCATTCGCCGCGATCCTGCTGTCCTGGCAGGGCATCCGCATGATGCTGGCGTGGCGCGAGTCCGGCGAGCACATGTACTCGTTCGCGAAGCTCCTGTTGTTCATCTCATTCGGCTACGCGATGATTGCCTATTACGCGTCCCCGATTCCGGGCATCGGCAGCTCATTTTCGTCGCTGATCACGGACCAGTCGATGTACCTGGCTCGGCTGATTAGCGCGCAATCGATCCAGAACGCGCAGGAGAGTCTGAACAGCCTCTGGAATGCCCTCGAGCAGCCGGACGCCTGGTCAATCCTGGCGAATCTTCTCTACTGGACGCTCTTGATCGTGATCGCACTGGCTCAGTTCGCGCTCCTGTTCGTGGTGTCTTTCGCGATGATCGCGACCGCCGTCTGCGCGCTCGTTGGGCCCCTCTTCGTGCCCTTCTTCATCGTGCCGACGCTCGAATGGCTGTTCTGGGGATGGCTGAAGTCGTTCATCCAGTATTCCTTCACGCTGGTGATCGCCAACGCCTTCATCTTCGTCTTCGAGCGGTTCCTCAGCCGCTACCTGCAGACCCTGCCGCCCGGTCTGCGCCTCGAGGAACAGCTCTTGTACGGCGTCCACGCCGTGATGATACTGATGACATTCACCGTCGGCGTGCTGCTCGTTCCGTCCCTGACCAGTTCGATTTTCTCGGGCCGGGCGGGCGAAGCCGTTACGCCGGCGCGCCTTTGGTAGGAGTTCGAACCATGCCGCTTCTTCGGTCAAGGACCCGTGTTCACCGCATGAGGCTTCGCTTCGGCATTGCGTTCTACGCGGTCATTGCCGTCTGGACCCTGGTGTTCGCCGGCATCGTGGCCGGGCACTACTGGCTCGGATGGTGGTGAGGAGGGGGAGAGCGATGGATGCCCACGTGCCTCCGCACGAGCCACCCTACGAGCCGGCGCCGATCGAAAACGCACGCCGGCAGTACGTCGAGCTGTTCGGGTCGGCGCTCGTGATGAACACATACCTGAAGATCGCCCTGCTGTGCGTGTCGCTGGTCGCCGTCGGCCTGCTCGTGCTGAACTTCCGGACCGTCAGCAAGTACGAGCACCTCAAGCCGCTGGTCATCCGGATTGACGACGTCGGCCGGGCGCAGGCGGTCCAGTACGACACACTGACGTACCGCCCGCAGGGTCAAGCACCCGAGCTGAAGTACTTCCTGACGCAGTTCGTTGCCATGCACTTCGCCCGCATGCGGGCGACCGTCCAGGAGCGGTACGGCGAGTCCCTGTACTTCCTGGACAGCGCCCTGGCCGACGCCACGATTGCCCAGAACCAGCGCTCGCAGCCCATTGAAGGCTTCCTGGCCGGGAATGGCGATGAGGTCGATGTCCAGGTCAAGAACGTCACGCTGGACGAGCTCAAGGCCGCCCCGTATCGGGCGACCGTGGACTTCGAGAATGTCTATTACGCGCCGGGCGGCCGGCAGGAGAAGAAGCGCGAGACCTTCGTCGCGCAGCTGACGTTCGTCCTGCGCGACCAGATTCCCAACGCCCTGATTCCGGTGAATCCCCTCGGCCTCACCATCACGTACTTCCGTGTCGATCAGGCCTTTCAATGATCGCCAACAGCGCGTTCCTCGCCGCGATGGTCCTCATGCTGGTGCTCTTCGTCGTCATGGGCCAGCTCGAGTTCCTGGCGACGTACAGGCGGCTGATCTTTGGCCAGTACCTCTGGACCATCGTCGGCGCCGTCGTCCTGGTCTACCTGAATCTCTTCGCCTGCTTCTATCTGGCCGCTCGGGCTCTCTTTCTGAAAGACACTGGCCGCAAGCTGGCCCATGTCGAGAAGCTTCTGCAGACGCAGGACACCATCGCGCGCGACCTCTCCGAGCGCATCGCCAAGGATGAATAGCCGTGTCCCGCGACGGCCGCTCCGACGCCCGCAGCGATGGCCGTGACGCTGCGCCAGACCGAACGGCCGGTCGCGCCGGTGAGCGGTCGCTTGGCGTCCGCATGGACCGCCTGTCGCTGCCGCGCGGCCAGGACCGACAGCCCGTCCGCGTGAAGGATCGCGAGTACCGCCTCAGAGAGTCTGAGGCGCGAGCGCTCGCCACCGTCGGCACATTTCGCGTGGTTCGTGCAGACGACCTTCAGCCCGTCCGGTCGTCGCGTGACGCCTGGAGCGGCGACCTGCGGTCGCTCGCTGAGCAGGGCCTCGTGGACCTCCGCACCGTCGAAGTCAATCGCGAGCCGATTGCGGTCGTGGTGCTCACCCACGAAGGCAAGCGGGTGCTCGAAGCCCACCGGACACCGTCCGACCGACCGGCGCAGGCGTTCCACGCAGGCCTGGTCAAGCCACGGGAAATCGCGCACGACGCGCAGCTATATCGACTGTATCGGGCCGCGTCGGACGAGATCGAGGCCGACGGCGGACAGGTGACGCGGGTGGTGCTCGACTACGAACTGAAGCGCGACTACCAGACGTTCCTCAATCGCCCAGACCGACCCGAGGGTCGCGACCATCACGAGGACGTCGAGGCCTTCGCCGACGCGGCCAAACTGCGCGTCATTGACGGCCACCTGGAACTGCCGGACCTGCGGATCGAGTACGAGACGCCCGATGGCCGCATCGAACATCGCGACGTCGAGCTGGTGACGGAGCACTATTCCCGGAGCCAGCTCGCCGGGAAGGTTGCGGCCGGCTTCGCGCTCTACCGCGCGGCTGGTGCCGGCCGGGGCCATGGCCAGGGGACCCGGCGCGGCGGCACGCCGTTCGATCCTCATCACCTGGAGCGCCTCTGATGATGACGCTCGACGACCGCGCAGGGGCGCTCGAGCCCTTCGGTTTCAGCCCTCGCCAGGCGCGGTTTCTGGCGATGGCGGCCCTGCATAGCGGGTACTGCCTCCGGCGCCAGTACGCCGCCTACGCCGGCGTTCGCTACGGCAAGAACGTGCGCGACTTTCTGGACTCACTGGTGGATCGGCGACTCGCGGAGCGCTTCACCGTGCGCGCGGACCGAGGCCACGTGTATCACGTGTGTTCGCGGACGGTGTATCGCGCGCTCGGGCAGGAGGACAACCGGAACCGGCGTGAGGCGAGCGCCGCGGCGATTGCCCGGAAGGTCATGCTTCTCGACTTCGTCCTGGCACACAGCGACGTGGAATGGCTCGCGACCGAGGCCGACAAGCTGGATCTCTTTGCCGACCGGTTCGACGTGCCGCGGCCCGACCTGCCTCAGCGGGCGTACGCCAGCTCACGGCCCGAAGGCGGACCGACCGTCCGCTTCTTCCCTCACAAGCTGCCCGTCGCGGTCGTCGGCGACCCCCCGATCGCGCAGTTCGTCTACTCGGCGGCCGAGCACGTCGGCGGTGGTTTTGACGCATTCCTGCAGGACCATGCCGGTCTGTTCGGTCACCTGGCCGCGTGGACGGTCCTGGTCATCGGCCCGCCAGGCCTGCCGGCGCTCACCACGTGTGAGGCCGCGTTCGAGCGGTTTCTCGCGAAGCCCACCGTCGGCCTCGTCCTCCGATCGGATGACCTCCGGTGGTACGTCACCACGCGCAAGGCGGTCGATGCCGGCGAACTCGCCCGGCTGTCCGTCACCGACATCAACCGCTTCCGTGCGCTTCGGGAGAAGTTCCGCGGCCCCGCGTTCGACGCGGTCTACCGTGACTGGCTGCAGCGGGGTGACACGGTCCTCGCGGGTCCGGACCGCGCGTCGCACGCGCCGCGTCGCAGCGTCGGTCGTCTGGTAGTCGAGACACTGCGATTCGACTACAGCCAATTCGGATCGCTCCCGGGGGTCGCATGAGGGGCCAGCGCGTCCACGTCACGGTGGCCCCGGCGGTGGCCCTCGCGTCGGCCCCGGCGCTGGCCCTGCTTCCTGTTCCAGAGGCCGACCAGTCCAGGTCGGCCCCAGCGGCGGCGGGCGCGGCGGGGGCTGGTTCACAGGCGGCGGGCGAAGGGGGAGCGACCCCGCTCTCCGACTGGCTGTCGCGCCCGGGCTGCGCCCAGCGCGCTCGCCTTGCGGGGTCGCTCCCCCTTCGCCCGCGGGCGTCCCGGGCGCCTCACTCGAGCCGCGCACCGATCACGGTCCGCGCCTGGTCGGTGGCCACGGGCGTGCACGCAGGCGCCCATGCCGCGCCAGAGGAGGTGACCCATGCCACTGATTAAGGCGCGAGCCAATCGCGTCCGCACGCTGCGCCACATCTGCCGCCTGCAGGAACCGAATCGCGACACGCTCGTGCTGTATGCGCGCTTCATCGGGGACACGCCGGACTACGTCCTGAATCAACTGATCGAGACGACGATCAAGAAAGACCGTGACTTCCTCGAGTGGCAAGCCCAGCACTCGCGCGACGTCGCCGTTGGCGCGGCGCCGCGCTCGCATCACGATCTGAGGGGCGCCGCAAAAGAGGCGAAGGACTGAGGCGACGACCGTGCGAATGCTCGTCGAACTTCGCGTGATGCTGAGCCTGGCTCTGAGCGCCATCGCTGGCGGCCTCGGGCTCCACGTTTATCCGTTCCCGAGCGACAACCCGATCCTTGGCCTGGTCCAGCTCGAGCGACCTCTCGTCTACGCCGGATTTCTCTACACGTACGCAACGCTGTGGTTCACGACGCCCTTCTTCCTGGCCAGCATCGCACTGTCGCTCGTCTACATCTTTGCCGCGCGTCGAGACGGCAATCCGACGTACCTTCCGCTCCCGTCGTATCCGGCGCTCGCCACCCGCCGTGCGCCCTTCCTGGTGCTCGGTGAGCAGCATCACCGCACCGCGCCTGGGCGTGCGAGCGGGCCCTCCTGGCTGATCATCCCGGAACGCGGTCTCTACACCGGGATGCTCATCGTAGGCGCCATTGGCTCGGGCAAGACGTCGGCGTGCATGTATCCGTACGTCGAGCAACTCCTTGCGTGCAAGGCGAGCGATCCGGTGCGCAAAGCGGCCGGCCTCGTCCTGGAAGTGAAGGGCGATTTCTGTCGGCAGGTCCGCGACATCCTGGCGCGTCACGGCCGGGCCGACGACTACGTCGAGGTCAGCCTCGACTCGCCGTACCGGTACAACCCGCTGCACAACGAGCTGGACGCGTACGCACTGGCCTACGGCATCGCCACGCTCATGACGAATCTCTTCGGTCGAGGGAAGGAGCCGTTCTGGCAGCAGGCGAGCACCAACCTCGTCAAGTTCGTGATTCTGCTGCACCAGACGCTTGATGAGTACGTGACGCTGCTCCAGGTCTACGAGCACGTCATCAACGCGGACAAGCTGAGGGCCCGCATTGCGGACGGCGAGCGTCGCTTCAACGCGAACAACCGGCGCATCGTCGTGGACAAGCGTGAGCACCTGTTCACAGGCGCCATGAGCGGGTGGACGTGGCACGACAGCGACGATGGGGCGACCACCTCGACGGACTGGTCGGGCGACGTCGAGGACGCCTTGCGGTCGGCGGGCATTCCGTGGCAGGTCGAACGCGTCGCGGCAACTCCGCGATGGGCCGAGCGCGAAGCACAATTCGAGGCGGTGAAACGCTGGTTCGAGGACGACTGGATGCGCATCGAGCCGAAGCTGCGCACGTCCATCGTTGAAGGCATCAGCGTGTTCTTGTCGCTGTTCGACGACAACCCAAGAGTGAAGCACACGTTCTGCCCGCCGAAGGAGACGTACGATCCCGCCCGCAACCCAAACGGCATCCACGGCACGCCCCTCCCGCCGCTTGCTGACCTGATCGAGCAGGGCAAGGTCGTCGCGCTCAATTTCCCGATCGCGATGAATCCCGGTCTGGCACGCGCGCTCGGCACGATGTTGAAGCAGGACTTTCAACGCGCCGTGCTCAGCCGTGTGCACCGGATGGAGGCGGACGAAGCGCGAAGTCGGCGTCCCGTGTTGTTCGTGTGCGATGAGTACCAGGCGTTCGCGACGACGGGCGAGAACGAGCCATCCGGCGACGAGAAGTTCTTCTCGCTCGCGCGCCAAGCGCGATGCATCCCCATGGTCGCGACGCAGAGCATCAGCTCACTCCGATCAACGCTCTCGGGCGAGTCGTGGCGGACGCTCCTCCAGGGCCTGCGGACGAAGATCTTCCTGACGCTGTCCGACGACTTCAGCGCGCAGATGGCCGCGGAGCTGTGCGGCAAGGTCGAGCGCCTCAAGCCGGGCTACACGATCACCGAGGCCGGGCAGGACGCGCGCGTCAGCATGTTGACCGGGCGCCCGGCGGCACACAAGACCACCGTCAGCGCCTCGAAGACGTACAGCCTGCGATACGAGTACGTGTTCCAGCCCAAAGTCTTCGCCGAGCTGCAGAACGCCCAGGCCATCGTCCTGCCGTACGACGGCCTCAATCCGCTGCCACCGACGTACTGCTACCTCAAGCCGCACTACCTCGATGTTCAGACCAGCTACTTCGACCACGCCGCGCGAGGGGTGCTCTGATGAGCTTCGACATCATCCTCCCGTTCCTCCGACCGATTGCGCATCTCATCGAGGACCCGGGCGTCAGCGAGATCATGGTCAACGGCTCGAGGCGCGTCTTCGTCGAGCGCGAGGGCGTCGTCCGTGAGGCGGACGACATCCGGCTCGACGAGCGCAACCTGCGCGTCGCCGTCAAGAACATCGCTCGGGCGCTGGGCGACGAGGTGTCGGAGGAGAAGCCGATCCTCGACTCGCGCCTGCCCGATGGTTCGCGCGTGGCGGCGGTTCTGCCGCCGTGCAGTCTCGGCGGGACCACGCTCACCATTCGCAAGTTCCAGACGAGGTTCTTCACAGCCGACGAACTCGTGAGGATTGGCACGATGACGCCCGAAGTGCTCGCGTCGATCCGCCAGGCGATCGAGCGGAACGAGAACATTCTGATCAGCGGCGGGACGAGCACCGGGAAGACGACGCTTCTGAATGCACTCGCGGCGTTCCTCCCGGTGGACGACCGGGTCGTGCTCATCGAGGACACAGCGGAGCTGCAGATCGATCGCCCGAACCTGGTGCGGTTCGAGGCGCGTCGCGAGCAGGTTGGCCTGCCGGCGGTCACCATCCGCGAGCTGCTCCGCGCGACACTGCGACATCGCCCTGATCGAATCATCGTCGGCGAGGTCCGGGGCGGCGAGGCGTTTGACTTGTTGCAGGCGCTGAACACCGGCCACGCCGGGTCACTGTCCACGATCCATGCGAACTCGGCGGAGCAGGCGTTGGCGCGCCTGGCGTCGTGCGTCGTCCAGAGCGGCGTCGAGCTGCCGTATCAGGCCGTGCGGTACCAGATTGCCGACGCAATCGATCTCGTGCTGCACCTCGTACGCCGTCCAGGGGCTCGCGTCGTCGAGTCGCTGATCAGGGTGGGTCAGTACGACCCGGAGCGCGATCGGTACGAGACGAGCGGGCTGCACGGCAGTAAGGATCGCGTGTAAATCGGCGTTCGTACTGGAGGAGGTCGCTGCACCGGGCCATCGCGCTTCATTCTGCGGCCCGTCTCGGCGCCGTCAAGACGCCTCGCGCCGGTCGGCCCCGGCGTCGCCGGGCTTCGGTCTTGACAGCGCCTGCGCCGCGCTCTCGGAGGCAACTATCGACGGCCCGGCCGGAGAGTGGCCCGACTCGACGAGCAAGCTGGAGGAATCATGTCCGACGATCGAAGTCACGCCAGCATCGTCGTCACCATCGGCGGACAAAGCCGCCGGTACGAAGCGTTCGTGACGTCGGCGCCGGCTCGCCTCGACGCGCCCTCGACGATGACGCTATACGTATCGACGCTGGCGGACGTGGCGATGTTCGCCGCCAGTGACGTTGCGATCGGTTCGGCGTCGGCCGCGTCCGGCGCTCGGCTCATTCTGGTGGACGTCAGCGAACTCGCCTGGCAGCGTGCCCGGTGCCGCGAGGCTTGCCATCTGCTGGTACCGGCGGATCCTTGGCTGGCAGGTCCGAACACGCTACAGCCATGGCTTTGGCGAAGGCTGCGCGGCTGCTCTGCCGGCTGCGAGATCGGAACTGGAGCGTGATCCATGGCGCGTGAACTGGATCGATTCGCGTCCTCGTTGCGCATCCAGGCAACGGCCCTTCCAGTCGAAGGCGAATCTGATTCTGCAGGACCACTGGTGGTCGCCGGTCAGGAACTTCGCGGTCGGCCTGCTCCGGCGAGGCTCCTTCGCTTCGCTGCTGTCCGAGCGCGCACTGGCCTGTCGCGCTCGACCATCTGGCGCCTTGAGCGACAAGGGTTGTTTCCACGCCGCCGGCGGATCTCGCACGGCGCCGTCGCATGGGCGGCCGAAGAAGTTGAAGCTTGGTCGCAGTTGGCGACTGCAGCCGTGGACGCGTCATGGGATCAGCAATGAGAACAGGTCCGCCGATGGACGAGCCGCTCGGATCGGGCGAGGAGTGCCTGACCGTCTCCGAGGTTGCCGACCGGCTGAAGATCAATGAGGACACGGTCCGCCGGATTTTCGTCAACGAGCCCGGCGTGATCGTCATCTACCGTCCCCGCAAGGGCAGGCGCCAGTACCGGACGCTTCGGATTCCGGACCACGTGTTCCGGCGCGTTCTGACGAGGTTCACGAGGGCGACATGACGAGAGCACGCCGCCTGTGGCCATAAGCCTATTCAATACAGCTCTTTAGATGATGTCAGAAATTATGATATACTTCTGACATGAATTCGCTGGGTAATCGCCTCATGGCGGAGGCCGCTCTGCTTCCGGCAGGCACGCCGCTCTCGGCCAAACGGTTCCTCCACTTGGGGGAGCGCGCGGCCGTTGACCAGGCGCTCTCCCGCCTCGCCAGGAGTGGGCATTTGCAGCGCGCAGCCAGGGGCCTCTACCTGCGGCCCGTGGAGACGCGATTTGGTTTGGGCGCGCCTGGTCTCGAAGCAACGTTGAAGGCGCTGGAACACGAATCGGGAGAGGTCATCGTGCCGGCCGGAGCAGCGGCGGCCAACCGGCTCGGCCTGACAACCCAGGTGCCGGTGCGCTCGGTCTACCTCACTTCCGGACGAAGCCGGCAGCTCGCCCTTGGCGCCCAGGTCATCGAGTTGCGGCACGCACCGCGCTGGCAACTGGTGCTGCCCGGCCGGCCGGCGGGCGAGGCTGTTCGGGCACTGGCTTGGCTCGGCCGCCAACAGGGCGCGAAAATCGCGCCGCGACTGGCGCGGACGCTAGGACCGGAGGGTGTGCAGGAATTGTCTGCCGCGCGTGGACGTCTGCCAACCTGGCTTGCCAAGGAGGTGAGCCACATGGTGGCAGCGCGTGCCTGAGTCCTTCCTTTCGCTCGCGCCATCGGATCGCGCCGCGGCGCTGGACGTCGCCGCGTCGAGGTCTGGCCGACCCGCACATCTGCTCGAGAAGGACGTCTGGGTCGTCTGGACGCTCCACATGCTCTACGCCGCGCCGTTCGCCGACGCGCTGGTATTCAAGGGCGGTACGTCGCTGTCGAAGGCGTATCGAGCCATCCGTCGGTTCTCCGAAGATGTCGACCTGACGTACGACGTCCGGGCCATCGCTCCAGATCTGACGTCCGCGGGCGACGATAGCCTGCCGCCGAACCGCAGCCAGGAGCAGCGGTGGACCAAGCTGATTCGTGAGCGTCTGGCGGCGTGGACGCAGGACGTCGTGGCACCGTTGCTGCGGGATCAGCTCCAGCAGGAAACCTTGGACGCGACTGTCGCTGTTGACGGCGACACGATTCGAATCGCATACCTCCCCACGGCGACCGGCTACGGTTACATTCACTCGACCGTGGCGCTCGAGTTCGGCGCCCGATCGACCGGCGAGCCGCATGAGAAGCGGGACGTCGCGTGCGATGCCGCGCCACACCTGCCTGACCTGGCCTTTCCGAGCGCGACGCTCTCGGTGATGCGCCCGGAGCGCACGTTCTGGGAGAAGGCGACCGCGATTCACGTGTTCTGCCGGGGCGGCCGTTTCCGGGGCGCCGAGCACTTCTCGCGGCACTGGTACGACATCGACGCTCTCGACGCGGCGCCATTCGTCGAGGCGGCGCTCCGCGACCACGACCTGGCGCAGCGAGTCGCCCGCCACAAGAGCATGTTCTTCCGTGAGAAGGACGCCCAGGGGCGGCCGATCGACTACGACGCAGCCGTTCGCGGTGGACTCCAGTTGGTTCCGGACGGCGCCGCAGCGCGGTTGCTCGCGGACGATTACGCCGCCATGATCGCCGATGGTCTCTTCTTCGGGGAGGTCCCCACGTTCGCGGATCTCTTGAGGCGGTGCGAGGCCATTCAACGGCGCGCGAACCCCGGAGGCCCTTGGTGACGATCACCATCTCATCGTGTGCCTACGTCCATTCTGAAGACGTGGATCCCGAGCGCCACCTGAACGCTCCCGCGCTGGAGGCCGGGATGGACACGGCCGTGAAGGCCGCGATTGCGGCACTGGGCGACGATGCAGCCGGTTATACGGAGTTCCAGCGACGAACCATTCAGACCGTGTACACGTCGATGCTCTCCACGCACGGGTTGATCCGGAAGGTCCTCGGTGCTGGCTGGCAGAATCCTGCAGCGATCGACGCGCTCGCGCTCGCCCGCGTCCCGCTGGAGAGTCTCTACACCCTGTGCCTGATGTTCGAAGACGCGTCGTGGGTGGACGGCTACCTGAAGGACGGGTGGAAGAAGCAGTACGTCAGGTTTCTCCTCCAGTGCGAGGAAACGAAGAACCTGCCAAGGTTCAAAGAGTTCTGCACGATGTTGGCGCCGCGGAATCTGGATGCGCTCCGTCAGTTCCACGGCATCACAGATGCCCAGGTTGCCACCATCCATCATGAAGAGTTGGGTGTGCCCGTGCCAGACGGGATGGCGAAGGAGCACATCTCGCGATTTCCCTCGCCATCGAAGGTCATCAACCAGATGAAGCAGGGCACCGACAAGCGCACGATGCTCGCGCGTCTGTACCCGGAGTACGTGTTCCTCTGCTCATTCGCACATGGCCTTCCCGATGCGCTCCTGTTCAAGATGATGTTCAGCAAAAACCCGCCAGCGTCGGACTACTTCAGCGAAGCGCAGATGAAGGACACCTTCCATCGGCAGGTAGAGCAGCCCGCCTATACGACGAGCCTCCTCAGCCTCATCCAGAGCTCAACGGAGCTGATCCCTCTTTATCCAGGGAACGTCGCGCTCCGCGCCGCGATCGTCAAGGCATGGGAGTCCGTCACCGAAGGGATGCTGCTCGGGAAGGCGATCTGGCACATTCGAACCAAGAGGCTGCTCGGCATTGTGGATGCGGAGCCGTCGCAGTAGCCGACGCAGATCACCGAAGATGGGCCCGAGACTGACCGAAAAGTGCCCTCGGAGGCCCAGGGGTGTGTGTCGCCGAGTACGCGGACGGGCGACGGCGTCACGGTGTACGACGAACCCGACGGTACGGTATTCTCGGCGGCGAATCGAGCGATGAACCAGCCGATAGTATTCGTCGGTGGCGTCCATGGCGTCGGCAAGACGACGATCAGCCGCCTTCTCGCGGAGCGTCTTTCCGCGTCCCATGTCACTGCTGGCCGCCTGATCCGGGAAGCAGCGAGCGGAACGGATCGCGTAACGGTTGGCCCTGGCAGGAAGGCTGTTCCCAACGTGGACGGGAATCAGGCACTCCTGCTGCGGGGCCTGGGCTCATACAAGGCCAGCTGTGGCCCGGGGCCGATTGTGCTGGATGGGCATTTCTCGCTTCTGGACTCAAGCGAAATCCCCGTCCGGATTCCGCTTCCCGTCTACGACGCCATCGCCCCTGTCGCCGTCGTGCTGGTGGAAACTGAGGATCGCGTGGTCCATGCTCGTCTGATGAGCCGAGACGGCGGCGCTCCCCCTGTTGCGATCGTTGCACAGCACGCGGCGTGCGAACGCCAGGCAGCCGAGGCGGTGTGCGCGAGGCTGAAGATCCCGTTGATCAGCGTGGCTGGCGACGGGTCACCAGCGGAGGCGACTCGAGCGGCGACGTCCCGGCTGTCGCCAGTTCTGGCGGGTGTCGCGTGACGATGCGGGCGCTGCTCGACACGAACATCCTGATTCATCGTGAGGGCCGGAGGGTCGTGCGCGATGACATCGGCACGCTGTTTCGGTGGCTGGAAGAACTGAAGTACGAGCGTCTGGTGCACCCCGACTCAGTAGAAGAGGTCAGGAAGCACGCTGACCGCGAAGTGGTACAGACGCTCGAGCGCAAGCTTGAGAGCTACAAGACGCTCAAGACCAGGGCGCCGGACACGTCCGAGATCGCGAAGCTTCGCGAAGGCGATGCGGACGCCAACGACGTGGTCGACACGTCGATGTTGGCGGAGGTGGCGGCGGACCGCGTCGATGTGCTCATCACGGAGGATCGGGGCATCCACCGGAAGGCGGCGTTGCTGGGGCTCGCCGGTCGTGTCTTCACGATTGACGCGTTCCTCGAGAAGGTCACGGCCGAGAATCCTGCGCTGGCCGACTACAAGGTCCTCTCGGTCAAGAAGGAACTGTTCGGAAACGTGGACGTGTCAGTCGGCTTCTTCGATTCGTTCCGCGCCGATTATCACGGCTTCGACGGGTGGTTCAACCGCAAGGCGGATGAAACGGCGTACGTGTGCCGATCGGATGACGGAGAGATCGTCGCTTTCTTGTACCTGAAGCGAGAAGGATTGGACGAAGACTACAGAGATATCGAGCCGCCTTTTGGGCGTGCGCGACGGCTCAAGATCGGAACGCTCAAGGTCGTCTCAAACGGCTTCAAGCTCGGAGAGCGGTTCATGAAGATCGTGTTCGATAACGCGCTGCGCTACGGGGTGAGTGCGATCTACGTCACGATCTTCAGGCGCACCGTCGATCAATACCGGCTGATACGGCTGCTCGAGGACTGGGGGTTCGCATACCACGGCACGAAGAACGGCGATGAGCTGGTCTACGTGCGCGATTTCGCGCCGCGCGTCGAAGTGGCCGATCCTCGGTTGACGTTCCCATACATCTCCGCCGGTGCGCGCAAGTGGGTGGTGCCCATCTACCCGGCCTACCACACAGAGTTGCTGCCCGACTCCATTCTCACGACCGAAGACCCCGACGACTTCGAGGACAACAAGCCGAACCGAAACGCGCTGAGTAAGGTCTACATTTCGCGGTCGTACGAGCGTGCGTTGAGCCCAGGCGAAATTATCGTTTTCTACCGGACGAAGTCTGACGACGGCCCGGCATGGTACACATCAGTCGCGACTTCCATTGGTGTCGTGCAGGAGGTTGTTGATGGCATCCCGGATCTGAAGACATTTCTCGCGGCCTGTCGGAAACGCAGCGTCTTCACCGATGCGGAACTGCAGAAACACTGGGACTGGTCGCGGACCCGACCGTTCGTTGTGAACTTCCTCTTCGTGTACTCGCTACCGAAGCGGCCGAACCTGAAAGCGCTGGATGAGATCGGCTTCGTCAAGGGTAGCGCGGTGCCGCGTGGGTTCGCGCGCGTCAGCGATGAGTCGTTCGAGAAGCTGCTGAGAATATCCAATGCCGACACGCGTTTTATTGTCCGTTAAGCCGCGCTTCGCGGAAGCCATTCTTGCAGGAACGAAGACGTACGAGTTTCGCCGCGCGCTCTTCCGGCGATTGGACGTCGACACCGTTGTGATTTACGCGTCGAGCCCGACACGGAAAGTTGTCGGCGAGTTCACAATCGAGGAGGTGCTGTCCTTGGCTATCGACGCCCTGTGGAAAGCAACGCGGTCGGGCGGTGCGGTAGACCGCCGGTACTTCGAGGAGTACTTCCAAGGACGGGATACTGGGCATGCTCTCAAGGTCAGGCGCGCGCGGCGGTATCGAGTTCCGCTGTGCCTGCGTGCGGACTTCGGCATCGATCATCCGCCGCAGTCCTTCTGTTACCTGGAGTGAGGGCCCGTCGCGAGCGGATGTCGGGCGCCGACGTGGCCGCTTCGCCGTCACGGTCGTTCGGCTTGACGTCGGTAGCGCGAGGCCACACGGGGGTTCACCGTCTGAATTCCCCGGCAAAGGGCTCGGATCCCGTGGGGGCGATTTGGGGGCCCAGGCCGCATTTCATGTTGTTTCATGCGGTTCTGGAGGGTTGAGCGAATCCCCTCAACTGCCCGCAAGTGTTGGTGTTAACGGACTTGCGGCGTTCGCGTCCATGCTCCGAATCCCACCCTCTCCGCCAATCCAAGTCTCTGAAAATAAACGACTTGCGCGATCCAGTTTTCTGACTGTACCCAAGTCCTCGTTTTCGCCCCATCTTTCGCTCGCCGGAACCCTCGGAAACAGGCGGTTTTCAGGCACGCAGGTTCCTGATCAACCCGCTCCGCCCCTCGTTCGCTGCCAAGTGATCCTCGTTGATCGGCGGCAGTTCCGAAGCAGCGGCAATCCCACCACTACAGGTGCGAGAACCCGCGCCTCGTGAAAGATTCAGACCGTAGCGCGGCCTACACTCCCAACATGAGGCGATCCGACGCTGAGCCAGGCTCAAATGACGAGCGCGCCCGAGTTGCCGATGTGCTCGTCGAAAACCATCGTGCGTTCCTGCGCTTCCTCGAGCGGCGTGTCGGTGACCGGGCGGCGGCTGAAGACCTCATCCAGGACGCGTTCAAGCGGAACATGGACCGGCTGTCGAACCTGCCGGATGAGGCGCTCGTGCCCTGGTTCTACCGCGTGCTGCGGAACGCGGCGATCGACCGCCAGCGCCGGAAGGGCGCCGAGGACCGGGCACTGGCCACCTTCACACAGGAACTCGCCGGCGCGACTTACCCTGACGGCGACCTTCACCGAGAAATTTGTGCCTGCGTCGGCCGGCTGGCGCGCTCGCTGAAACCGGAATACGCCGAGATCCTCCAGGCGGTCGACGTCGAGGAGACCCCCGTCAAGGCGTTCGCCGAAGCCGCCGGACTGACGGCATCGAATGCCGGCGTCCGCCTGTTCCGGGCTCGAGAAGCGCTCCGAAAGCAGGTGACGGCGTCCTGTGGCACGTGCGCCGAGCACGGCTGTCTCGACTGTTCGTGCGGAAGACCCTAGGAAAGTGCTCACTGTAATGAAACGGCGGCGTTTGCGTGAAAGAGGGTAGAAGGAGGTTGACCATGAAGGATCCGGTGTGCGGAATGCAGGTGGACCCGGCCAAGGCCGCGGGGACGAGCGAACACCAGGGGCAGACGTACTACTTCTGCTCGAAGGGGTGCAAGGCGAAGTTCGACGCGAACCCCGGGCAGTACGTCAAGTAGCACGCATTTCAGGGGCCGGTCCTCCGTGGCCGGCCCCGAGGATCTGTTCATGGCTTCCGTCACACCCGCTACCGAGTCTGAGGTCGTCGATCCTGTCTGCGGCATGAGCATTCTGCCGTCGGGCGCCGTCGGCCACGCAACGCATCGAGGGCAGACGTATCACTTCTGCAGCCAGAGTTGCCTCGACAAGTTCCAGGCCTCGCCTGAGACGTACCTGAGTCCCAGGTCCACGGCACTGCAGCCGCCTGCCCATGGAGACGCGCGCGAGTATACGTGCCCGATGGACCCGGAGGTCCGTCAGATAGGTCCCGGTGCCTGTCCCAAGTGCGGGATGGCACTCGAGCCGGTATCGGCGGAGCCGCTCACCAAGACCGAATGGACCTGCCCGATGCACCCGGAGATCGTGCGGGACGAGCCCGGTTCCTGCTCGATCTGCGGGATGGCTCTCGAGCCTCGCACCGTCACGCTCGACGAGCAGAACCCCGAACTCGACGACATGACGCGCCGCTTCCGGTGGTCGCTGGTACTGGCGCTCCCGATCCTGGCCTTCATGGTGTCGGAATTCATGCCGGGCCAGCCCCTGCAGCACGCGCTGCCGCCCGCGGCGATGACCTGGTCCCAGTTCCTGCTCGCGACGCCGGTCGTGCTCTGGGGTGGGTGGCCCTTCTTCGTGCGCGGCTGGGCGTCCGTCGTGAACCGCCACCTGAACATGTTCACGCTGATTGCGCTGGGTGTGGGGGCCGCCTACGGCTTCAGCGTGGTCGCAACCCTGGCACCCGGTTTGTTCCCCGCGTCGTTCCGCACCCACGGCGATCAGATCGCCGTCTACTTCGAGCCGGCCGCCGTTATCGTCGTCCTCGTGCTGCTGGGCCAGGTGCTGGAACTGCGCGCGCGCAGCCAGACCAGTTCGGCCATCAAGAAGCTCCTGGGGCTGACGCCGAACACGGCGAGACGCCTCGACGCCTCGGGCGGCGAGCAGGACGTGCCCCTCGACCAGGTGCAGGTGGGCGACCGGCTCCGCGTCCGGCCCGGCGAACGCGTTCCCGTGGACGGCGTCGTCGTCGAAGGCACGACGACCGTCGACGAGTCGATGGTGACCGGTGAACCCATTCCCGTCGAGAAGGCCGAGACGAGCACGGTGACCGGCGGCACCGTCAACGGGACGGGCTCGTTCGTGATGGAAGCGCAGCGGGTGGGGAGTGACACGCTGCTCGCCCAGATCGTGCGGCTGGTGGGCGAGGCGCAGCGATCGCGCGCCCCGATTCAACGTCTGGCCGATACCGTGTCCGGATGGTTCGTGCCGATTGTGGTGCTGGTTGCAGTGGCGACGTTCGGCATCTGGGCGGTGCGGGGACCAGAGCCTCGCTTGACGCACGCGCTCGTCAACGCCGTGGCGGTGCTGATCATTGCGTGCCCGTGTGCCCTCGGTCTGGCCACGCCGATGTCGATCATGGTCGGGACCGGCCGCGGCGCAGAGCTCGGCGTCCTGCTGCGCAACGCAGAGGCACTGGAAGTGATGGAACTGGTCGACACGGTGGTTGTCGACAAGACCGGCACACTCACCGAAGGTAAGCCAGCGCTGACGACGGTCTCCCCTGAAGGACCGGTCCACGAGGGGACGTTGCTGCGGCTCGTTGCGAGCCTCGAGAAGGTCAGCGAACATCCGTTGGCCGAGGCCATCGTCCGCGGCGCCGAGGAGCGGGGCGTTCAAACTATGGCGGTGTCCGACTTTCGGTCCATCACCGGCAAGGGCGTTGTCGGCACGGTGGACGGCCGCGCCGTTGCGATTGGCAACACCGCGATGATGACTGAGGTGGGGGCGACGGCGACCGCCACGGACCGCGCGGATGCGCTGCGTCGCAATGGTGAGACGGTGATGTTGGTCGCCGTCGATGGGGCGTACGCGGGTCTGGTCGGCGTGGCCGATCGCATCAAGGCGACGACGGTCGAAGCCATCAAGGCCCTGCAGGAGGAGGGGCTGCGCATCGTGATGCTGACGGGCGACAGTCGAGTGACCGCGGAGGCCGTGGCGCGGTCCGTCGGGATCGATACCGTCGAAGCTGAGGTTCTGCCCGAGCAAAAGGCGGCAGTCGTCAAGCGACTCCAGGGCGAGGGCCGGCGCGTGGCCATGGCCGGGGACGGCATCAACGACGCACCGGCGCTGGCCCAGGCCGAGGTCGGGATTGCCATGGGCACGGGCACCGACGTGGCCATGGAAAGCGCCGGGGTGACGCTCGTGCAGGGCGACTTGCGCGGCATCGTGCGAGCCCGCCGGTTGAGTCGCGCCACGATGAAGAACATCCGCCAGAACCTGTTCTTCGCGTTCGTGTACAACGCGCTCGGGGTACCGGTGGCCGCCGGTGTGCTCTATCCGGTGTTCGGGTTGCTGCTGAGCCCCATCCTCGCCAGTGCGGCGATGACGTTCAGCTCGGTCTCGGTCATCGGTAACGCCCTGCGGCTCAGGCGACAGGCCCTGTAAGGCCGCGAGTCGTGACCATGGGGTATAGTCGGAGCGTGGTGCTCGGGGCTAGGCAAGTCGTGATCGTCGCGATGGTGCTCGCACTGTCCGGCTCCCAGGCGGTACTGTCCGCCTGCTTGGCTCTGTGTGTCGGGAGCACCCCAGCCGCAGCCGCCCATCACCACGCATCGGCAGAGGCTCAGTCCGTCATCGTCGCGGCGACCGCTGAGCACCACGGGCATCACGCCTCGGCCCCTGCGCCAGAATCCACCGAAGCCGCCGCCCATCTCGCGGACCACGGCTCGGTGCCCACACTGAAGGAACTGTGCGATCGCTGCTGCCCAGACACTGACGTCGCGCTCGTGGCTGGACCGCGCGCCGAACGTGCCGACGCGAGCGCGCTGGCCATCGTCCCGACCACGCTGCCGTGGCAACTGCCCGCGAGTATCGATCGCACGGCCGAGTCGTTGGGTCCGCCGGTGTCGCCCCCGCCTCCAGTCGGTGCACTGACCCCGCTTCGTATCTGATCGTCCTGCCTCGGCGCACGCCTGCGCCTGTTTCCATCCCAGTTCAGTAGCACGTGTCTGAGCCGTCGCGCGTGTTCGCGTGGCACTCGATTCGAGAGGTTCGCTGTCATGAAGGCCACGATTCGTGCCTTCCTGTTGCTGGTGGCCTGTGCCGTCGTCCTCGGAGTACTGGCGGCCTATGCCATCGCCAGCCGGGGGCTGAGCACGCCAGTACCACCGAGTGCCGTCGAAGCGTCGATTGCGCGCGCGATGCGCCGTTTGGCTACGCCAAACGCCATGCGCGAGGCGAGCAATCCGATCGACGCCACACCCGAGGTGATGGACGAGGCGCTGGCGCACTTCGCCGATCACTGCGCCACGTGTCATGCCAACGACGGCACCGGGGCGACGGCCATCGGCCGAAGCTTCTACCCGCCGGCGCCGGACATGCGTCAGGCACGTACGCAAGAACTGACCGACGGAGAGCTGTTCTCGATCATCGAGAACGGCATCCGCCTGACCGGTATGCCGGCCTGGGGGACGGGCACGCCCGATGGTGAACGCGGCAGCTGGGCATTGGTGCACTTCATTCGCACGCTTCCCACGTTGACCGCGGACGACCTGGCGAGGATGGAGGCGCTCAACCCGAGAAGTCCGCAGCAGTTCCGCGAAGAAGAAGAAGCGCGCCGGTTTCCTGCGGGAGAGGACGTCTCGCCTGGGCAACCGATGCCGAGCCACAAGCATCAGTGACGGAATCATCCCGTGTCAGGAGTCAGGTTCATGTTTGCTCGTGATCGAAGCGTGCAGTCCGCGTCGACGCCATCCCGGCGGACGTTTGTGAAGGGGCTTGCCATCGGCGGCGTCGCCGCGAGCGTGGGCGTGGTGCGTCCGACGCTCTGGGCGCAATCGCGCCAGCGGCAGGAATCGTCCGTCCTTACTGGCACCGAGTTCGACCTGGGCATCGGCGAAACGGAAGTCAACATCACCGGCGCGCCGCGAACGGCGCTCACTATCAATGATTCGCTGCCCGGTCCCCTGCTGCGATGGCGAGAGGGCGACACGATCACGCTGAACGTGTCGAACCGCCTCGAGGAAGACACGTCGATCCACTGGCACGGCATCCTGCTTCCCGCCAACATGGATGGTGTCCCGGGGCTCAGCTTCTCGGGGATTCATCCTGGCCGGGCCTACCGTTACGAGTTCACCGTGAAGCAGCACGGCACCTACTGGTACCACAGCCATTCCGGTTTCCAGGAGCAGGCGGGGGTCTACGGGCCGCTCGTCATCGAGCCGCGCGATCCGGACCCGATCGCCTTCGATCGCGAGCACGTCGTGATGCTCACGGATTGGACCGACGAGCGTCCTGAGCGCGTATTCACGAAGCTCAAGAAGCAGTCGGACTACTACAACTTCCGGCAGCGCACGCTGACCACGTTCATTCGCGACGTGAAAGACCGCGGCCTCGGGGCCACGCTGGCCGAGCGGCGGAGGTGGGGCCAGATGCGGATGAGCGCCGCCGATCTCGCCGATGTGACGGGCTACACCTACACGTACCTGATGAACGGCCGAGCGCCCGCGGGCAACTGGACGGGACTCTTCACGCCGGGCGAGAAGGTGCGCCTCCGGTTCATCAATGGCTCGGCCATGTCGTACTTCGACGTGCGGATCCCGGGGCTGAAGATGACGGTCGTGGCCGCGGATGGCTTGCCCGTCCGGCCGGTGTCCGTGGACGAGTTCCGCATCGCCGTGGCCGAGACCTTCGACGTGATCGTCGAGCCCTCTGGTCAGGACGCGTTCACGATCTTCGCGCAGGCCATGGATCGCACGGGGTTTGCCGCCGGGACGCTGGCCACCCGGGCCGGTCTTGCCGCACCGGTGCCCGATCTCGATCCCCGGCCGGTCTTGACGATGGCCGACATGGGACATGGCGGCATGGGGCACGACATGGGCGCCATGGACAAGAGCCCTGGTGCTGGAGCGGCCGCCGCCCCCCACGCCGGGCACGCCATGCCAGCGTCGGCGCCCACCCCGCCTCCCGCGCAACCCGACCCGCACGCCGGACACACGATGCCCCAGACTCCAGCCAAGCCGGCGGATCCGCACGCGGGGCATGACATGCCTGCCATGGGCAGCGGCATGCAAACGCACCCGCCGTCTGAGCAGGGCAATCCGCTCGTGGACATGCAGACGATGACGCCGTCGGCGAAGCTCGATGACCCTGGCATCGGCCTACGCGGCAACGGCCGGCGCGTGCTGACCTATGCGGATCTCACAAGCACCTTCGAGGACCCCGACGGTCGCGAGCCCTCCCGCACGATCGAACTGCATCTCACCGGCCACATGGAACGATTCGCCTGGTCGTTCGACGGCATCAAGTTCTCCAGCGCCGAACCCGTTCGGCTGACCTACGGCGAGCGCGTGCGCATCGTTCTCGTGAACGACACGATGATGACCCACCCCATCCACCTGCATGGGATGTGGAGCGACCTCGAAGACGATGAGGGCCGGTTCAAGGTACGAAAGCACACGATCGACATGCCCCCCGGGTCGCGCCGGAGCTACCGCGTGACCCCGGATGCGCTCGGCCGATGGGCGTACCACTGCCACCTGCTGTACCACATGGAGGCGGGGATGTTTCGCGAGGTGCGCGTCGACGAAGGGCTGACATCATGACCCGAAGGCTCCTCGCGGTCGCGATGCTGCTCCTTGGCACTGCCTTGCCAACGAGCGCGCAGCAATCGCCGGCGACGCATCATCACCAGACGCAGCCGCCGGCCACCACCACGCCGCCGAATGAGCATGCCGGGCACCAGGCTCCGACGGTGGAACGTCCGTCCTTTATCCCGCCCATCACGGAGGCGGATCGGAAGGCCGCATTTCCGGACGTGGAAGGGCATGCCGTGCACGACAGGGCGATCAACTACTTCGTGTTGTTCGACCAGCTCGAATGGCAATCGGGCGGTGGGACGGATGCGTTCAGCTGGGACACGAAAGGATGGGTGGGCCAGGACCGCAATCGCGTCTGGTTCCGGAGCGAAGGCGAGCGGGCCGATGGCCGCACCGAACAGGCGCAGGTGAACCTGCTCTACGGCCGCGCCATCGCGCGATGGTGGGACGTCACTGCCGGTGTCAGGGTCGATGCGCTGCCAGACACGCCGCGGACCGCGCTGGCGCTGGGCATCCAGGGTTTGGCGCCGTACTGGTTCGAGGTCGAAGCCTCTGCGTACGTCGAACCGTCAGGGCGGTCACACCTCCGTTTCGAGACCGAGTACGACCTGCTGATTACCAACCGTGTCGTGCTGCAGCCGTTGGCGGAGTTCGAGATCTATGGCCGCGCGGATCCGGAACGCCTGATTGGCGCAGGCCTGTCCACGGGGGAGTTCGGACTGCGGCTGCGATGCGAGTTCCGTCGCGAGTTCGCTCCGTACGTCGGCGTGGTCTGGAGCCGCAGGTTCTTCGACACCGCCGACCAGGCGCGGGCTGCCGGAGAGGAGGTGGCCGGCATGCGACTGGCGGTGGGCCTTCGCACGTGGTTCTAATGGTTAGTTCGACAGACGCCTGCGCTTCGGGAGCGGCGCGGGACGGCTTTGGTGCGCTTCCGCGACTGGAGAGGAGCACAACTCATGACTCGACGACTGATGCTGACCGTAGTGGCCATGGTAGCGGTCTTCACGTTGCAGGGGCTCGCTCATGAGGGCCACGACCACAAGGTGCTGGGCACGGTGACCATGGCGGCCCCTGATCACGTCATGCTCAAGGACAAGGACGACAAGGACGACAAGGACGTCACGGTCTATATCACCCGAGACACGAAGGTCCTGCGCGACAAGAAACCCGCGAAGATCGACGACATCAGAAACGGGATTCGCGTCGTGATCACCGCGAGGACGGTCAAGGAGAACGGTGTCGACAAGATGGTGGCGAGGCAGATCGAGCTGGGTGCAGCCCAGTCGGCTCGGTGACGGTCGTGATGCAGCTGCGAAGGTCGCCTGGTTCGGGGAACTACGATCCCGGCTACCTGCTGGTGAAGCAGGCAGAGGAGCAGGCGCCGGCGCTTGCCGAGGTGTCCGGCTCTCTCGCCACTGAGGACGCCCAGGAACTCCGGGAGATCATCGATCGTGAGTTCGAGCGCGTCGACCCCAGGGAGTGGTGATCGGGTCGCGCTCGACACGAGCGTTGCGATCGATGTTCTGGCCGCGGAGGTTGACGCCCGGCTGCTCTCGAGCGTTAGCGAGCACCTTCTACCGGCACCCGTTGTCGGCGAATTGCGCTACGGCGCCCTCAATTCGCGGAAGGCGCATCGACGCCCTGAAGCGGTGGCGACTCGAATCGGCCCGCTCCGAAACCGATGCGTCGTAGTCGACGGGTGGTCTCGACCCGGCCGAGTCGTCCGCCCGCGCCACCGACGGCACACTCAGCCAGCATTCGCCTGTGGCGGCAAAGATTGCCCTCTTCAGATCGCTGTTCCGCGGCCGCGAGGATGTGTACCCGCCGCGGCGGTTCGAGAGCCGCAAGACCGGCAAGTCCGGCTACGCCCCAGCTTGTGCTAACGAATGGGTAAGGGGCATCTGCGAGAAGCCGCGGGTCAAGTGTGCGGTGTGTCCGCATCGCCGCTTCCTGCCCGTCACTGAAGACGTGATTTGCTGGCACCTGTCGGGACACGACGACAGTGGTCAGTCGTTTGTCGCCGGCGTGTATCCGCTCCTTCTGGATGAGACCTGCCACTTGCTGGCCGTCGACTTCGACAAGACCGGCTGGCAGACCGACGTCATTGCGTTCGTGCAGGGCTGTCGGCGCCGTGGGCTGAGCGCCGCTCTCGAGCGCTCACGCTTCGGGCGGGGAGGACATGCGTGGCTTTTCTTTGAGAGCGCCATTCCCGCGGCGCTGGCCCGCCGGCTCGGTTCGCACCTGCTCACCGAGGCTATGGAGACGCGACCTGACATCGGGCTGGACTCCTACGAACGGCTCTTCCCGAATCAAGACACGATGCCACAGGGCGGCTTCGGAAACCTGATCGCGCTGCCCCTGCAGCGAGCGCCGCGTGACCAGGGCAACAGCGTGTTCGTTGACGACGACCTCGTGCCGTGGGCGGATCAATGGGCGTTCCTGGCGGGCGTGCGGCGAATCGGTCGCACCGAGGTCGAATCGATCGTTCAGGACGCAGAACGACGTGGCCACCGTGACCCTCCAGACGGCGGCCCTCCAAGGCGTCGCCACCGGTGAGAAGCGGATCGCCCAGTTCGATACGGCCGCTGGGGTCCCGAATACTCCTGGCAGGATTCCCTCCGGCTCCACCGTCAGTGCGATCGTGTGGATGAGAAAGACGGCCACTCTCGGCACGATGTACCCGCGTGTCAAGGTCCGGCTCAATTCGAGTAGCGGGACCTCCCTGTGCAACGGCAACCGGGACGGCTGCCCTGACGACCACGATGGCCGCGTATACCATCACGTGCACCACGCGACCGCGAACGTCACGATGTCGGCCTCCGACCGGCTGTATGTCTGGGCTGGCGTGAACCTGACGGCGGGCTCCAGCGCGGGGGCGTTCCGCGGCGAACTCGGCGTCGAAGGGACGCTCGACGGCGCCACCAACTCACGGGTGATCGTGCCAACCGCGCTCCCCGCTCCCTCGATTGCCACGCTGACGCCGACTGCCGGCCCTGTCGGACAGGTCGTGAGGATCGCGGGCAACAATTTCCGTGATCAGCAGCTGAGCAGCACGGTGAAGTTCTATAACAACCGGACGGCGAGCATTACGAACTGGAGCAACACGAGCATTACCGCCACCGTACCGGCCAGCGCGGTGACGGGCTCGGTGACGGTGACGGTCGCCGGGACCGCCAGTGCCGGGGTGACGTTCCAGGTGGGCGTCGTCCCCGTCGTGAATGCGCTCACGCCGGCGGCCGAGCTACCGGGAGCCAGCGTCGTCATCACCGGGTCGAATTTCGGGGCGACGAAGGGCGCCAGTACTGTGAGATTCAACGGCCTGGTGGCGACGACGAGCGCGTGGAGCGCGACGAGCATCACCGCCACGGTGCCGACCGGTGCGACGACTGGCAACGTCGTGGTGACCGTGGGTGGCATCGCCAGCACCGGTGTCCTGTTCACCGTGCCCACGCTGAGCTCGATCTCGGTGACGCCGGTCGCGCTGACCGTGCCCCGCAGCGGACAGCAGCAGTATCGGGCGTGGGGCCACTATTCCGATAGCGTGACCCGCGACGTCACCGCGGCCGTCACGTGGGCCTCCACGGACAGCGACGTGGCCACGATCGCCGCCGGTGGGCTCGCGACCGTCACCGGGACGACTGGCCTCACCACCCTGAGTGCCACGCTCGGTTCCGCCAGTGGTGCCACCGATCTGACAGCGGCTCCCTCTCCGTTCAAGGTCGTCGGCTCGTTGAAGACCAGGCGTGTGTATCACACCGCGACGCTGCTCCCGAACGGGACAGTCTTGATCGCCGGTGGGCAGGATGGCGCCGGGGTCGTGACGGCGACTGCCGAGATCTACGACCCTGCCACCGGGCGATTTCTAGCGACCGGCTCGATGCTGAAGCGCCGAGAGCTCCACACGGCGACATTGCTACTGGACGGCACGGTACTGATCACGGGGGGCCTTGCCTTCAGCCCCGACGAGTTTCACAGCACGGCAGAGATCTACAACCCGGCGACCGGAACCTTCAGTACGACGGGCAACATGGGTGGGGCTCGGTACTTCCACTCCGCCACGCGTCTTCCCGATGGGCGTGTGCTCATCGACAGCGGCCAATGGACGTTTCCGCCACCGCCCTCGCTCATCTATGACCCCGTGGCCCGCACGTTCGCGGCCACGGGCGCCCCCACCGTCTTCCGGTCCACGCACCCCGCGGAGGCGCTCCTCGACGGCCGGGTGCTGTTTGCCGGCGCCTATGGAGACGCGGGCGCCATTGCCGAGGCGGACGTGTTCGACCCGACGACGGGCGGCTATTCGCCCACCACCGGGTTGAGCGTGCCTCGCAGCTTTCACACCAGCACACGGCTGTCGGACGGCCGCGTGCTGGTGGTTGGCGGTGGGGATGCCTGCGCCTCGCAGTGCACGGCCGAGGTCTACGATTCCGCGGCTACGGGTGTCACGCCTGTCGGCCCGCTCTCTGTCGGCCGAACGGCGCACACCGCGACGGTGCTGGGCGACGGACGCGTGTTGGTGGTCGGCGGCCAGACGCCCGCAGCCTACACCGGCACCGCGGAGCTGTTTGATGCGGCGACCAGTACGTTCACATCGGCGGGCGGCCTGACGGTCGGCCGGTCCGGTCACACGGCGACGCGGCTCCAGGATGACTCGGTCCTCTTCGTCGGTGGCGTCGGCCCCTTGGCCGGACAAAGCGCCGAGCTGTACGTGCCCCTACTCTCGATACCCCTCGACCTGGTGGTGACGCCGTCGACGGCGGTCCTGGAGGTCGGCGCGTCGCGAATCTTCACGGCAGTCGACCATCTCGGCCACCCACGTCTCGACGCGGTCTGGTCGTCCACGAGCGGTAGCATTGCGACCGTCGACCCCGCAACCGGGGTCGTCACAGCCGTCGCGGGCGGTACGGCTACGATTACCGCGACCATTGGGGCCGTGTCCGGAACCGCACAGGTCACGGTGGCTGTCGGGCCAGTGCCAGTCGGGACGCCGGTATGGACGGTCGGGGCTCCGCCGGGGACGACCTCGCGTCAACTGGTCAGCACGTCTGGAGGCGGACGCGGCGGGCCGTCGTTCATCGCTATCAGCGCCGCCGGGAGCGACACCGAACTGCAGGCACTGAGCGCCGACGGCCAGCAGCAGTGGCGCACGTGGATCACGGCGCCCGTGCGCCAGGTCGTCCCGAACAGTTCGGGGGGCGTCCTGCTCACGCTGGGCGACGGGTGTGGGACGGGGCCCCTGCAGCTTCTGAGCATCGACGGACCCACCGGGATCTGGGCGTGGAACGCCGTGGCGACGAACGTGTGCACGCCCGATGCGCCGCAGATCGCCGTCCGCCACGACGGCGCCGTGGCGGTGGTGACCCCGGGCAATGTCGCGGGCTTCCCGAACACCATGATGCTGCATGGCGAGACGGGAACGCCGTTGGCCATGCCCGCGATCCCCCAGTCCACGTTCACCGACTTCACGGGTCAGCAGGTGCCCGGGTATTCGCGTGTCGGTCCGCCAATGGTCGATGCGAACGGGACCACCCATCTCCTGTATGAGAAGCGAGTCCTCGCTTATCCACCGCAAGTGGTCAATACGGGGATCTGGCTGATGAGTGTCCAGGCGAATCAAACCTGGACGACGACTCAACTGACGAGCACGTCGGCGAATACCAATCTCTTCCCCGGGCGCATCATCCCGGATGGGGCAGGCGGCCTCATCGTGTCGTGGATTGACAGCCCGATCGTTCCCGCTGGGCAACCGCCCGCGCAAAGCCGTTCCGGGCGGCGCGGGTCACTGCCGGCGGCGGCGTGACCGAGTTCGATCTCCCGCTCACACCGCCGCTCGAATTGCTGCACCCGCCGAACACGACGCTGCCGACGAATCCGGAGCTGGTCCTTGGGCAGAATGACCGCGCCTTCGTGTCGTATAGCAACAGCGTCGGCGGGTTCCAGGTCAGCACCGGCGGGGCAGGGTGGAGCTACTCGGCCCCGAGCGTCATCACGATGGTGGCCACAGCGGACGATGGGAGATTGGTTGCCAAAACGCCGGCGACTGACGGAACCGGGCCGTGTCAACGCCTTTGAGACAACCTGATTCAGCGTTTACTGTAGCGACTCCATCGAATTGATCCTTGAGATCGATGGTGTGTCAGCGACGAGGTGTGGCCCAGCGGTCTCCCGAGGCTGC
>JADZBZ010000168.1 GCA_020851835.1 Acidobacteriota bacterium
CCCGCACCGTCCAGCCCTCGGCGCTCCGGACGACGCTCACCTCTTCGCGCCCCACGGGCCGCTGCATGAGGAATACGAGATACGTCGTGCCGCCGGCGGGCGCGGGTGCCGGCCGATCCTGCGCCGTGACGCTGGTCAGGCTCGCCAGCGCGAGGAGCGCCGTGGTCATCCGTCTCACTGCATCTGCCACGTTATGATCGTATTGCATGTTTTCGACCGACGGATATGAGGCCCTCGGGCACGGCGTGGCGCTGGTCAGCCGCACCGACCGCGGCGTCCTCCGGCTCTCGGGCGCCGACCGGGTCAGCTGGTTGCAGGGCCTGGTGACCAACGACGTGCTCTCCCTGCGGCCGGGCCACCGCCTCTACAGCGCCTGGCTGACGCCACAGGGGCGGATGATCACCGATCTCTGGGTCACGGCTGCGCCGGAAGCTCTGTTGCTCGACGTGCCCGCACCGCTCGCCCCGGACCTCGTCGCCAGGCTCGACCGTCTCGTCTTTGCCGAGGACGTCCGGATAGACGACGTCAGTGTCGAGTTGGCTGGCACGCTCGTTTTGGGGGCCGGGGCGCCGGGTGCCGGTGGACCGGTCGCGGGAGCAGGCGTGCTGGTGCCCGACGACACCTACGGCCGGCCCGGCCTGGTGGCTTACGGCAACCTCGACATCCTGCTCGACGCCCACGGTCTCGCCACCCTGGCGTCGGCTCCCAGGGTGGATCTCGATACGTTCGACGTCGTTCGCATCGAGGCGGGCATCCCGCGCTTCCTGGCGGACATGACCGACGATACCATTCCGCTCGAAGCGGGCATCGAGGACCGCGCCATCTCGTTCACCAAGGGGTGCTACGTTGGCCAGGAGATCATCGTTCGCGTCACCACCCGGGGCGGCGGCCGAGTCGCCAGGCGGCTCGTCGGCGTGACGCTCGATGGGCCCGACCGGTCGAACTCCGGCCACGACGGGGCCTCGTTCCCGGTGGCAGGCGCTGCCCTCAACATCGGCGCACGCGCGGTGGGCCGCCTCACCAGCGTCGCCTGGTCGCCACGTCTCAGCCGCGTCATCGCGCTGGGGTATGTTCACCGTGACTTCGTCGATCCCGGTACGCGCCTCGAGGTTCGCCATGGTGAGCAGTCCTTGTCCGCCGTCGTCACCGCCCTGCCGTTCATCGCTCCCGTACGCGCAGCGTCATGACGCCGGTCGTGGTGGTCGCCGCCCTCGTCGAGCGCGACGACAGGTTCCTGCTGACGCTGCGGCCGGAGGGCACGCACCTCGCGGGACACTGGGAGTTCCCGGGCGGCAAGGTCCACGTCTCGGAAACCCATGCCGAGGCCCTGCGCCGCGAGCTCCACGAGGAGCTCGACATCGTCGCCGACGTCGGCGAGCGGGTGCATCAGGTGACGCACGCGTATCCGGAGGCGGTGGTGGAGCTGCACTTCTACCGGTGCGGGTTTATCGGCGAGCCCAAGCCGATGCTGGGGCAGCAAGTCCGCTGGGTGCCCCGCGGTGAACTCGCCGGCCTGCCGTTCCCCGAGGCCGACCGCGACCTCATCCGTCTTCTGTCTGGCTGAATTGCGCGCCTCCCATCGGCGGCCAGCCTTCACGCCTCGAGCGGATAGGAGAGGCAGTACTTCTTCATCGGGCAGACCTGGCACCGCGGCTTGCGGGCCGGGCACTGCGTGGCGCCGAAGTCCATGAGCGCCTGGTTGAAGTCGAAGACGTGCTGGTGCGGCACGAGGGCTTCCGAGATGGCCCACAGCCGTTTCTTCATCGCGTGGCCCTTCGGGTCCCCCTTACCCACGAAGACGCGGAAGATGACGCGGGCGACGTTCGTGTCGAGGATGGCGGCGCGCTGCCGAAACGCGAAGCTGCGAAGGGCGCCCGCGGTGTAGGCACCGATGCCCTTGAACGAGAGCAGCGTCTCTTCGTCGGAGGGCAGGCGGCCGCCGTGCGCGTCCACGGCCTGTCGCGCGATGGCCTGCAGCCGGTCGGGCCGGATGTTGTAGCCGAGCGGGTACCACGTCCGGCGCACGTCGGCGGGCGGTGCGTCGGCCAGCACCTCGAAGCTCGGATATTTGTCCAGCCACTCGAAATACTTCGGCAGCACGCGGTCCACCTGCGTCTGCTGGAGCATGATTTCCGAGACGAGGATGTGGTACGGGTCGGAGGTGTTCCGCCACGGCAGGTCGCGGCCGTTGGCCCGGTACCACGTCAGCATGTGCCGGCGGAACCGCCGGCGCTCGGCTGGCGGAGGTACGCGGCAGGCAGGCGTCCTGGATGGCGTGGGCACGCGGTGTGGTCGCCCGCCGTCGGCCGGGCCGTATAATCCTCTCACGTGAAAATCTATACCAAGACCGGCGACGCTGGTGAAACCAGCCTCTTCGATGGCACCCGCGTCCGCAAAACCGACCCGCGCGTGGTGGCATACGGCGAGGTGGACGAGCTCCAGGCCTGCATCGGCGCCGCGCGCGCTGCCGGGCTCGACCCCGACCTCACCGAGATGTGCCTGACGATGCAGCGAGACCTCTTCGCCGTCGGCGCGCGCCTGGCCGACCCGTCACACAAGATCGCCGCTCGGGTGGAGAAGGCGGTCATCGGAGAGGACGACGTGACGCGGCTCGAGGAGTGGATCGATCGGCTCGAGGCCGAGATGCCCGCCCTCAGGCACTTCATCCTCTCGGGCGGCACGCTGCCCGCGGCGAGCCTGCAGGTGGCTCGCGCCGTGTGCCGCCGGGCCGAACGGGCGGCCCTGGCGATTGGGGGCGGCGAGGTCGAACCGGTTGTCCTCACCTATCTCAACCGCGTCTCCGACCTGTTGTTCATGATGGCGCGCGCCACCAATCACCGTACGGGGCTGCCCGAAACGGAATGGTGACGTGGGCGGGACGGCGGTGAACCTGGCTGCCTCTTACGACGCCTGCAGCCGCCTGGCACGCGCTCACTACGAGAACTTCCCCGTCGCCTCGCGACTGCTGCCCAGTGGGCTGCGGCGGCACGTGGCCGCGGTGTACGCTTTCGCGCGCTCGGCGGACGATATCGCGGACGAGCCCGGCCGCCAGCCTGTCGAGCGGCTGGCGCTGCTGAACGACTACCGGGACCGGCTCACCGGCGGCAGGCCTGGCGACGCGAACGGCGGACTGCGGGTTCCAGGGCTCGCCGCCGTACCGGGGCATCCAGCGCCCGATCTGATCTTCCCGGCCCTCGTCGATACAATCGATCGCTTCGGGCTCCCCTTGTCGCTGTTCACCGACCTTCTGAGCGCCTTCGAACAGGACGTGACGACGACGCGCTACGCATCCTGGAACGACGTGCTGGACTACTGCCGACGCTCGGCGAACCCGGTAGGACGGATCGTCCTGCGGTTGAACGGGTACCGGGACGACTGGCTGGACGCGGCCTCGGACGCCGTGTGTACCGCGTTGCAGCTGGTGAACTTCTGGCAGGACCTGGCTGTCGACTGGGCTCGCGGACGGCTGTACGTGCCAGCCGACGTGTGGGAGCCTCGCGGCGCCCGCCTGGAAGACCTCGATCGGGGCGTGTGGAGCGAGGCCTGGCACGCCTCGCTAGGGGAGTGCGGCGGCCGCACGCGGGTGTTGTTTGCCCGTGGCCGCGAGGTGTGCGACGGTGTCGGTGGACGGCTTCGATACGAGCTGCGCGCCACGTGGCTCGGAGGCTCCCGCATCCTGGATGGTCTCGAGGAAGGCGGCTTCGACGTCTTCCATGCCCGGCCCTCGCTCGGTCTGCCCGATGCGATGGTGATAGCGTGTAGGACGCTCGCCTGGCGGCGAGCCCGGTAGCAGCCTGTGTGTCGCGCGATACTTCGTTCTCCTACTCGTTTCTCGTCCTCCCCGCGGCCGAGCGCCGGGCGGTGGGTGCCGTCTGGGATTTCTGCCGCGCCGTGGACGATGCGGTCGACGAGGAGCCCGTGGCCGCCCGTGCGGCCGAGAAGGCCGCCGACTGGCGGGCCGAGGTGGCCCGAGTGTTCGAAGGGCGGCTGCCCGCCACCGAACAGGGCCGCGCGCTTCGACGGGTCGTGGAGCAGTTCGAGCTGTCGCGCCCGCCGTTTGACGCGCTGGTCGATGGCGTCGAGATGGATCTCCACACGCGTCGCTACGACACCTACGACGACCTGGTGGAGTACTGCCGGCGCGTGGCATCGGCCGTCGGACTGATGTGCATCGAGATCTTCGGGTGCCGCATCGAGGCGCGGGAGTACGCGGTGGAACTGGGCCTCGCCCTGCAGCTCACCAACATCATCCGCGACATCAAGGACGACCTGGCGCGTGGGCGGGTGTACCTGCCGGCCGAGGATCTCCGGCGGTTCGGCTGCACCGAGGCCGACCTGGCCGCCGGCCTGATGACCGGCCCAGTCCGCCAGTTGCTCGCCTTCGAGTGCGGTCGGGCGCGCGAGCATTACCTGCGGGCCGCCTCGGCCCTGCCATCGTCGGCGATCCGGAAGCTGGCGGCCGCCGAGATCATGGGCGGCATCTACTTCGAGATCCTGCAGCGCATCGAGCGCGGCGGGTACGACGTGTTCTCGGACCGCGTTCGCGTGCCCAAGCCCGCCCGCGCCCTCATCGCGATGACCATCTGGATGCGAAGCCGCGTGGGCCTGGCGGGCCTGCGGCTGGGCCAGGCGCCGCGAGCGTGAGCGTGCGGACCCGGCCCGCTGTTTCGGAGCCCGGCCACCGGTCTGCGGCCACCGGCTTCGACGCCATCGTCATCGGTGGGGGATTTGCGGGACTTTCGTCAGCCGTCGCGCTCGTCGAGCAGGGGGCGCGCGTCCTGGTGCTCGAAGCGCGACCCGCGCTCGGCGGGCGGGCCTCGGCCGTTCGCGACCCGGCGACGGGCGAGAAGCTCGACAACGGCCAGCACGTGCTGATGGGGTGCTACGACGCCACCCTGTCGTTCCTGCGGCGCATTGGCGCCGCCGACCGCGTGCGTTGGCAGGCGGGGCTGTCGCTCACGATGGTGGGGCGCGATGGACATGGATCGGTCCTGCAACTGCCGCCGCTGGCCGCGCCGCTGCACCTGATGGCGGGCGTGCTGGCGTGGGACGCGCTGTCATGGAGCGAGAAGGCGTCCGTGCTGCGCGTGGGCGCGGCGCTGCGGACGGGCCGCGACGCCGGGACTGAAGTCCCGGCGCTCCACGGTGGTACGGAGCGCACTGGTACGGAGCGCCGGGACTTCAGTCCCGGCGTCGAAGACTTCAGTCCCGGCGTCGCTGCACCGGTACGGAGCGCCGGGACTTCAGTCCCGGCGTCGCCGACTTCAGTCCCGGCGTCGCCGACCTCGGGACGCACCGTGCGCCAGTGGCTCGAGCAGCAGGGCCAGGCGCCCCGACTCATCGAGCTCTTCTGGGAACCGCTTGCCCTGGCGGCGCTCAACCAGCCGATCGACGAGGCCGCTGTCGACACGTTTCTCGAGGTGCTCTCCCGCATGCTCGGTCCCGAGGCCGATCGCGCGGCGCTGGTGGTGCCCGCCGTGCCGCTCGACGAGCTGTACGCCGAACCCGCACGCGCGTGGCTCGAGGCCCGCGGTTCCGAGGTGCGCACGCGGTCGGCGGCGACGATCGTGGTCGAAGACCAGCGGGTGCGCGGCGTCACGGTGCGCGGCGAGCGCATCGACGCGCCCATCGTGGTGGCCGGCGTACCCTGGTTTGCCCTGCCGTCGCTCTTCAACCCGCCTCCGGCGGCGCTCGCGGGCCTGCTGGGCCGCGCGCGGGGCACCGCGGGCTCGCCGATCGTGACAGTGAACCTGTGGTACGACCGGTCCGTGCTGGACGACATGCTGATCGGGTTGCCCGGCCGTGTGTTCCAGTGGGCTTTCGACAAGGCCCGGATCTTCGGCCGGGCGCGGTCGCACCTGTCGATGGTGTCGAGCGGCGCCGCCGGTGTCGTGTTGAAGGCCAGGGACGAGCTCGTGGCCATCGCCCGGCGGGAACTGGAGGAGGCGGTGCCACGCGCCGCCGGCGCCACCATGGTGGGCGCAACCGCCGTCCGCGAGCGCCTGGCCACCTTTTCGCTGGCGCCGGGCCAACCCGCGCGCCCGGGCACGCGCACGGCGGTGGTCGGGCTCCTGCTGGCCGGCGATTGGGTGGATACTGGCCTTCCCGCCACGATTGAAGGCGCCGTGGTGTCGGGCCAGTGGGCGGCCGAGGCCGCGCGAACGGGCTGACCGCCGGGATGTTCGAGAAGGTACTGGGAGTCGTGGAACGCCACTGAATGGTTTCCGTCCTGCTGCGCTATCAGGAGCTGGCCCTCAAGGGGAAGAACCGGCCGTGGTTCCAGCGCCATCTCATTCGGCATCTGCGGCGCGCACTGGCCGGCCTGGGCGTGCGCGAGGTGCGGGTACCGATGGGCCAGATCGAGGTTGTCGTGGGCCGTGACTCGGCGGTCGCCGAAGTGCGGGAGCGGCTGCGGTACGTGTTCGGCATCGCCAACTTCTCGGTGGCCACGCGCGTGTCGCTCGACGTGGACGCCATCGGTGATGGCATCCTCCGCGATCTGCCCATCGGGAATCCTTCGAGTTTCCGCGTTCGGGTCCGTCGAGCCGACAAGCGCTTCCCCGTGCGATCTCCCGAGATCGAGCGCGCGATTGGCGGACGCATCGCGGCGGCCCGCGGCTGGTCCGTGAACCTGCGGGACCCCGGACTCACCATCGGCATCGAGATCGTGCCCGGCGAGGCCTTCTATCATTTCGGCAAGGAGCCCGGCGCGGGCGGCCTGCCGACCGGCACGGGCGGGCGCGTGGTGGCCCTCCTGTCGGGCGGCATCGACTCGCCGGTGGCAGCATGGCGGATGATGCGGCGCGGCTGCACGGCCACCTTCGTGCACTTCCACAGCTACCCCTTCCTGTCGCGCGCCTCACAGGACAAGGCGCGAGAACTGGCCGCCATCCTGACGCGGTTCCAGCTGAGCAGCCGGCTGCAGCTCGTGCCCATCGGCGAGATCCAGCGGCAGGTGACTCTGGCCGTCCCGAGTGCCCTGCGCGTGATCGTCTATCGCCGCCTCATGTTTCGGGTCGCCACCCGAATCGCCGCGCGAGTGGGCGCGCACGGACTGGTGACCGGCGACGTGGTCGGGCAGGTGGCGTCGCAGACCCTCGAGAACATGGCGGTCACCGGGGCAGCGGTGTCGCTGCCGGTGTTCCGCCCGCTCATCGGCATGGACAAGGGCGAGATTACGGCCGCCGCCCAGCGCCTGGGCACCTATCCCGTCTCGATCGTCCCCGACGAGGACTGCTGCACGCTGTTCACGCCGCGGCACCCGGTGACCCGCGCACGGCTCGATGAAATCGAGTCTGCCGAACGGGGCTTGCCCATCGAGGAGTTCACCGAGCAGGCGATCCGCCAGTCGGTGGTGGAGCGCTTCGAGTGTCCGGCGATGGTGTCAGGCCTACAGCCGCGGCCTGGTTCCTGATCGGCAGGTTCCGCACGCGCACACCGGTCGCCGCGAAGATCGCGTTCGTGACGGCGGGGGCCAGTGGCGGCACGATGGGCTCGCCGAGGCCGCCCAGGGTCGCATCCGAGCGGATGAACTCCGCGGTGATGCGCGGCGCCTCGGCCAGGTGAATCATCGGGTAATCGCGGAAGTTCGTCTCCACGACGCGTCCCCCGGCAATCGTGATCTCGCTCAGCATCGCCGCCGACAGGGCGAAGACGATGGCGCCCTCCACCTGAGCGGTTGCGCTGTCCGGGTTGACGACGTCCCCGCAATCGACGGCGGCATACACGTGTCGCACGCGAAGCCCGCCCTCCGCCGACACCGCCACGTGCGCCACCTCTCCGACGATAGTGCCGAAGCTCTCGCAGAGGGCGATGCCGCGTCCTTCGCCGGCGGGCAGGGGCGCTCCCCAGTTCGCCATCGCGGCCACCCTTTCGAGAACGGCCTTGAACCGAGGTCGGTTGCCGAGCAGCGCGCGCCGGAACTCGTAAGGGTCCTTGCCGGCGGCGTGGGCCATCTCGTCGATGAACGACTCCTTGAAGAAGCCGTGCTGCGAGTTCAGTACGGAGCGCCACTGGCCGGGCCGAATCGGGTGGTTGGCCTCCTTCTCTTCGGCACCGGTGTCGGTGATGGCGTACGGCATGAACACGGCTTCGCCGTTCCCCCCGCCCGTGTAGTGCGACTTGACCGCCAGGGGCGCGCCGCCGGCGTCCAGGGCACCCGCGTGACGTGACATCGCGGCCGGACGGTAGTAGTCGTGCTGGATGTCGTTCTCGCGCGTCCAGATGGTCTTGACCGGCACCGGTGATACGGCTTTCGCAATGCGAACGGCCAGGTCCACGTAGTCGAAGTTGAATGGCAACCGGCGCCCGAAGCCGCCCCCGAGCAGCAGGTTCGTCACGCGCACCTGCTCCGGCTTGATTCCCAGCGCCTTGGCGGCCACCGAGCGGGCGTTCAGCGGATCCTGCACGCCCGTCCACACCTCTGCGCCGTCGCCTTCCACACGTGCCGTGCACGCCATCGGCTCCATCGTGGCGTGCGCCAGGAAGGGGACGCGGTAGTCGGCCGTGACGACCCTGGCGGCGCCTGCCGGCATCTCGGGAGGAGGGCCGAGCGCGGCGTCGAACGCCGCGAAGATCGAGGTCGTCGACACCGCGCCGTGGCCCGCGTCATCGAACACGGGCTTCAGGGCCGCCAGGGCGCGGCGGGCGCGCCAGAAGCTGTCGGCGACGACGGCTACCGCCTCCTCGAGACCGACGACCTGCCGCACACCCGGCATGGCCTCTGCCGGCGCGGCGTCGACTGACGTCAGCCTGCCGCCCTGCACCGGTGCGATCTCGAGGGCGGCATACAGCATGCCCGGCGTCGTGAAGTCGATGCCGTAGACGGCGCTGCCGTCGACCTTGGGCGGGATGTCGAGCCGCGGCGGCGACGTGCGGCGAATGGTGAACGTGTCGGGTTCCTTGAGGGCAGGGCTCGTCGGCACCGGGAGCGTGGCCGCCGTGCGCGCCAGTTCGCCGAAGGCCGCGCTCCGGCCCGAAGCCGCGTGGACGATGCGCGAGGCCCTGGCCGCGCAGTCGGCAGCGGGGACCCCCCACTGCCGTGCCGCGGCGGACAGCAGCATCTCCTTCGCCGCCGCGCCGGCGACGCGCATGCCGTACTCGCCGGTGCTGCGGACGGCGGTGGAGCCGCCAGTCACCTGGAAGCCGAACCACTGCGCCGCCTTGAAGCTGCCGTAGTCGACGCCGCGCGCCATCACGGCCGGGATGTAGTCGCCGCCGGCTGCCCGCACGACGTAGCCGTTGGCATACTCGCCGAGCGCCGGTGCTTCGAGCACGCGCACCATGCTCCAGTCGGCCTCCATCTCTTCGGCCGCCATCATGGCGAGCGCCGTGAGCGTGCCCTGTCCCATCTCGCAGTGGGGAATGAGCACCGTGATGACATTGTCGGGCGTCACCGTGATCCAGGTGGTGAGCTGCCCTTTTTCGGAAGCGTCCTCGCCGACGAGAGTGTGCCGGCCCGGAGCGAACGTGAAGCCGGCCACGCCCAGGAGGAACCCTCCGCCGGCCACGGTGCCCGCACCGATGAAGGTACGGCGGGTCCACTTGTTCATGACGTCGCCTTCCCACGTTGCGCCAGCGAATGAATGGCGCGCCGGACGCGCGCGAACGTGCCGCACCGGCAGATGTTCGTGATGGCCGCGTCGATCTGGTCATCGCTCGGAGCCGGGTTCTGGGCCAGGAGTCCGACCACCGCCATGATCAGGCCGGACTGGCAGTAGCCGCACTGCGGGACCTGGTGCGCGATCCAGGCCTCCTGCACCGCATGCAAGACGCCGTGACTGGCGAGCCCTTCGATGGTCGTCACGGTCTTGCCGTCGACCGCCGACACGGGCAGGACGCACGAGCGGACGGGGCGGCCGTCCAGGTGCACGGTGCAGGCGCCGCATGCCGAGATGCCGCACCCGAACTTGGTGCCCGTCAGGCCGAGCTGCTCGCGGAGCGCCCACAGCAGGGGCATCTGCGGTTCCACGTCGAGCGACTGTTCCTGTCCGTTGACCGTGAAGGTAATCGCCATCTGTACGCTCCGTCCTGCTCGAGTGTGGCACGGCCGGTGGTGGCGCGCCTCGGCGAGTTTCTTCCGGAAATCCAAGGCTACGTCGAGGACGGGTCGTCCGGCTGCGGCCGCCAGAGCACCATCACCTTCCCAACGGTCTGCACCGGGGTGGCGTCAGTGCGCGCGCAGATGGCGTCGA
>JADZBZ010000169.1 GCA_020851835.1 Acidobacteriota bacterium
CTGGGCTATGACCTGATCGAGTGGACCTACGATCCGCTTCAGGCCATGAACGCCCACTTCAACGTCACGAAGCTCGGATGCGTGGCCGAAGAGTACCATCGCAACGTCTACGGCGAGTCGACGAGTGCTCTCCACCGCGGCACGCCGACGGATCGCCTGGTGGCGCAGTGGCACATCGCGGCGCCGCACGTGGAGCGGCGCCTCGACTCGGTGCCGGAGCTCCGCGTGAGGGCGCAGGAAGTCAGCGACGCGCCAATCGTGAATCGCACCGCCATGGCCGGCCGCTGGCGGACCTGCGTCGGCGTGGACCTGGACCTCGACGAGCGTCGCTTCTGGCTCGAGATACCCATCGGGTTCACCGACCTGCAACTCGAGGCGATCGAGCTGGCCATGGCCTGGCGACTGCAGACCCGCGAGGTCTTCGAGACCTACTTCGCCCGAGGCCATCGCGTGGTGGACTTCACCCTCAGCCGGCAGGAGGGCTTCGGACGCTACCTGCTGGCGCGCCCCGACTGAAGGCCGTCGGCGCCGCTCGGGGCGTCTCGTGACGCCGCCCTTCCTACCCGGGCGGCCAGGCCATGTCCCGCCCGCCAAGCACGTGCAGGTGCAGGTGAAAAACGGTCTGGCCGGCTTGGGCATTGCAGTTGAGCACCGTCCGGTAGCCGCTGGCATGGTACCCGCGTTCGCGGGCAATCGCCGCCGCACGCCGCGTCATCGCGCCAACCAGGATGTCGTGCTCGACCGTCAGGTCGTTGGCGGTCGCGATGTGCGCCTTTGGCACGATCAGCACGTGCATCGGCGCCTGCGGGTTGATGTCGTTGAAGGCCAGCAGATCCGCGTCTTCGTAGACCTTCGACGCGGGAATCCTGCCCTCGACGATGTGACAAAACAGGCACGGCATGGGTCACATGCTGCAACAGAACCCACGGACGCGGCAAGTGCGACCGAACCGTTTGTGCTACAAGTAGCACTTGCTCACACAGGAGGAGTCATGATCGAAAACTACAAGGATCTCGAAACGCTCGCCGGCAAGCTCGGCATCCAGGATTTCTCGATGACCGAGGCCGCCGGCAAGGTCGTCGTGAAGGGGAAGACGACCTACCAGCTCGAAAAGGATCTGTTCTGGGACGGGATCAAGAAGCACGCGAGCTGGCAGAACGAGGTATCGGCGGACATCAGGGCCGAGAAGAGCGACATTCACGGCTACCACGTCGTCCAGCCCGGAGAGTCACTCTCGAAGATCGCGAAAGTCCATTTCGACGACGCGAACCGCTATATGGACATCTTCAATGCCAACAAGGACCAGTTGAAGGATCCCAACCTGATTCATCCCGGCCAGAAGCTGCTCATCCCGAAGAAGTAGCCGGACCGGTACTATCGTCGCGCTACCAGTACCCGCGCAATCCCCTGCAGATCCGGGCGAATGCGGAGGAGCCGCAGGGCCTCCGCATCCGCCACCATCTGCCCGGCGAGGGCGGCCTGCCCGTCGCCAATCTCCATCAGCAGCAGCCCGCCGGGAGCCAGGGCCTTTGCTGCGAGACGCACAATGCCGCGCGCGACATCGAGACCGTCCGGGCCTCCAACGAGCGCGGTCGCCGGTTCGTAATCCCTGACTTCCGGCTGCAGGTCCCGATAGGCGGCCTCCGTCACATACGGCGGATTCGACACCACGAGATCGAAGGGCGGAGGAACGGCCCCGAGATAGGCGCCGAGGTGCAGACTGACACCGGCTTCGAAGCGGCGGGCGTTCTCGCGCGCAACGGCCAGAGCATGGGAAGACACGTCGGTCGCGAAGACGACCGCTCCGGGCAGTTCCCGCGCGAGGGTCACGGCGAGGCAGCCCGATCCGGTACCCACGTCGAGCACGCCTAACCTCGTCCCCGGTGCACGCGTCCCGGCCCACGCCAGCGCTTCCTCCACGATCAGCTCCGTTTCCGGCCTGGGAATGAGGACGCCGGCGCGCACCAGGAAGTCGCGGCCCCAGAACTCCTGCGAGCCGCGGATGTAAGCCACCGGTTCGCGCCGGGCCCGGCGGGCGATCAGGGCCTCGAAGGCGTCGGCGAACCCCGGCGGGGCCTCCTCGAGCATTCGCGCGACGAAGACGGCCCGGTCCCACCCGAGCACGTGACGGGCCAGCAGATCGGCGTCGAGCGCGGCCTCCGCGCCCGTGATGCCGGCGAAGGCGAGCCGGGTCCGCGCCTCGCGCACGAGCGCCTGGAGGGTCATTCCCGGCCGGCCCTCGACTAGAGCCCGGTCTCGACGGCCGTCACGTCCTTGAGCTTCTCGGCCGTGTAGTGGGTGGTGAGCACGCCCACGAGCTCGCCGATATTGCCATCGAGGACCGCGCTCAGCTGGTGGGTCGTGAAGTTGATGCGATGGTCGGTGACGCGGCTCTGCGGGAAGTTGTAGGTGCGGATCTTCTCGGACCGCTCGCCCGTGCCGACCTGCCCGCGCCGCTCCTTGGCGATGGCGTCCTGCTGCTTCTGCATCTCGAGCTCGTACAGACGCGACCTCAGCACCTTCATCGCCTTCGCGCGGTTCTTGATCTGCGACTTCTCGTCCTGCTGCGACACGACGATGCCGGTGGGCAGGTGCGTCACCCGGACGGCGGAGTAGGTGGTGTTCACGCTCTGCCCGCCCGGTCCGCTCGAGCAGAACGTGTCGACGCGCAGGTCCTTGTCTTGCACCTGGATGTCGATCTCGTCGGCTTCCGGCAGCACGGCGACCGTGGCCGTCGACGTATGGATCCGGCCCGACGCCTCGGTTTCGGGCACGCGCTGCACGCGGTGGACGCCGCTTTCGTACTTCAACCGGCTGTACGCGCCGCGGCCGGTGATGTTGACGATGACTTCCTTCAAGCCGCCCTGGCCGGCCTCACTCAGGTTGAGAATCTCGAGCTTCCATCCCTGCCGCTCGGCGTAACGCGTGTACATGCGGTACAAGTCGCCCGCGAACAACGCGGCCTCTTCGCCGCCGGTGCCGGCTCGGATCTCGAGCAGCACGTTCTTGTCGTCGTTGGGGTCCTTGGGGATCAGCAGAACGCGCAGCTCGTCCAGGATGCGTCCCTGGCGAGCGGTGAGGCCCGACACTTCTTCCAGCGCGAGGGCGCGCAACTCAGGATCGCCGCTGCCGGCCATCTCCTCCGCCTGCGCGACCTCCTCGGCCACGCTCTTGCATTCGCGATACTTCTCGACCAGCGGCTCGAGCTCGCTCAGCAGCTTGGCCTGCTTTCGATACTCGGCCGGGTCGTTCTGGACGGCAGAGGTACCGAGCGAAGCGGTCAGCTCCTCGTAGCGCGTCTCGACGCTGGCCAGCTTGTCAAACACGTGGTTCTACCTCGGGATCACGTTCCAGCGATTCCTGGATGAATGCGGTCCCCGCCCCGGGGATCTCTCGAACGTCAGGGGGAAGAAGCGCGGGGCGGCTCCCGCCGGTCAGCCTCCGGACACCGGTGGCAGGAACGCCACCTCGTCGCCCTCGGCTACCGGCGTCCTGAACTTGGCGTATTCCGCGTTCACGGCGCACGACAGCGAGGGCTCGTAGGCGGCCAGGCCGGGGAACTCGCGCACGAGCCCCTGCCAGACGCCGGCCACCGTGGCCTCTTGCGGCAGGTCGCGCACCAACTCGCCCTGCCCGGTCAGGTCACGGAGCCTGGCGAACAACCGAACCGTTACGTGCATGCCACCCTCAGCGCCCGCTCGCGGGCTTCAGCGTTGTCGGGATCGGCCGTGGCGCCCTCAATCCAGCTGTCGCCGCCATCGAAGTACTCGTGCTTCCAGATGGGGACGATCTGCTTGACGCGCTCGATGGCATAGCGCGCGGCCACAAACGCGTCCGCGCGATGCGGCGAGGCCGCGGCAATGGCCACGCTCGCCTCTCCGACGTCGAGCCGTCCAATCCGGTGATGCAGGGCCAGCTGCACGCCGGGCCACTCGGCCTGGGCCTCACTGACGATGCGATCGAGCGCCTTGACCGCGAGGGGCTCGTACGCCTCGTAGACGAGGTGCGTCACGTGACGCCCCTGATTGTGGTCGCGCACCAGGCCTACGAAGGCGACGACCGCGCCGTGGCCGGCCGCCTCGATCAGCTTCGTCAAGTCCGCCACATCGAGCGGGCTCCCGGTGATGGCTGTTCGCATCGTCATGGACTCATCGAAGTATAGCGGGGGCGCTGCCGGACGGGCCGGCCTGATCCGTCTGCCAGAAGTGCCCCAGCGGACGGTGGCCGCGGCCCACCTCCACGCCGTGGGCCATCGCTCCGGCGACGTAGGCCTTGGCGGCGCCCACGGCGGAGACGAGATCGGTCCCGCGGGCCAGCCCCGCGGCGACGGCGGCGGCAAAGGTGCAGCCCGTGCCATGGGTGTGCGGACCCTCGATCCGGGCCCCGACGAATTCGTGTAACACGCCATCTTCGCAGATGAGGTCCGCCACCTCCGCACCCGGGAGATGGCCCCCCTTGACCACGACGGCCCGCGGACCGAACCCGGCGATGCGGCGCGCCGCTTCCCGCATGTCGGTACGCGACGTGATCGGAATGCCGGAGAGAATTTCTGCCTCCGGGATGTTCGGCGTCACGATCCTGGCCAGCCGCAGCAGCGACGCCTTCACGGCGTGCACGGCGTCATCGTCCAGGAGGCGGTCTCCGCTCTTGGCGACCATGACCGGATCGACGACCAGATTGGGCAGGTCCAGGGCTTCCACGGCCGCGACCACCGCCTCGACGATCGCCGAGGTGGCGAGCATGCCTGTCTTCACCGCGTCGCAGCCGATATCGCTCACCACGGCCTCGATCTGTGCGGTGACGAACTCTGCCGGAACCACGAGGATGGCCGTGACCCCCAAGGTGTTCTGCGCCGTGAGGGCCGTGAGGGCCGACGTCCCGTACACGCCCAGGGCGGCAAAGGTCTTGAGGTCGGCCTGGATGCCCGCACCGGCCCCCGAATCGGAACCGGCGATTGTCAGCGCCCGCGGCGTGCCGGTAGAATGCGTGGTCATGATTGTTCGCGCCCCGTCTGTGGTCCGCTCTCTCACGATTGTCGATCGGATCGCCGCTCCAGCCGCGGAACTCCGCGTGCTGGCGGTCCTGTTCGTCACGGCCCTCACGGCCGCCCTGTCCCAGGTGAGCTTTCCTCTGCCTTTCACGCCCGTGCCGTTCACGCTGCAGCCGATGGTCGTGCTGCTGGGCGGGGCCGCCCTCGGCGCGCGACTCGGCGCGACGAGCCAGATCCTTTATCTCATGCTCGGCGTGACCGGACTTCCCGTCTTTGCCCATGCACCCGAACTGCCACAGGGGATCCTGCGCCTGATCGGTCCGTCAGGAGGCTACCTGATGGCTTATCCGCTGGCGGCCCTGGTCACCGGCTGGCTGGCCGAGCGCGGGCTGGATCGCCAGCTGCTCTCGTCGGTGGTTGCCATGGCGGCTGGCCTCGGCGTGGTGTTCGGCGGTGGCGCCCTCTGGCTTGCGAAGGACATCGGTCTGCCCGCGGCCTTGGCCGTCGGCGTTTATCCGTTCCTGCTGGTTGACGTGCTCAAGATCGCCGCGTCGGCCATCGTGCTGCCGGTCACGTGGCGGTGGCTCCGTCCGTAGGCCCTGAGGACCTCGCCGCCCGGGCGGCTACTTCTTCGCGAAGATCAGGAAGTACTGGTAGGGCAGGAATGTCTCGGCGCCCGACAACCGAAGTCCGGCACGTTCGGCATCGCCGGCCACCACGTCGGGGCTGATGCGCTCGTCGGCATCCGGCCCCGGGCCCCCGCCGTCCATTCGGAAGTCGATGACACCGATCCGGCCCTGCGGCTTGAGTGCCCGGGCGAGGTTGGCCAGGAATGTCACCCGCTCCTCGATTTCGTGGTAGGCATCCACGAGGAGGACCGCGTCGAGGCTCGCCGGCGGCAGGCGCGGGTCGCTTCCGCGGCCAAGCAGGGGTCGCACGTTGGCCAACCCCTCGCGCTGCACGCGCCGGGTGATGGCGTTGAGCATCTCGGGCTGCACGTCCTGCGCGTACACGAGACCCTGGGGGCCGACGCGCCGCGCGAGCCGGATGGTGAACCAGCCGCTACCGGCGCCAACGTCGGCCACCACCGACGCGTCGGCAATGCCGAGGGCATCCATGATGCGGTCAGGGCGCTGCCAGAGATCGCGATCCGGGGCTTCGAGTAGACCCAGATCCTGCGGAGGAAACAAGCGCCCGTGGCTGCGGGGCTGCTGCGCCGCGACCGTCCAGCCGCCGAGTACGCTCAGGGCACAGACGATCGAGAGCGCGCAGGAGGACTTCATGGCCGCTGCCTCGATTATACGAAGGACCGCGCGGCGTCCTGTGACCCGCGCCTAGTCCGAACGCAAGGCGATGGCCGGGTCGACCCGGGTCGCCTGGCGGGCCGGCAGCCACGTCGCCACGAGGGCGACCGTTCCCAGGGCGACGACAACGGTGCCGTACGTGAGCGGATCGATCGGGCTCACGCCGAAGAGCAGCGCGTCGAGCAGGCGCATCGCCGCAAGGGAGACGAGCACGCCGATTACCAGACCCGCCGCCGCCAGCTGCACCCCCTGCCTCAGGAAGAGCCGCTGCACCGACGCGCTGCCGGCGCCGAGCGCCATGCGGATGCCGACCTCGCGCCGCCGCTGAGAGACGACATACGCGATGACTCCGTAGATGCCCACGACGCCGAGCAGCAGCGTGACGGCCGCGGCGATGCCGAGGACGACCAGCGCAAACGAGGTCTGGGCCATGGACCGGTCGTAGAGCTCCCGCAGGGTGGCAACCCGCGCCAGCGGCAGGTTCGGATTGACCGACCACACCGCCTGCTGGACTTCGCGCAGGAAGCCCGGGGACCCGAGGCGCGGCGAGC
>JADZBZ010000170.1 GCA_020851835.1 Acidobacteriota bacterium
CCTTCGGCATGGTCCCGCCCAGCCGCTGGTATTTCTCGGGATGCCGCAGGAAATCCACCACCTCCATCAGCTCGCCCTTGGCGTCCTCGATGCCTGCCACATCGTCGAAGGTGACGCGCTCGGCGCCGACCTCCTCGTAGCGTTTCGCGCGGCTCTGGCCGAGGTTGAAGGGACCGGCCCCGCCGGAGGCCCGCCGGCTGAGCCAGATGAACCCGCCCACCAGGAGCAGCGTCGGGCCAAACCCGTAGACGAGGCTTTCCCACCAGGTAGGCTGTCCCTCGTCGAGCGCCCGCGCATTGATGACGACGCCGTGATCCTGAAGCAGCTGCTCGAGGTTCGATGTGGCGAACGCGGGCCGAACGCTGCTGAACCGCGTGACGTTGTGCGCCGTCGGGGCGGTGGCCGGATAGTCCACGGACTTCTTGAATGTGCCCTGGATGACGTCGCCCTGGCTGGTCACCTCCGCGACGTTGCCCGCGGCGACCTGGGCGGTGAAGAACGTGTAGGAGACGTCGGCGACCGCTGGCGCGGGGTAGAGCGCCCGCATCAGCACGAAGTTGAGCCCGAAGGTGAGGATCAGGATGATCCAGGCCCGCGAGGTCACGGGGGGGGGTACTCCAGAGGTAGTTCGAAGAGGGGCTTTTCGAGGAGTGATATCCGCCGATGGGGTGCTGGTCGCTGATCTGGTCGTCACTGAAACCCCTCAAACTGGACTCGACTCCCGGACACCGGGTGCACGAGGTTTGGGTGCCGGGCGGGACACCGGCATGGTATCCCGCCTGCGGCCAGGGGTGCCCGGCTCACTCGGACACCGGGCTCGATAGTGGCACTGAAGAACGCCAGACCGCACGGGTATGGCGAGACGGGCACGGCGCGACGGACTCGACGCGTCATGCGCTCGCCTGGACTTAGGCCTGCACGGCGGCCGGGTGCAGCACGTCCTTCACGCGGTCGATCTCCTCGCGGGTCCCGTGAGCGATCAGCAGGAACTTATCGGCCTTCAGGGCCATCTCGCACTGCAGCACGCTGTCCTTGGGAATGCCGATGCTGAACAGGCCGGCGCCCAGAGCGCTCACGCCGCCGACGACCGCGGCGCCTTCGAGGGCCGAAACGATTGCTGCCACGATTGGGCCGGCCACGAGCACCGGGCCGATTCCCGGAACCATGAAGAATGCCCATCCGAACAGCAGACCCCACATCCCGCCCCAGAATGCCCCGAGCTTACCCCAGTACTTGATGCGGTCACCACTGTTGTAGTAGCCGATGACCTGCTCCTCGCTGTGGTAGTCCTTGCCGACGATCGAGAGTTTCTTCATGTCGAAGCCGGCCCGCTGCAGGGACTTGACTGCGTCCTCCGCCAAATGGTGGGTATCGAAGATCGCGACTTCCGCTGTGTCCTTGATCATGTGTCTCTCCTTGTGTCCTGATTGAACTCGTTACTCCGTGGTCGGCCGCTTGCCGGAGCCGCCGAGCGCTTCCCCGAGCGCGCTCAGCTCGTGGCCCAGCGTTTCGAACCCCTTCCCAACCTCTTCGCGCGTCCAGGCACCGCCAGCAATCAGCCGGTCGCCGAGCGCCCGGCTATCGGCGACCGTGGCCGATGCCGCGGCCTTCGCCTCGCCGCCCATCCAGCCGGCAGCATCGTCGAGCCCGGCCGCCGCGGCCTTGATCTCGTGCCCGGCCGTGTCGTACTCGTGGCGCGCCCAGGCGTCGGCGGCCCTGGCACGGTGCGCGAGGGAGAGCGCACGATCGGCCTTCGCGAACACCGTGGCCATCGCCCGTTCGTCCTTGACCGTGCCGGTTTCGACAGACGCGGCCAGGGTGTCGAGCGCCACGACGGCGCTGTCGAGCTCCTGCCGGGCGTCACCCGTCGCGCGGCCGGCTTCGAGGCGCAGGTAGCCGGTGGCCTTGCGGATCTCGGTGGCCGCGGCCTTCAGGTCGTTGCGGGCATGGTCCGCCACGGCGCTCACGAAGTGGTGCTGCGGCTCGCGGCTGAGCGGGTACCACGTGGTCACGTCCGTGACGACCCACCGCCGATCGATGTCGGCGCGCGTGGCTCGGTCGATCACCTTGTCGAGGTCCGCCGTGCTCGCGATCGTGCCGCCGGCAATGGCCGCGGCTGCGGTGTCGGCCTTGGTCGCGCTGGCATGCAGGCTGGCCACCGTCTGCTGCTGGGCCGCCGTATCCGCCGCCAGCATCGCCTTGTCCGCATCCATCAGCGCCTGGTCGGTCTTGCCGGCCTCGTCGGCCTGCCGCCTCAGCTCGTCGGCTACCGCACGCATCTCGGCCGCCGCCTTGGTCTGATCCTTGACGTCGAATGCCGTACGCGCCGCATTGAGGTGGCGGCTCACCGCGTCAACGACAGGGGCGTAGGTCGTGTCGTCGTAGGCGATCCAGTCCTCCGGAGCCACGGCCGAGGCCGGCGTGGCAGGTGCCGGCGCCTCGGCGCTGGGCGTGGCGGCCTGTTCCGGAGCTCGCTGGCAGGCTACACCCGTGAGGACGAGGGCCACGGCGAGCGTCGTCAGGGTGACCGGACGAAGAGTAGGGTGCATGACGTGATCCTTTCGGAGATGAGAATGGCCGGACGCGAGTGGCGCAACCATCTCCATCCAGAGTCGGCTACCGCCATGAGCCGTTCGTGAACACCCGATTAATTCGGCTTAAGCGGCACGACGTGCATCCATCATTTCGCGTCTGGTCTCGCGATCACGGCCACCGAGAAGTTCCGACCCTCCCATCGGGTGGCCTGGGGCCAGTAGAAGGTGAACCGAACCTCCGCGCCAACGGCCAGGGACGCGGTCGGCAGGTCGGCCACGTGCAGGCCGGCGCCGGTGTCGCGCGAGCTGGTATCGTGCACGGTCCGCCACCCGTCGGCACTCCAGCGCACGGTGGCGGGCGCCAGCGTCTCTAGCCGCAGGACCGAGCCGGCCGGGAGCACGCGGGCCTTGTGACTGAAGCGCCAGGGCGTGTACGGCGACAAGTGCCGCTCGCGCACGTAGCGCTGCTGGGTCTGCGACGGCATGTCGAAGACGCGGCCGTCGGCCAGCGACCGGCGCAGCTTCAGATACTCCGCGTGCGCCCACACGAGCGGCATCGCCGAGCCGGATGGGCGGCTGCACCAGAGCTCGCGGGCCGGGATATCC
>JADZBZ010000171.1 GCA_020851835.1 Acidobacteriota bacterium
GTGGCGCCCTGGGGGCTGAAGTTCCACTGCTGACGCACGATGTCCCGAAACGTCTGCCCCTGGTCGGCTGACCACCGCAGCACGTATTCCTGAGTGCGTTCCAACTGCGTCTCCTCGAAGGCCACCCGTACACACGTGATGCGCTGTGGACGGGCGAAGCGCAGCCGGATCGTCTGCGTCCCGGGCCCCGCGGCACGCCACCCCGGGGCGCCGGGCGGCCCCAAGGCAGACTCAATCGGATGAGCCCCCTCCTCCGAGGTGAGCTCCACCTCGACGAGGTCCTCCAGATTCAGCCAGTTCCGGTCGAGCGGCGCGCTGTCTGGCGGGGCGGGACCGACGATTCGTTTGCGCATGGCGGCGGACTCCTTCGGATCGGCGAACGCGAACAGAGAACCCGGATGTCGCTATGGTGAACCTCGGCGCACGCCGCGGCGTCACGCGAGCGAGGCGGCGTACTCCTCGTAGGCGCCCTTCACGTCGGTGACCCGCCCGCGATCGAAGTGCCACACGCGCGTGCCGACCTCTTCCATCAGGTCCTGGTCGTGCGTCACGAGCAGCACCGTGCCCTCGAACTTCTGCAGCGCCACGTTCAAGGCGTTGATGGCTTCGAGGTCCAGGTGGTTCGTGGGCTCGTCCAGGATCAGCACGTTGGGCTTCTGCAGCATGATGCGACAGAACAGCAGGCGAGCCGTTTCGCCGCCCGACAGGGCCTCGGTCGGCTTGAGGCCTTCCTCGCCGCTGAACAGCATCTGTCCCAGCAGCCCGTGGATATCCTGCCGCGAGGCGTCGGGATCGAACTGGTGCAGCCAGTCGGCCGCCGTCATGCCCTTCTGGATTTCACCCGTGTGGTCCTGCGGGAAGTACCCGATGGCCACTTCGTGGCCCCACCGCATCGTGCCCGCGTCGAGGTGGCCGGGCGCGGGCGCGCACCCCGGCGCGTCCGAGAGCAGCGCCTTCAGCAACGTCGTCTTGCCCGTGCCGTTGCGGCCCACGAGCACGATTTTCTCACCCCGGCTGATGATGGCGCCAAAGCCCGGGATGACGGGCAGGGACCCATAGGCCTTCGCGATGCCGTCGAACTCCAGCGCCGTGCGCCCCGACGGCCGGTTCATGGCGAACTTGATGTAGGGGCGCTGGATGTTCGAGCGCGCCAGGTCGGTGGTCTGCAGCCGTTCCACTTCCTTGCGGCGCGACTGCACCTGGCTGGACCGCGTGCCGGCCGAGAAGCGCTGGATGAAGTCGTTCAATTGCGCGATCTTCTTCTCGCGCTGCTCGTTCTCGGATTCGAGGCGCGAGCGGATCTGCGTCTTGGCCACCACCATGTCATCGTAGCCGCCCGTGTAGGTGATGATCGTCTCGTAGTCGATGTCGGCGATGTGCGTGCAGACCGCGTTGAGGAAATGCCGGTCGTGCGAGATCACCACGAGCGTGCCGTCGTAGCGCTGCAGGACATCGCGCAGCCAGTGAATCGAGTCGAGGTCCAGGTGGTTGGTGGGCTCGTCGAGCAGGAGCGAGGCGGGATGCCCGAAGAGGGCCTGCGCCAGGAGCACCCGCACCTTCTGCCCCCCCTGCAGTTCGCCCATCCGCCGCGCGTGCAGGGCGTCGGGAATGTCGAGCCCCTGCAGCAGGACGGCGGCCTGGCTCTCGGCCTCGTAGCCGTCCTCCTCGCCGACAATGCCCTCGAGTTCGCCCAGGCGCATGCCGTCGGCTTCGGTGATGTCGGGCTTGGCGTACAGGAAGTCCCGCTCCTCGAGCGCGCCCCAGAGCCGTCCGTTGCCCATGACCACGACATCGATCACGCGGACCTGGTCGAAGGCGAACTGGTCCTGCCGGAGCACGCCCTGCTTGGCGGGACGCGTCACGGTGCCCTTCTGGGGTGGCATCTCGCCCGTGAGCAGTTTCATGAACGTGGACTTGCCCGCCCCGTTGGGCCCGGTCAGGCCGTAACGTCGGCCCGCCGAGAACGTGGTCGTCACATCGTCGAAGAGCACCTTCGAGCCGAAACGCATGGAGACGTGGTTGACTGAAATCACAACCCTTCATTCTACCATCTCCCCCGGCCGGGCCGGGTGAACTCGGGGCGGAGCTGGCAACGCGGCGCGCTCGTGCCGGATGGTAAGATCGGTCGCGTGGCGAACATAGAACAGCTTCTGGGTGCAGACGCGCGGGGCCTGCTCGACCACCGGTGCACGACCATTCCGAAGGATGGGCTTCACCTGCCGGGACCGGATTTCGTGAGCCGCATCCACCAGGCCTCCGACCGGCCGGTGCGGGTGCTGGCCAGCCTGCAGTCGCTCTTCGACCACGGCCGGCTCGGCGGCACGGGTTACGTCTCGATTCTGCCCGTCGATCAGGGCGTCGAGCACTCGGCCGGCGCGTCCTTTGCGCCGAACCCGGCGTATTTCGACCCCGAGTCCATCGTCAAGCTCGCCATCGAGGGCGGGTGCAACGGCGTGGCCTCCACGCTCGGTGTCCTCGGGATGGTGTCGCGCCGCTACGCGCACAGGATTCCCTTCATACTGAAGCTCAACCACAACGAGTTCCTGTCGTACCCCAATTCGTACGATCAGATTCGCTTCGCCAGCGTGAAGCAGGCCTTCGACATGGGCGCCATGGGCGTGGGCGCCACCATTTACTTCGGGTCGGAGGAGTCGAAGCGACAGCTCCAGGAAGTGACCGAGATGTTCCAGCACGCCCACGAGCTGGGCATGTTCACGGTGCTCTGGTGCTACATGCGCAACGCCGCCTTCAAGACCAAGGAGGCCGACTACCACCTGGCGGCGGACCTCACCGGTCAGGCCAATCACCTCGGTGTGACGATTCAGGCCGACATCATCAAGCAGAAACTGCCCGAGTGCAACGGCGGCTTTACCGCCCTCAACTTCGGCAAAACCCACAAGAAGGTCTACGCGGACCTGTCGAGCGATCACCCGATCGACCTCACGCGGTATCAGCTGGCCAACTGCTTCATGGGCCGCGCCGGGCTGATCAACTCCGGCGGTGCATCGGCGGGCGCCAGCGACCTGGCTGAGGCCGTCAAGACCGCGGTGATCAACAAGCGCGCCGGCGGCATGGGCCTCATCTCGGGCCGCAAGGCCTTCCAGCGACCGATGACGGAGGGGGTCGGCCTGCTCAACGCCATTCAGGACGTCTACCTGGAGGCGGCCATCACCGTCGCGTGAAGCCGCGGACCTCGGCCGTCGCGCTCGCGGCGGTCGCGGACGTGGTCGCGGTCGGCTCCTGGTCGCTCTTTCGTCCCGGCTACTCCACCGATGAGGAGTTCACGCTGTTTGCCGTGCGCGGCATCCGCGCGCACGGGCTGCCGCTGCTGCCCTCGGGGCTCCTCTACGATCGCGGCCTCCTCTACTCGTACGCTTCGTGGCTCGCCTCGGCGTCGACGGGCTTCGAGCTTCCCGCATTCCGCGCGCTGAGCCTGCTGTCGGCCGCCGGCGCCCTCCTGCTGGTGCGCACCGTGGTGCGGAGAGTCGCCTCGCCGCCCGCCGCGGCTCTCGCGGTGGTGCTGGTGGCCGCCGGCGCACCGTTCTGGGCCGTTGCGACCACGGGCCGCTTCTACGCGCCGTTTCTCGTGATGTGTCTGGGTGTCCTGTTCGTCCTCACCGCATGCCCCCGCCCGTACCGGCCCCCTGTGTGCTCACTTGGCGCCCTGGCCGCCCTGTTCGTCCTCGCGTTCCTCTCTCGCCTGACCCACGAACTCGCGTCGTGCGTTCCGGGCTCGCGTATCCCCTCGACATGTTCTGGCATCTCGCCGGCGCTCGCCCCGTGATGCTGTGGCTGGCGCTGGCGCTGCTGGTTGCGCGGCTGGCCGGCCTGGGCGGCGAATGGCCGGCGGGCGAGCGCGCGGCCCATCTCGGCTGGGTTGGCTGGGTGCTGTGGTTCGGCGTCATCGACTCGGGCATCACCGTCAACTACGTGCTCCTGCCCACGGTGTGCATGCTCGCGGCGATCGGCATCGACCTGGTCGCCATCGGCCAGCATGCCGCGGCCGTGTGGCCGGGCGCTCGCGGTCAGGTGGCCCGGGCCGCCCTGGCCGGGGCGACGCTGCTGGTGGTCGCGGACCAGTGGCCGGGTCCGGGTTCGCTGTCCGCGCGCCTGGCCTCGGTTCGGCCCACGATCGACCTCCCGGGCATGGCGGCGGTTCGCGACAGCCTGCGCCCATCCGACAAGGTGGCGTGCACCGACGAACTGGCGTGCCTGCTGCTCGTTGGGCGGGTGGACGCCTGGCTGGCGCTCGACGACTACGTGCGCGATCGATTCGTGGTCGTGCGCGGATCGAACGCGGTCGGCGTGTACGCGACGGCTCCGGTGGTGCTCCGGCCGGCAGACCTCCTCGAGCACCGGCGCGAAGGTGCGCGCTCGGGACGAACGATCGTGGTGGACGTGTTCAAGGAGTACGCTGTCGGGAACTCGCGGACGTGGCTCCCGCGCGCGCTGGAACGCGACGGCCTTGGAATGCGGGCCCTGCTCCAGACGCCTCAGGCCCGCGTCGTCGAGCTCGGGGACCTCCGCTAGGTGTGCGTCCCCGGCGCCTCGTGCCCGGTCTTCTGCACGTACTCGACGTAGCTGCCCGGATACACCAGGGGTTCCCGGCTGGTACCGCTCTCGCCGCCCAGTTCCAGCACCCGCGAGCCCAGGCCGCGCAGGAACATCCGATCGTGCGACACGAAGATCATCGTGCCCTCGAAGTCCTTGAGCGCCTCGACGAGCATCTCCTTGGTCGCCAGATCCAGGTGATTGGTCGGTTCGTCCAGAACCA
>JADZBZ010000172.1 GCA_020851835.1 Acidobacteriota bacterium
GACCCGATGGTCATCACGCGGTATCTCTACAAGCCCACCGCCTCCGAGGGCGGCACCCGTGCCAACGACAACCGGCGGCTGCACATCTTCATCGCCGACGTCGCGTCGCGCCAGGTGACGCAGTTGACCGACGGCGACTACTACGAGCATTCGATCGACTGGTCGCCGAAGGGCGATGAGATTCTCTTCATCTCCAATCGCGGACCGGATCCCGATCGCTTCTTCAACTACGACATCTTCGCCATCAACGTGGTTTCCCGGAACGCACGCCGCCTGAGCGACACCAAGGGCGCGGAGTACTACCCGCGCTGGTCGCCCGACGGCCGCATGGTCGCGTTCAGCGGCACCACGCGTCCCCTCACCTCGTCCGAAACGACGATGGAAGACACGCACGTGTGGGTGATGAATGCCGACGGCAGCGGCCGGCGCGAAGTGGGCACGGTCGACAATCGCCAGGGCGCGCCCGAGTGGTCGCACGACGGCCGGCATCTCTACGTCACGCTGCAGGAGCGCGGCGAGGTGCGGCTGATCCGCCTGCCGCAAGGGGGCGGCGCACCGGAGCGCCTCATCACCGACCGCGGCAGTGTCGGCCAGTGGGCGCTCTCGCACGACGGCACGCTCATCTACGCCTTCACGACGCCGTCACGTCCGGCCGAGCTCTACGTGCGCCCGGCCGCGGGTCAGGCGCGCGCCGTCACCACGCTCAATCAGCAGGCGCTCAGCGGACGGACCATCGCGGACGTCGAAGCGATCACCTTCGCCAGCTTCGACGGCCTCGAGGTCCAGGCGTACCTCACCAAGCCGATCGACCTCGCGGCCGGCCAGAAGGCGCCGCTCGTCGCGATGATCCACGGTGGTCCCCATGGGCAGCAGGGTCCCGCCTTCAATCAGAAGGCGCAGATCTATGCCGCCAACGGCATCGCGTCGCTGATGGTCAACTACCGCGGCTCGACTGGCTACGGTCAGAAGCACGCCGATGCGATCTTCCAGGATCAGAACGGCGGCGAGGCCAAGGACGTGCTCGCCGGCGTCGACGCCGCGCTGGCGAAGTTCCCGTGGCTCGATGGCAACCGTCTCGGCGTCGAGGGCGGCAGCTACGGAGGGCAACTCACCGACTGGCTGATTACACAGACCGATCGTTTCAAGGCGGCGATCCCATCAGCCGGCATCTCGAACCTGGTGAGCTTCAACTACATGGCCTACTACCACGACTACCTGGCCGTGGAGTTCGGCGGCTTCCCGCACGAGAGTTTCGAGCCGGTCGACACCACGATCTGGCCGCGCGCAACGCAACCCCGCACCATCATGGACGCCCTGTGGGAGCGGTCTCCGATCCGCTACGTGTCGAAGGTCAAGACGCCGACGATGTTCCTGCACGGCGAGAACGACAACGACGTGCCGATTGCCGAAGCGGAGCAGTTCTACATCGCCATCCGTGACGTCGGCACCGATGCCGTGCTGGTGCGCTACCCGCGCGAAGGCCACGGCATCCGCGAGACCAAACACATCGAAGACGCGATCACCCGCAGCCTGGCCTGGTACCGAAAGCACTTCGGCAACGGTGCCACCAGCCGCGATTAGCTGATGCGCAACGCACGAAGGAGGTGGGCATATGATGCCTGTTCCTGCCCACGGAGCCACATGACGCGCGGAGTGCCGGTTTTCGTCCTTGCCCTCGTCCTGCTCGCCCCGCCGAGCCTGCCGGCCCAGTCGGGGCGGGCCGGCGCGCCCGTTGTCGACCCGCCCATCACGTGCGGCGCCTGCGACGAGTGGAACGCGCCGCGCCAGCCCTTCAAGGTCTTCGGGAATACCTACTTCGTCGGGTCGGCCGGCCTGTCGAGCGTGCTCATCACGAGCGATCAGGGGCACATCCTCATCGACGTGGCCCTGCCCCAGAGCGTCCCGGTTATCGATACCAACATCCGCGCCCTGGGCTTCAAGACGAGCGACATCCGGCTGATCCTGACCTCGCACGGCCACTTCGACCACCTGGGCGGCGTGCGGGCGATGCAGCGCTTCACCGGGGCCACCGTCGGCGCCAGCACGCGCACCGCGGAGGCCCTGGCGCTCGGGCACGCCACACCCGACGACCCGCAATACGGCGGGCCCTCGGCGGACACCTTCCCGGCCGTCACCACCGGCGTCCGCGTGGTGCAGGACGGCGAAACGGTGAAAGCGGGCCCGCTGGCCATCACCGCGCGCTACACCCCGGGACACACGCCGGGTGCAACCACCTGGACCTGGCAGTCGTGCGAAGAGGCACGATGCCTCTCCATTGCCTACGTGGACAGCCTGACCGCCGTGTCGAACCCCGGCTTCCGCTTCACGGGCGATGGCACCCGTCCGGGCATCGTCGACTCGTTCCGCCGCAGCCTCGACACGGTGAGAGCCCTGCCCTGCGACGTGCTCCTGACGACGCACCCGTCGGCGTCGGGGATGGACGAGAAGCTGAAGCGCGGCACCGCCGAGCCGCTGGTCGATGCCGGCGCCTGCCGAGCGCTGGCCGAGTCGTCGCTGGCGGCGCTCGAGGCGCGCATCGGGCAGGAGCAACCGCGCTAGGTTCGCAGTGGCGTCGCGCGTCGCGCGCGCTCACCGCACGAGCGTGTCCAGCGTGACCGACGCCAGCGTCGCCACGATCCCTTCGTCCACCTCGTCTAAGAGGCGCCGGAGCGCCGCCGCCTGTGGCGTGGCCGGCTGGCCGTTGGCCCGGGCATTCAGCAGGTCGGCGCCGGGCGTGCGGGGCGGGTCGAAGACCGAGACGACCTCCAGCACCGTGATGTCGCCGCGCGGCCGCGCCAACCGGTAGCCGCCGCCGATGCCGCGCGTGCCCACCGCCATCCCGGCGCGCACCAGTTGCTGGAACACCTTCGCCAGCGCCGTGGCCGGGATCCCGTGCGGGCCCGCCACCTGCGCGACCGTCACGGGCTCGTCGCCCGCCTTGGCCATCTCGATGGCCGCATAGAGCGCGTAACGCGAGGACTTGCGGAGCGTCATCGGTCGGCCCGCGCACGCGCGGCCTGCAGATCCAGGTCCAGGCAGAAGCGCTGCGCCATCACGAAGCCTTCGTGGCGGAAGAACCCCAACAGGTCCTGGTCGTCCCACCCCACCTCGGTCCGCAGGGTCGCGATGCCCAGGCCCAGCAGGTTCGTCCTGAGCTGCGCCAGCAGAGACGAGGCCACGTGCTGGCAACGGAAGTCGGGGTGCACGTCGATCACATCCATCACCGCCACACGCTCGGTCACGCCGAACTCGCCGTAGAACACACGCGCCAGCAGGAAGCCGGCGAACAGGCCATCGAACTCCGCCGCCAGCGAGACCGTGATCCCGGTGTCCGAGAGCGCTTGCTCGAGCTTCAGCCTGAAGAACTCATCGCGGCGGCGGCCGACGTTCTTCGCGTCGAGCGCGATGACCGCCTCCAGGTCCGACGGCTGCAGGTTGCGTACCTCGACGTTGCTGACGAGGGGATCGAAGGTGTCCATGGCGTCTCCCGATTATCGTTACGCCCGTCTGGCGTCAGGGCTTCGCCCGGTGCGATCACCCGATCAACTGCCCTCCGTCCACGCGCAGCACCTGTCCCGTGATGTGCCGGCTCTCGTCCGAGCACAGGAACAGCACCGCCCCCGCCACCTCGTCTGGCCGGCCGAGGCGGCCGAGTGCGGTATCCGCGAGCGCGCGCGCGCGCAGTTGGTCCGGGAGCCCGGCGGTCATGGGCGTCTCGGTCCACCCGGGCGAGACGACGTTCACGCGAACGTGATGTCGGCCCCACTCACGTGCCGTCGTCCGGCCGAGCGCGATGAGCCCGGCCTTGCTGGCCGCGTAGTTGGCCTGGCCCGCCTTGCCCCGCTCGCCGTTGATGGACGATACCAGCACGACGGCGCCGGCCCCCGTCGCGCGCAGGAGCGGCCCGGTGCTTCGCAGCAGGTAGAAGGCCGAGTCCAGGTTCGCCGCCATCACCGCGCGCCAGTCGTCGTCGCTCATCCGAACGAGCGGGCCGTCGCGCGTGATGCCCGCGCAGTGAACGACGATGTCGATGCGGCCGGTGCGGTGGTGCGCGGCCGCGACGGCGGCGGCCACCTCCGCGCCGTCGGTCAGGTCGCAGGCGACTGCCCCGGCCAGGTTCGGCGGACGACAATCGTCGCGATCGAGCGACACGACCTGCGCGCCCGACTCCAGCAGGCGCGCGCAGACCGCCCGGCCGATGCCGCCGCCGCCACCAGCCACGATGGCGCCGCGGCCCTGCAGGGGAAGGGGCGTCATGCGGCGCTCGCGGGCAGTCCCCGCCCGAGGCCGGCCAGTCGACGCGCGCGGAAGGCGCCCCAGAGCGCCGCACCGATCGCGCCGGCCAGGGCCGACTGCGGATGGCTGCGGACCTCCACCGGCGCCTTCTGCTCGACGGCCGCCTCGGTGAGCGCCGCCATCAGCCCCTCGTCTGCCGCCAGGCCGCCGGTGGTGAGCACGACGTCGCGGACCCCGGCCGAGACGACCAGCTTGAGATAGCGTCCGGCCATGGACTGGTGGATGCCGCGCAGGATGTTCGGGATCGCGATGCCGCGCGAGACCATGTTGATGACGTCGGTCTCGGCCAGGACCGCGCAGATGGACGAACAGGCCTCGGGCTGGTCGCCCGTCTTCGACAACCGCCCAATCTCCTCGAGCGTGACGCCGAGGTAACGCGCGATGTTCTCGAGGAACTGGCCCGAGCCCGACGCGCACTGGCTGGTCATGCGGTAGCCCAGCACCCTGGCGCGCTCGTCCATGCGGACCGCGCGGGCGTGGAGCGCGCCGATGTCGATGATGCCGCGGGCGGCAGGCTCCAGGAACAGGCCCCCGCGTGCGTGAGTGGTCATGCCGTAGAAGTGGCCCGTGCGGAACGGTACCGCTTCGCCCTCGCCGGTGGTGGCCACGTAGGTGACGTCGCCGGGCGCGGCGGCGGCCTGATCCAAGGCGGCTTCGTACACCGCGTGTACCACCGCCATCGCATCCCGGCGGCGGACCCGCTCGCTGACGCCGGCCAGCAGGCGCTCGCCCCCCTCGTCGCCGGTCTCCACGACGGCCACCTTGACGGCCGCCGATCCCACGTCGATGCCCGCGGTAATCATGAACGGCCTCCTACGCGGCCCTCGCGCCCCGTAGTGCGAAGAGCGCCGCGCCCAGCGCGCCGGTGTAGATGGAGTCCTCCGAGATGTTCACGGAGCGGCTGCCGTAGTTCTCCTCCACCAGCTTCACGAGCGCTGCCACGGCCGCCTGGTTGCGCGCCACGCCACCCGTGAACGTGAACTCGTCCTTCACGCCGCCCGAACGGGCCAGCAGCGACATCGCGCGCAGCACGATCGCCCGGTGCAGGCCGGCGAGAATGTCCTCGCGCTTCTCGCCGAGCGACAGTCGCTCGCGCAGTTCCGCGCCCGCGAACACCGTGCACGTGGAGTTGATGCGCACCGGCGCGGACGACTGGCACGCGATGGGCCCCAGCTCGTGCAGGCCCAGACTCATCTCGTCGGCGATGTAGCCCAGGTAGCGGCCACACCCCGCCGCGCAGCGGTCGTTCATCTGGAACGACGTGACGATGCCCTGCTCGTCCACCTGGATGGCCTTGGTGTCCTGGCCGCCGATGTCGAGCACGGTGCGGGTCCGGGGATACATCGCGTGCGCGCCCAGGCCGTGGCACAGGATTTCGGACCGGATGCGTCCTTCGGGGAAAGGCAGGCGCGCCCGCCCGTAGCCGGTGCCGACGCTGCCCACCTGCTCCAGCCGCAGGGCCGACACGCGCGCGACCGCCGCCGCCAGGCCGGGATCGGTCCCCGGCATTCCGCCCAGGGCGGCCGCCGCGTGGTCCTCGAACTCCCCGGCGGCCTCGGCCGAGTTCTCCACGTCGAGGATGGCCTTGTCGAACAGGCCCGCCAGCAGGTCGAAGCCCACGCCCGTAGCGCGCGATTCGGTTTCGGCCAGCGCCAGATACCGGCTGCCGGCCAGGTCGCGGAAGAAGTCGCTCTTGCGCCGGACGCCATCGGCATAGAGCGCGTCCACCTCGTCGTGCATCTGGCCGAGGATCCGATCGAGGATGCCTGACGCGGCCGGAGGCCGCGTCAGCAGCCGCGAGAGGAAGCGGCGCAGCTCGGCGTCGAGGACCCGGAGCTGGGACCGGTACTGCTCGGCGCGGAA
>JADZBZ010000173.1 GCA_020851835.1 Acidobacteriota bacterium
CGCCGGCGACCTCCGCTTCGGCGGCTTGCAGCTTCGATTGCGCCTCGGAGCGTCGGGCGACGAGCTCCGGCGCCTCGAGGGTGGCGAGCACGTCGCCTGCGCGGACGCGCGAGCCGCGATCGACCGGCACGGTCTTCACGAACCCGGAGACCCTGGGGAAGATGGCCACCGACTGATAGGCCGTCAGCTCGCCGGGGAGCGACAGCTGTACATCGAGTGGCGCTTCCACGACGTGGACCATGTCAATCGTGACCGGGCCTGCCGGAGCCGCTGCTGGTGCCGGTGCGGTCGTGCCGCCCCCGCATGCCACCGTGCCGAGCAGCAGGAGCGCCGAGGCGAGAGCAGCCGGCGTCGGCCGGCGCAAGCGTGTCAGGAGCGTCATCATGATCATCCAACCTGAGTCCGGTAGGGGCTCTCGGGATCGTCGGGATCCAGCGACGGCGATGTCGCGCGCGCGGACTGCTGTACGAGGGAGTAGACCGATGGCAGCACGATCAGCGTGGCCAGGGTGGCCGCGGCCAGTCCGCCGATAACCGCGCGGCCCAGCGGCGCGGTGGCCTCAGCCCCGTCGCCGAAGGCAAGCGCCATCGGCACCATGCCCGCGATCATCGCGGCGCTGGTCATCAACACCGGTCGCATCCGCGACTGCGCCGCCTCAATGGCCGTGACCAGTGGCGAGCCGCCCTGCCGTCGCGCCTGTTCCGCGAAGGTCACGAGCAGAATCGCATTGGCGACGGCCACGCCAATGGCCATGATGGTGCCCATGAACGACTGCACGTTGAGGGTGGTGCCCGTGGCGAACAGCATCACGACCACGCCGGCCAGGACGGCCGGCACGGTGGAGACGACGACAAACGCCAGGCGCAGCGACTGGAAGTTGGCGGCGAGCAGCAGGAAGATGACAACCACCGCCACGCCCAGGCCGGCGGTGATGTTGGTGAACGTCTCGTTCATCGCGGCGATCTGGCCCCGGAGGGTCACGGAGCCGCCGCGCGGAGGCTCGCCCGCGCGGGCGATGGCCTGCTCGACGTGCGTGAGGACTCGGCCGAGGTCTTCGCCGGCCACGTTGGCGGTGAGGGTCACCATACGCTGCCCGTTCACGCGGTCGTACTCGCCCACGATTGTGGCGTTCTCGATGCGGGCCAGGTCGCCAAGGAGCGGTGCTGCGGTGCCACCACCGCCGACCGGCACCACGCGCAGATCCTCGAGACTCGTCATCCGCGGTTGCGGCACCTGCACCTGCACCTGGAACGCGATGCCGGTGCGGGGATCGGCCCAGTAGTTGGGTGCCACGAACCGGCTAGAGGAGGTGGCCGCCGCGAACGACCGGCCCACCTGGTCGACGGTCACCCCCAGCTGGCCGGCCAGCTGGCGGTTGACATTCACCTGGATCGCCGGGTACTCGAGGGCCTGTCCGTACTGCAAGTCTCGCAGCGACCCGACCTTCGCCAGTTCGGTCCGCACTCTGGCGGCGAAGGCTCGACTGGCGGCGAAATCGGGCCCCATCACGGCCACGTCCACTGGTGTCGGCGTACCGAAATTCATGATGCGGCTCACCAGATCGCCCGGCTCGAACGAGAACTGCGTGTCGGGGAACTTCGCCGCGAACCGTTCGCGCAACGTCTCCTCGAACGCTTCCTGCTGGAAGGGGGCGTCGGGCCTGAGGGCCACCTGAAGCACCCCCTCGTGCGGTCCACCCGTCCAGAGGAAGATGGTGTTGATGGGATACGACGTAGGTTGTACGCCCACGTAGCCGAGCGTGATGGCCACGTTGCCGGGGCTGGCCACCTGCTGGATCTCGTCGAGAACGCTCCGGCCCAGTTGCTCGGTCAACTCGAACTTCGTCCCGGCCGGGGCGCGGAACCGCAATTGGAACTGCTTGGCGCCGCTCGGCGGGAAGATCTCACGGCCCAGCGCCGGACCGATGGTGGCCACGAGGCCGATGGTCACCAGCACGTAGACGGCGATCAGCGCCACCCGGGCGCGCGCGACACGCGTGAGCAGGGCGCCGAGGCGGTGGCGCAGCCGCTCGACCCAGTCGCTGGCCGGCGCTCCGGTAGGCGCGTCGTGAGGTCGGCCCAGCCACCACACCGACAGCACGGGGACGAGGGAACTGGACAACACGAACGAGGCGATCATCGCGGAGCCGACCGCGAGCGAGAGCGGGATGAAGAGTGAGCGCGACACGCCCGTCATGAAGAACGACGGCACGAAAACCGCCACGACCGACAGCATGGCCAACAGCCGCGGCGCCACCACCTCGCCGCTGGCGTCGAGCACGGCGCGGGCCACGGGGGTGCCGCGGGCGAGGTGAGTGTGGATGTTCTCGATGGCCACCGTCGCCTCGTCCACGAGGATCCCCACGGCGAGGGCGAGCCCGCCGAGCGTCATGATGTTGATGGTCTGGCCGGCCCCCCACAAGGCGACCACCGCGGCCAGCAGCGCAAAGGGAATCGTGACGACCACGATGGCCGCGCTGCGCCAGTCGCGCAGGAACAGCAACACCATCAGGCCGGTGAGCAGAGCGCCGAGCAGGGCCTCGCCGGCGACGGCGCGCAGGGCGGCGGAGACCGTGGCCGACTGGTCGAGTTCGTACGACACCGTGATGTCGTCCGGCACCAGCGCCTGGAAGCGGCCCAGGTTCGCCCGCACCGATGCGACGACGCTCAAGGTGGAGGCGTCGGGTCGTTTGGTGACGGGAATGTAGACGGCCCGCCGACCATCGACCAGCGCGTACGCACTGGGGATGTCGGTGCTGTCGCTGACCGAGCCGACATCGCGAATCGAGACCGGAGGGCCGGCCCCCGTCCGGATCGGCAGCTCGAGCAGGTCGTCGATCGTCCCGACCACCGAGTTCATCGGCGAGATCCGCGTCTCGTCGCCGATGTTCACGCTGCCCGACGGCAGGATGACGTTGCCGGCCGTGACGGCGCGGATCACCTCGTCTGGCGCCATACCGTAC
>JADZBZ010000174.1 GCA_020851835.1 Acidobacteriota bacterium
CGCCCTCGCAGGCCGTGAAGATCCACGGCCGGCCGGCCGGATCCCTGTCGAAAGTGATGCCGCCGAAACGCCCTCGCGAGCGCGGCTGCCCGGAATAGCGGAACTCGATGCTGTACTCGCGCCCGGCCTCGAGCGTCCGCGGAAAGTCCACGTAGACCGTGTTCATGACGCGCTCGTAGGTGAGGGTGTCGCCCTCGAAGAGAATACCGTCCACCGCGAGGTCGTCGTACAGCTCGAGCTGGATCCGCGTGTCGGAGGCCAATTGCCGGAAACGGATCGTGTTCGAGCCCGACAGCGATCCGCGCTCGGGATCGACCCGGATGTCGAGGACATAGGACAGCAGATCGTTGTTCGCGCGATACCGCCCGTACTCGCCGCGAAGGAGGTCGGCCCGCGTCGGCGGCCCGAGCGTGGTCGGCTCGCCGATCGAGAGTTGTCCCGGCAGCAGGTGCTCGAGCGAAAGACCGACGGCCGTCCCACGCTTGAAGCCCTTCCAGTACGTGTGCCCCTCGGCCGGCGTACCGTCCCGGTTCATCGCCCACACGGCGTCGCGGCCGTGAGGCTCGACGTTGAGGTAGGCTTCCCTGCCGCGATCGCCCTTGAGATGCCACTCGAAGAACGCGGTCGCGAAGTGATCGAGGATGTTGTTCATCCGCGTCGTGTCCCAGACCGCATCCGCATAGTGGGTGAAGGGCGAGGACGCCGGCCCGCCAGGCGCCACATACGACTCGGCGGGCGCCGGGATCGGCGCAGCGGCGTTGTGGCTGGCATCCTCGAAGGTCAGCAGATACCGGTCGGCGTTCTGCGCGTTCTGCCAGATGGCGCGGGTGCCCTTCTCGTAGCCAGCCACGTCATCGACGCTGCCGGCCACGAAGAGCACCGGTGTGCGGATGCCCTTGAGACCATCGGTGTCCCAGTAGCCTCGCTGCATGCCCCACGGCGCAATGGCAATCGCGGCCTGGATGCGCGGGTCACGGCCGGCGGCGTAAGCCGGGTTCGCCGCTCCGCGTTCGGCGAGCAGACGATCCGGGGGCGCCCCCTCCATCGTCGCGCTGGCGGCGCTGAAGCCGCCGCCAATCACGTTGACCACGCCGTAGCCGCCCATCGAATAGCCGACCAGGCCCGTCCGCGATGCGTCGACCAGCCCGGCGAGGAACGAGCCCGAACCTTCTGCTCCCAGTCGGGCCATCTCATCGAGCACGAAGAGTTGATCGTACGGGCGGTTGTACAGCGTGCTCGCGAAAGCCTTCTGATCGTCGTAGGTGCTCTCGGGGTGATCGATCGAGACGACAACGAAGCCCTTGCTCGCGAGGCTCTCTCCCAGATGGCTCAGCAGGAGGCGGTTGCCCGGGTACCCGTGCGAGACGATCACGAGCGGATACGGCGCGCCCGCGGTCCCCGGCGCGGCGTCGCGAACCGCCCGGCCGTGGAGCACGGTCGGCAGCGACGGGTCGCGCGTGGTCGTACGGTAGTCGCCGCCGGCTCGCCCGTCCGGGACGTCAGCGGGGTACCAGACCTCGAGCATGAACGACCGATCGGCCCGCACCATCGAGCCGCCCGCCGTCATGGGGAGGATATCCGGTCTGTCGCGGTCGACGGCCCGCACGGTCTGGACACCGATTCCGAGCGGCCCGTACGCGGCCAGCTCAGGCGCCAGCGGCGTCACGATGTCGATGCGGTTCTGTTGCGCTCCGGCCGCGGCGGTCATCAGCGTGACCAGGCAACAGCGGGCGTACCAGCGGCGTGTCATGTCGGCCTCCCGTCTCAGTGCCATCCTGACGTCCCATGGCCTGTTCGGGCCAGCGCCTCTCCCCGTCGGGCCAGAGGCGACCACAACCCGCGCGCCCAGCGGGGCCCCGCGCCACGAGCCCGGTCAAGGCGAAGGCCGGAGCGGATGGCCCCGGCCTTCCCTGACGAACCCGCGGAGCCTCGTCGCTGCGGCGTGTGCTCTGCGGCCCTTGGCTCGTCCGTACTCTCCGTGCCTACGCGCACCCGCTGGTGGTACCGCAGTTGCTGCACTTGTAGCACGAGCCGCTGCGCACCATGATGGATCCGCAGGTGGTGCACGGCGGGGCGTCCTCCTGGTTCTGCATGGCGGCAAACGACGTGGTGTTGGGGACGATCGCCCGCGTCGGGCTGACCGCCGCGGTTGGCGACGGGGCGGCCCTGGGCGCCGGCACGGCCGCCGGCGGCGTATCGCTCGCGCCGTCGCGGTTGTTGACGCCCGCGCGGTACTGTGCCTCGGGCGACAGAAATTTCGACGCCATCCATCGGAAGATGTAGTCGACGATCGACTTGGCAAAGCGCACGTCCGGGTTCTTCGTCATGCCCGACGGCTCGAATCGGACGTGGCTGAACTTGTCCACCAGCACCTGCAGCGGCACGCCGTATTGCAGCGCGTAGCTGATGGCCTGGGCGAACGCATCCGCAAAACCCGAGATGGTGGAGCCTTCCTTGGCCATGACCAGGAAGATCTCGCCCGGCATCCCGTCCTCGAAGAGGCCCACGGTGATGTAGCCTTCGTGGCCCGAGATGTCGAACTTGTGCGTGATGGCCTGCCGCTCGTCTGGGAGCTTCCGCCGCATCGGCGTCCGGCTCGCCAGCGCCTGCGCGAC
>JADZBZ010000175.1 GCA_020851835.1 Acidobacteriota bacterium
GAGGGGGGAGACGCCCGCCCCGGCTCGCGGGGCCGAATGCGATGCAGCCGGAATTGAAGGAAGCCCTCGATTTCCATCACGCGGTGATGGCCGAGGGCAGCCGCGCGCTCGTCGGGTACGACACCGCCAAGGCCCTCGCCAACGTTGTCCTGCTGGCCGAAATCCCGACCACCTACGACGAAAGGCGTCCCGAGCGGCAGGTCAACGCCGGCAATCTCCTGCTGCGCGGGGTGCCCGGTGTGGGCAAGACGTTCTTCGGCGTCATCCTGGCCGCCATCAGCGACGCCCGGTTCGCCCGCATCCAGGGCCGGGCCGACCTGCAGCCCACCGAGGTAGTGGGCTTCCAGATGATCAACCCCGCGACCGGGCAGCTGGTCACCGAATTCGGGCCTCTGGCCTCGGCCGAGGTCATCCTCCTCGACGAGATCAACCGTATTCCGCTCAAGTCGCAGAGCGCGTTCCTCGAGGCGTTGCAGGACCGCTCGATCACGGTCGGCAAGGACACCTACGACCTGCCCGCGTTCAGCTTCGCGATGGCGACGATGAACCCGGTGGAGCTCGGGCAGGGCACGTTCCCCTTGTCCGAGGCCGCCACCGACCGCTTCGCCGCCATGATCAACGTGGGCTACCTGCCGCCCGATCAGGAGGAGCGGCTGGTCGAGTTCGACTTCAAGCAGATGCGCCTCCGCCCGATCCTGTCCAAGCAGCGCATCATCGGGCTCCGGGCGACGATTGGCAGCCGTGTGTTCCTGCACCGCAGTCTCGGACGCTACATCCAGCGCCTGGTGGCGGCGACGCGTCCCTACAATGCCGATACCGACTGGCGGCACCGCTCGCCGTCCGAGCTGGTGGAGCGCGGGGTGGATCTGGGCGCCTCGCCTCGCGCCATCATCGCGTGGAGCCGTCTGGCCAAGGTGTGGGCGCTGCTCCAGGGCGAGCGGGCCGAGGTGTACCCGGAAGACATCCAGGCGATCGCGCCCTACGTCCTCGGGCACCGGATCTGGCTCGGGCCCCACGCGGCCAGCCACGGGCTCACCATCGACGACGTCATCCGCGACGTCGTGGAACGGGTGCCGATTCCATGACGGCCCGCGCGTCGGCGGCGGCCTCGGCCGTCGGCCTCGAAGAAATTACGCGGATTGAGCTCATCGTGAGCCGTCGCCTGCGCGAACGGACGCCGGGTGAGCACCGGAGCCGCGCTGAGGGCACGGGGTTCGACTTCGTGGGTCTGCGCGACTGGCAGTCCGGCGACAGGATGTCGGCGATCGACTGGCCCCAGTCGTCGCTGACCAACTTCGCGCCGCTCGTAGTGCGCGAGTTCGAGCAGCCGAGTACCGCGACGGTGGTGGCCGTGGCCGACCTGTCGCTGTCCACACGATGCGGCATCGCCCGCAGCCACGGGCATAGTCGCGGCGAGACGCCGATTGCCACGGCCGTCGGGCGCGCGCTCGCGGTCATCGGCCTGTCGGCGGCCTTCTTCCAGGATCGCTTCGGCCTGATCGCCTTCGAACGCGACTTCTCGCACCTGGCGGGTGTCGCGCCCCGCGCCGGCCGCAATCACGTCGTGCACTGTCTGGACGCCTACCTGGCCCGGCGCGGACTCGAACCGGTGATGCACGGAGGGAGTGTGAGCACGACGCTGGCCGGCTCGTTCCGGACGACGTCGCTGGTCCCCTTCATCTCGGATTTTCTCTTCGACGAGGCGCTCGAGGTCGTTGGCGAACTGGCGCGGCTCAACGCCGTGCACGACGTGTTCATCGTCCTCGTGGACAGCGCCTTCGCGTTCGCCATGCCCGACGTGTCGTCGTGGTGGATCGAGGTCGAGGACGCCGAGACGGGCACGTCGCGGACGGTCTCGCGGCAGACATTCGCGGCCCTGGGCGATCGGGTGCGCGCCTGGCAGGCCGACGTCGAGCGGGCCGCCCGTGACGCGGATCTCGACGTGGTGCGCATCGGACTCGACGCGCAGAAGGACGACATCGCGCTCAGCGAGTTCGTGGCGGAGCGGCGGCTCCGGAAGCCGGCACGGTGAGAGACGAGGGCGGGGCATGAACGCGACATCACGAACGCTGGCGGCGGTGGCGCGTGCACTGCTGGCGGCCGCGGCCCTGGCCGGGCCGGTGACCGCGGCGGCCGGGCAGGCCAGGCCGGCCTCCCCGGGACGGCCCGCCTCGGCCGATCGCGCGCAGCCGATGGTGGAAGTGGCGCCCATCCGCTGCTGGTGGCGTACCAGCCAGGGGGCCGTGACCATCGGCGAGCCCTTCGACGTCCGGCTCACGTGCGCGGTTCTCGAGACCGACAGCGTGCAGGTGGTGCCCGACGAGACCCGCTTGACCGTCGCCGGGGTTCAGCTGCAGCCCTTCGAGGTCATCGGCGGCGAGCGCCCGGCCGACACGCGCGCGGGCCAGCGGCGCTTCTTCCAGTACCGCTACACGGTGCGGCTGCTCGATCCCGACTCGATTGGCGATGACGTCATGCTGCCCAATCTCACCGTAACCTACCGCGTGCAGAGCCGCGTCTCCTCCGACGCCACACTCGCCGGCCGCGAGTTCACCTACGTGATGCCGGGGCTTCCGGTGCACGTGCTGTCGCTGGTGCCGGAGTCCGGCGTGGACATCCGCGACGGCGCGGACGTGGGATTCGACCGCATCGATGCCCTGCGCTTTCGCGCGCGCCTCTTCGACATCGGCTCTGTGGCACTGTTGGCGGGAGGCGTCCTGTTCGGCGTGCTCGCCTTGGCCGCCTTCGTCAGCCGCGCCCGCCAGGGGCAGGCGCGCGAGCGGCCGCGGGTGTCCGAGCGCCGTGTGCTCGCCGCTGCCGGCGCCGAACTGTCGCGCGTGGCGCGCGAGTCTGCGAGTGGCTGGACGCCCGAGCTCATCGGCGCCGGCCACGCGGCTCTCCGCGTCGTCGCCGCCGTGGCCCTCGGGCGCGGCGTCAGCGAGCAGCGGCTGGCTCACGGTGCATCGGCCACCGACGGGAGGATTCCTGTCCGCGCCGTGATCCCGGGGCGTCCGGGCGCGGCGGTCACGAGCGCGACGACGGCGGCCGACGTGGCGCTCGCACTGGCGGATCCCGCCAGGCCGATCGAACAGCGCGCCGGGCTCGAGGCGCTGCACGCCGCTCTCGCCACGTTCACCGTGACGCGCTTTGCGGCGGAGGACGCCGGCCCCGACGCCGGGGCGCTGGCCAGCGCTCTCGACGCCGGGCAGCGCGAGGCGTCCCGCCTCTCGCGCGCCGGGGTCCGGCGCTGGTTCCGCTCCGTCGTCACGCTCGGCCCCAGGGAGGCGAGGACGTCGCCGTCGTGATGGACGTGCTGCGCGCGCTCGCCGCGGCCATCGCCGCCGACTGGACCGGCGTCGATACCAGCGGCGTCACGTTCTGGCAGCGCGACACCGCGCGCCTGGCCGCCATCGCCTTTGCCGCTCTGGCTGCGCTGCTGCTCGCGCTGCACGCCGCTCTCCCGCGGCGCCGCGGCCGCGGCCGTATCGTTCTGCCAGCCCTGCTGCAGACGATGCGGCCGGCGCGCACGGCGTGGCGGCGCGACGTGCCGTCGTTGCTCTTCGCCGCGGGCCTCCCGTTCGCGCTGCTCGCGCTCGCCGACCCGCGCGCCGCCCTCGTGTCGTCGGAGGTGTCGTATCCCGGGCGGCGCATCGCGCTCATGATCGACGCCTCCGACAGCATGCGTTCGGACTTCGCCGCGCCGTCGCTCAATGCCGGCACGCAGCAGGCCTTCTTCACCACGGTGGCCGCGGCGACGCGCTTCGTCGAGCTGCGCCGCCAGGGCCGGTACCGCGACCTGATGGCCCTCATCGAGTTCGGCAACCGTGCGTACGTGATCACCCCCTTCACGAACGACTACGACAACCTCCTGCTCAGCATGGCTCTCATCGGTGACCCTGCCGAGTTCTCGCGGTTCCCGGATCCGGGTACGGTCATCGGAAGTGCGGTAGAACAGAGCATCGCCGTCTTCCGCGCCTTCGACTTTCTCGAGGCCTCGGGGAACGTGATGGTGATCTTCACCGATGGCGAAGACACCAACGCCATGGTGAACGGCCGATCGCTGGACGACATCCTCGCGGCCGCCACGGCCAGCCGGATTCCGCTCTATTTCGTGCGGACCAACTACAACAAGGGCTTCAACGAGGCGGTTCCCGACGCCCTCTGGAAGGATGCGGTCGAGCGGGCGGGCGGACGCTTCTACATCGCGCGCGACGAGAACAGCCTGCTGAAGGCGCTGGCCGACATCGACCGCGAATCGGTCGGCACCGTGCAGGTGCGCCATTACGCGACCCAGCAGCCACGCTTCTCGAGTTTTGCGCTCGTCGCCGCGGCGCTATGGGCCTGCGCCGCCTCGTTGCGCCTCGGGTGGCCGGTGTCTTCGACCTTGCCGTGAGGAGGTTCGTGTGCGGATGACCATCGCGCTTCGAGTGATCGGCGCCCTGTTGCTGCTGGGTGGCGCCGTCTTGGCCAGAAACGAGGCGCGCCTCGCTCGGAGCGAGGCGAGTGCCTGGCAACAGCTTCTCACCTTTCATTACGAGGCCGTGCCGGGCGCCGACGCTCCGGCCGGCGTGCTGGCCTCGGCCACCGGCGCCGACCTGGACCGCCAGCGCCGCGAGGCGACGGTGGAGTACTGGCTCGGCCGCTACGACGAGCTCGCCGACCGGGCGAGCGCCGCCGCCGACCCCGACGTGCTCTTCGTCGCGGCGAACGCGGCATATCGCTCTGCCTGGCGGGACGCCGCCGGGCCCGACGGGGTTCGGAAGCTCGGAGACGTAATCCAGGCCTACGCCGCGGTCCTGAAGGCCAACCCGCGTTACCTCGACGCGGCGTTCAACCTCGAGTTCGTGGCGCGGCGTCGCGATCAGATCGCTCTCCAGAAGCCGGTTCCGCTGGTCGGCAACGACGACGAGCCGACCGCCGCCGGCCCGATCCAGACGACGGATCTGCCGCGGGGACCGACGGTCCATGGCATCCCCGGCGGGCCGCCGGTCAACGTGCCCGTCGAGGAGTTCGAGGTCTTGATCCCGAGAGACGCCGGCGAGCAGGAGACAGAAGCCGGGCAGGCGACGAGCGGCAAACGGCGCCGCAAGGGGTGAGGGCGGAGGCGTGATCCCCGACGTCGGCCCGATCTCTTTCGCCGTGCCCGTGTACCTCTGGCTCCTGACGGTGCCGGCGGCGTTACTGGCGCTGTGGGCCTGGCGCCTGATCCGCCGCCTCGCCGATCTGCGGCAACTGCGGCAGAGCCGTGTGTCGCCCGTAGGCGAGCGCTGGAGCCTGACGGGCGACCTGCCGCTGTGGCTGGGTGTGGTGCTTGCTTGCGCGGCGCTGGTGCTGGCGCTGGCCCGGCCCCGGGCGGTCGCGCCAGGCCTGGGTCGCGCCGGCCTCGACATCGTCGTGGTGCAGGACGGGTCTGCGTCGATGTCGGTGCGCGATCTGCCCGGCGGTACGCGCTGGGCGCGCTCGATGCAGTTCCTGCGGCGGCTCGGCGACGCCCTCCGGTGGGAAGACGACCGGGTGGCTCTCACCGTCTTCGCGCGTATCGCGACACCGCAAGTCCGGCTCACGCACGATCCCAACACCGTCTTCTTCTTTCTCGATCGGCTCGCCGCGCGGTCGCCGTTCCGGCTCGAAGACGAGACAACATGGGACACGAACCTCGAGCAGGGCATCGCCTGGGGGCTCCGCGTGATGCAGAAGGTTCGCGAAATCCACGGCCCGTCGTCGAACGCCCCCGCGTTTCTGCTGATCTCGGACGGCGAGGCCTGGAGCGGCGAGGTGGCGCGCGCCATCGACGCCATTCGGGGCGCCGACATCCCGCTCTTCGTCGTTGGCGTAGGGACGCTCGGGGGTGGCCGCATGCCGCGAATGGTGTTCCCCGACGACGGCGACCCGCCGCCCGCGACCTCGCAGCTCGACCGGCGCGGGCTGCAACGGTTGGCGATGGAAGGTCGCGGCCTGTACTTCGAACTCGACCGCGAGCTCGATCGCGACATCGCGAACGCGATCATCGACACCGCCCGGCGCTCGGCGCCTCCCCGAGCGCGGGAGGCTGCCCTGACGGATCTCTACTGGCCTGCCCTGGCGGGCGCGTGCGGCCTGGCGGGCCTGGGGACGCTGTTCGCGCGTCGACCGCTGCCGCTCTGGCTGCAGATGGGAGGGGCCGTGGCCGCCCTGGCGGCGGCGCTGCGAGTGCTGTGGCTATGATCGCGACCGCTCATCGCGGTGGAAGGCAGGGCCATCGAGGTATGACGGCATGAACAGGCGTCGGTTTCTCGTCCGAAGTGCCGTGGGTGCGGCGGTCTGGGTGTACGGCGTGAGGCCACTCGTCGCGCGCACACAGGCGCCGCAGGGCTCAGCAGCCGACGCGATTCCGTTCGGACAGAGCCAACTCGGTCTCTCGGACGACGGGCGCGACGGGATGCTGTTCGTGCCGAAGAGCTACCGCGACACGGTTCCGGCTCCGCTGCTCGTCATGCTCCACGGTTTCGGGGGCTGGGCGGACGAGATGAAATCGACCTATGGGCTGGCCGAGGAGTTCGGCGTCGTGCTGGTCGTCCCCGAGTCGCGCCAGCTCACGTGGGGCCAGGGTGCACCGGGGTTCGACGCCGACGTGCGCTACATCGGCGCGGCGTATCGGAAGGTGACGAGCGTGGTCAACATCGACCCCGAGCGCGTCGGGCTGGGCGGCCGGTCCGATGGCGCGGGCTACGCCCTGTCGATGGGCCTTGCCTACGGCGACATCTTCAACCACCTCATCGTGCTCTCGGGCGGGCTGATGGCTCCGATTCGGCGCAAGGGCAAACCGAAGATTTTCATCGCGCACGGGACCA
>JADZBZ010000176.1 GCA_020851835.1 Acidobacteriota bacterium
ATCCGAACGGCTGCGTGTACTCGCCGTACAGGTGGAAGTCGCCAGACACCAGGCCGGTCACGTCGTAGTCCTGCAGGTTGAACGCCGCCAGGAAATCCTTCATGTCGCGCTGGTCGATGCGTACCCGCGCGTCGATCTCCTCGCCGCCATCGGCCCTGGGAAAGCCCAGCGAGAACTGGCCGCTGACATCCATCCGCGATACGCCGTCGACGATGACCGCGCGACTCACGTTGGCGTACTGGTTCTCGACGACGAAGTCTCCGTCTACCCCGCCCCAGGTGACGTTCCAGGCCCGGATCGCCTGACCCTCGAACCGCCCCTCGATGCGGGGGCGGCGGAACGCGCCGAGCAGCACGCCGTCGAAGCGGCCCACGCCGTCGATGGGTATCGCGCGGGTGTGGGCGCCGAAAGCCGTCATCAGGCCTGCCAGCAGGCGGTCGCTTTCCTGCCAGTTGGTGCTCGTCACCTGGAAACCGATCTTCGACCGCTCCCCCCACGCCGTCGCTCCCGCGAAGGCGACGAACGTGTCGGCGGTGGCCACCTCGCTCGGCTCGAGGCGGATGACCTCGCCGTCGAAGCTGTAGGCCATCCGGCCGCCCAGGGCCACGGGCTGCAGCGGAATGTGATCACTGAAGGGCCCGAGATCCAGTGCCCGGGTCACGGCCTCGCCCGCGGCCGACGCGGGCAGGCTGACGCCAAGCGGCGTCATCCCAGGCGGCGGCGCGACCACCACGGAGCCGTCGCCGACGCGGTCGGCAAAGTCTCCCATGGGCCAGTCGAGCCGGTTGCGGCCGGTGGCGCGCCCGGCGACGCGGAGGCCTTCGGTATCGAGCACCTCGGTCAGCGCGCGCAGATCGACATCGGTGTACTCGACGTCGAAGCGTGAACGCACCGGCCGCCGAACGTCGCCAATGGGCGCCATCCGATAGGTGAAAGCCGTGCGGCCCCCGACGAAGCCGGACGTGGCGCGGGTGACCTCGAAGCGATCGGGCACCCAGATGAGCGATCCTTCGAGGTTGGGGAAGCGATACACGTTCAGGCCGGCCTCGCGGGAATAGAAGTTGCCGGTCAGCTCGCGCCCACCCTTGAACAGGTGAAAGGTCCCGGTGAAGTCGCCCTCGCCGTACAGACTGAAGGTGTCGTGGGCGAAAAACAGTTCGCGCATGCGCGGAAACTGCACGCGCGACTTCACGAAGTAGGTCTGCTCGGGCCACCGGCCCATGTCCACGCTGCCGGTCACGTCGCTCCGGGCCCCGTCGGTCGTCAGATCCATGTGCTCGAAGATCACCTGGCTGCCCTGCACCTTGAACTCGGCTTCGAGGTTTGCGGCCATCGGCACGAAGTCCTGGATGGCCACGGTCCCGTTCGAAAACGACACGTGGCCCCGGTACTCCGTCAGCTTCGCCAGCGTCACGTCGAGATTGCGGGCAACGGCGCTCCAGGGCGTGCCATGGTCGCGATAGACGAACTCCCCGCGCCACGCACGCACGTACTGCAGGGTGGTCACGACCGGGGCAGGGCCCGTGCGGGGCGGGCGGGGCGGACCGGTGACGCGGGGAAAGGTCTGACGGCCGTCGGGAAAGCTTTCGACGACCATGCGCCAGTCGGTCATCTCGATGGTGTCGAGCAGCACCTCGCGACGAAACAACGCGCCCCACGTGAGCGACACCTCGATACGCTTCGCGACGAGCCACGGCTCCTCGCCGGGCCGCATGCCGTCGATGACCAGGTCGTCCAGGACGAACCGGCCCCGGCCCAACTGCACGCCGAGGCGCCCGATGTGCATGGTCCGATCGAGCCAGTTGCCGCCGGCGCGCTCGGCCCTGGCCTTGAGCGCCGGGCCCAGGTCGATGCTGACCACGCTCACCAGCACGACGGCCAGCGCGACGGCCAGCACGACCACGATCGCCCGCGCGTAGCGAATGGCGGCGGCGATCAGCTTCTTCACCCAGCCTACTCCACGGCCACCAGCAGCGCGCCCGCCTCGACCGACTGGCCCTCGACGACGCCGACGGCCTTGACCCGGCCCGCGCGGGCGGCGCGCAGCTCGTTCTCCATCTTCATCGCTTCGATCACGACCAGGCCCTGGCGGGGCTCCACCTCGTCGCCCGCCTTCACCAGCAGCCGCGCGACCCTGCCCGGCATCGGCGCCGTGACGAGCTGGGGCCCGGAGCCGCCGGCCCCGCCCTCGGCTGCACGCCGCCCGAACCGCGTGACCACGGCCGCGGCCAGGGTATGGCCATCGAGTGCCACCTCGAACCCCGCGCCCCCGGACCGCGGCGACACCGATGCCTCGATGCTCCGCACCCGGCCTTCGCCTTCCTGTACCAGCAGCGAGACACGGTCGCGCCCCACCTGGCATGGATCCACGGCGAAGACGCGTTCGTCCACGGACACCTCGAGCCGCTCGTCGTCTCGCGACGTCACCCGAACCCGCCGCACCCGGCCCCCGATGTCGAGATCGAACTGCACAGCTTCCTTACCTTCGCTCGTCAGGCCTTACCGCAGCGCGCCCTCGCGAGCCGCCTGCCGCCAGCGACTCGGATCGAGGGCCGGCCCGGAGGCAGGTGCCACCACCGCGAGTTGCCGAACCGCTACCGCGATGGCGCTCAGCACCGCGTGGTCGCCGGTCGCTGCCTGGAATGGCTGACCCTGCCGCGCAGCGAGCTTGCGGTCGATGAAGGACGTGTCGTACCGTCCCGCGCGGAAGTCGTCGTCGCCCAGCAGCCAGCGGAAGAACGGCAACGTGGTGCGAATGCCGCGCACTTCGTACTCCTCCAGGGCCCGACCGAGCCGCGCCAGCGTTCCGGGGCGGTCTTCCGCCCAGGCGATGAGCTTCGACACCATCGGGTCGTAGTGGATCGGCACCTCGCCGCCCTCGCACGCGCCGCCATCGTCGCGGATGCCCGGCCCGAGGGGCACGCGCAGGCCCGTGATGCGGCCGGGCGAGGGCATGAAACCGGTATCGGGATCCTCGGCGTAGATACGGCACTCCACGGCATGCCCGCGCGGCGCGATCATGGCGGCCGGGTCGAGCGTGAGCGCCTCTCCGCGCGCGATCCGGATCTGCCACTGCACCAGGTCCACGCCCGTCACCATCTCGGTGACCGGGTGTTCCACCTGCAGGCGCGTGTTCATCTCGAGGAAATGAAAGGCGCCGCCGGGGTCGAGCAGGAACTCGATGGTGCCCGCGTTGGTGTAGTGTGCCGCCCGCGCCACCGCGGCGGCGGCCGCCGCCATCTGCCGCCGCAGGTCGGGTGTCACCACGGTCGAGGGGCTCTCCTCGACGACCTTCTGATGACGCCGCTGAATGGAGCACTCCCGCTCGACGAAGGGCACGACCGTGCCGAAGCTGTCGGCGAGCAGTTGCACCTCGATGTGGCGCGGCGTCTCGATGCGGCGCTCCAGGTAGACCGCCGCGTCGCCGAACGCCGAACCGGCCTCCGAACGCGCCGCCCGCAGTGCGCCCGGCAGATCGGCCGGATCCGCCACCATGCGCATCCCCTTGCCGCCACCGCCAGCCACGGCCTTGAGCATCAGCGGATAACCGATGATCGCGGCGATGGCCAGCACATCGGCGTCCGCGACACCGACGCCGATCGGCTCCTCGGCGCCCGGCACCACGGCAACGCCGGCGCGCTTGGCCACCTGCCGTGCGGCGGTCTTGCTGCCCATCAGGGCAATCGCCTCGGGCGACGGGCCGATGAAGACGAGCCCGGCGTCGCGGCACGCCGCGGCGAAGTCCTGGTTCTCCGAGAGGAAGCCGTAGCCTGGATGCACGGCGTCCGCGCCCGACTGGCGAGCGACCTCGATCAGGCGATCGATACGCAGGTAGCTCTCGCGCGGAGGATTGGGGCCCACGAAGTACGCCTCGTCGGCCATCCGCACGTGCAAGGCCGCGCGATCGCAGGTCGAGAACACCGCCACGCTCGCCAGCCCCATGTCGCGACAGGCGCGGATGATGCGGACCGCAATCTCGCCGCGGTTCGCGATGAGGATTTTCTTCATGAGACCGAAAGGCTTCTGATTCTAGCACTTAGACAGGACAGCCCGGCCGTGCAGCGCGAAGCGGTGAAGCAACCCGACGAAGTGATTACCGCCCCGGGCGCGCCCCGTGGTGTGATGGAGACATGACGAGGCCCGCCGCATGGTCGAGGAACAGCTTCGCGAACGAGGGATTCATGACGAACGGGTGCTCGACGCCATGCGCCGGGTGCCCCGGCACCGTTTCGTGCCCGCGGAGCACCAGCGCACGGCGTACGGCGACCGCCCACTGCCTATCGGCTGGGGCCAGACCATTTCACAACCCTACATCGTCGCCTTCATGACCGAGGCGCTGCAGATCGCGCCCGACGACGTCGTACTGGAAATCGGCACGGGCTCTGGCTATCAGGCCGCCGTGCTCGGAGAGCTCACCCGGGAGGTGTACTCGATCGAGCTGGTGCCCGAACTCGCCGAGCGCGCGCGTCACACGCTCGACGCCCTGGGGTATCGCCACGTCCGGACCCGGACAGGCGACGGCTACGCCGGGTGGCCCGAGCACGCGCCCTACTCCAAGATCATCGTCACGGCTGCGCCCGAAGCCGTACCGCCGGCGCTGGTCGAGCAGTTGGCCATCGGCGGGACGATGATCCTGCCCGTCGGCCCCGACGGTGGCCACCAGGAACTGCGAATCCTGACCAAGACCGCGGAGGGCGTCACGACCGAGCGCAGCCTGCCCGTGCGCTTCGTGCCGATGGTGAAACCGGCCGGCTGAGGGAGGACCGATGAGCGTACTGGCCGAAGACCAGACCGAAGTGACCACGTGGCTTGCAGACGCCTCCAGCCACGCCGAGCGACCTGCCACGGTCGAGCGCATCGACACCCACAGCGCCAGCGTTTTCCTCGCCGGCACCTGCGCCTACAAGATGAAGCGCGCCGTGCGCTATTCCTTCCTGGATTTCTCCACGCTCGACCGGCGACGCCAGGCGTGCGAGGCCGAGGTTCGTCTGAACCGGCGGACCGCCTCTAACCTCTACCGCGGTGTCATGCCCGTCACGCGGGAGCCCTCGGGCCGGCTGGCCCTGGGCGGAGAGGGCACACCCGTCGAGTGGCTGGTCGTGATGGGCCGCTTCCCGCAGGACTGCCTGCTGGATCGCGTGGCCCAGGCTGGCCGCATCGCGCCGGCAGTCGTCTCCGCACTGGCCGATGCCATCGCGTCGTTCCATGCCGGGGCGGCGCCGACGCCACACCGGGGCGGTGTGGCCGGCATGAGCGACGTCATCATCGACAATGCGCGGGCCCTCGCGGGCGCCACGGATCGGCTTCCGGCGGCGACGGTCTCGACGGTCACCGAGGCGTGCGCGCAGGCACTCTCCGCCCATGGACGCAGGCTCGACGCCAGGCGGGCGGGAGGCTTCGTCCGACAGTGCCACGGCGACCTCCATCTCCGCAACATCGTGCTGCTCGACGGCGCGCCCACCTTGTTCGACGCCATCGAGTTCAACGACGACTTCGCGTGTATCGACGTGTGGTACGACACGGCGTTCCTGTTGATGGACCTGCTGGCGCGATCGCTCGCGGCCGAAGCGAATGCGCTCTTCAACCAGTACCTGCTGCGCACGAGCGACGTCGGCGGCTTGCCGTTGATGCCGTTTTTCCTGGGTTGCCGGGCCGCCGTCCGGGCCAAGACCAGCCTGGCGGCGGCGGGCTTGGAAACCGACGGCGGCCGCCGGCGCGATCTGACCGCACGGGCGCGCGAGTATCTCGAGTTGGCCGCGCAGGTGCTGGCCCCTGGCCCCTGCCGCGTGATTGCCATCGGCGGTCTCTCGGGCACGGGCAAGTCCACCCTCGCGGCCCGGCTGGCCCCCCGCCTCGGCGGCGCCCCGGGCGCCGTGGTCGTGCGCAGCGACGTCCTGAGAAAGGTGCTGCTGAACCGGCCCCTTGTCGAGCGCCTCGGTCCCGACGGCTACACGGCGGCGGTCACCGAGGAGGTGTACCGGTCGGCACTGGTGCGCGCAGCCGACGTGCTGAATGAAGGCTGGCCGGTTATCGTCGATGCAACGTTCCTCGATGCCCGGTGGCGGCGCGCCATCGGCGACGTAGCCCGAAGCGCGGGCGTCCCCTTCACCGGTCTGTGGCTCGAAGCGCCGCCAGAGCACCTCGCCGACCGCCTGAGGCGCCGGACCGGCGACGCCTCGGATGCCACCGAAGCCGTCCTGTTCCGGCAACTCGCGCGCGAAAGGAGCGGGATCGCGTGGACGCGGCTCGATGCCGACGGCGATCCGGAGTCGGTCGCGAGAGCGGCGTTCCAGGCGGTGTCACACAGCTGATTCGCCTGCTCCCACGCCGGGAATCCGACAGATTCCTCACGGCCGCGAATCGACGTCCTTGGGGAACCGTATCGGCGCGCTGCAGGCGACGTGACCGGTCAGAGCGGAATGTTGCCGTGCTTCTTGGGCGGGTTGCGGTCGCGCTTGCCGTCGAGCGTGGCGAGCGCCTGGATGAGCTTGGTCCTCGTCGCGCGCGGCCGGATGACTTCGTCGACGAAGCCCTTCTCGGCCGCAATATACGGATTGGCGAATTTCTCGCGGAACTCGGCCACCTTCTGGGCCCGCATGGCCGCCGGGTCGGCGGCCTTCTCGATCTCGCGCTTGTACAGGATGTTGACGGCGCCTTCGGCGCCCATCACCGCGATCTCGGCCGTCGGCCACGCGTAGTTGAAGTCGGTCCGGATGTGCTTGCTCGCCATGACGCAGTACGCGCCGCCGTAGGCCTTGCGCGTGATCACGGTCACCTTCGGCACCGTGGCCTCGGCAAACGCGTAGAGCAGCTTGGCGCCGTGGCGGATGATGCCGCCGTACTCCTGCACCGTGCCGGGCAGAAAGCCCGGCACGTCCTCGAACGTCACCAGCGGAATGTTGAAGGCATCGCAGAAGCGCACGAATCGCGCGCCCTTGACCGAGGCATCGATGTCGAGCGTCCCCGCCAGGAACGCGGGCTGGTTCGCCACGATGCCAACCGGCCGTCCGCCCAGGCGGGCGAAGCCCACGACGATGTTCTTCGCGAAATGCTGGTGCACCTCCAGGAAGAAGCCGTCATCCGCCACCGTCTGGATGAGGTCGAGCATGTCGTAGGGTTGGTGGGGTGAGGCCGGCACGAGCCCGTCCAGCGACTCGTTCTCGCGGTCGGCCGGATCGTCCGAGGACTTCCTCGGCGGGTCGTCGAGATTGTTGCCCGGCATGAAGGACAGCAGTTCGCGGATCAGGGCCAGACACTCGTGATCGTCGTCCACCGCGAAGTGCGCGACGCCGCTCTTCTCGTTGTGCGTCATCGCGCCACCCAGCGCTTCCTTGCTCACGTCCTCGTGTGTCACCGTCTTGATCACGTCCGGGCCGGTGACGAACATGTAGCTCGTCTCGCGGACCATGATGGTGAAGTCCGTGATGGCCGGCGAGTAGACGGCGCCGCCCGCGCAGGGGCCCATGATGGCCGAAATCTGAGGTACGACCCCCGAGGCGAGCGTGTTACGGAGGAAGATGTCGGCATAGCCGCCGAGCGATACCACGCCTTCCTGGATGCGCGCGCCCCCCGAGTCGTTCAGGCCGACGATGGCCGAGCCGGTGCGGGCCGCCATGTCCATGACCTTGCAGATCTTCGCCGCATTGGTCTCCGAGAGAGAGCCGCCGAACACGGTGAAGTCCTGAGCGAACGCGTAGACGACGCGTCCGTCGACGCGGCCGTGGCCCGTGACCACACCGTCGCCGGGAATCACGTGCTGGTCCATACCGAAGTCGCGGCAGCGGTGCGTGACCAGCTTGTCCACTTCCTCGAAGGTGCCGGGGTCGAACAGCAGTTCCATGCGCTCGCGCGCCGTCAGCTTGCCGGCCTCGTGCTGCCGCGCCAGGCGTTGCTCGCCGCCGCCCACCTCGGCCAGCCGCTCCTTCTCCGCCAGGCGTTCGAATGGAGTCATGCCGCGACGCAGGGGTTGCTGAGCGTGCCCACCCCTTCAACCTTGACCATCACCCGGTCGCCTGGCGTGAGCGCGCCGACGCCCGAGGGCGTGCCCGTCGTGATGATGTCGCCGGGCTGCAGCGTCATGAAGCGCGTGACGTGTTCGATGAGGACGGGCACCGGAAAGATGAGCTGATCGGTATTCGACTGATGCCGGCGCTCGCCGTTGACCCAGCCCTCGATCGCCAGGTTCGATGGATCGAGGCCCACCGCAATGCAGGGGCCGAGGGGTGCGAAGGTGTCGAAGCCCTTCGCGCGGGAGTACTGGACGTCCTTGACCTGCAGCTCCCGCGCCGTGACGTCACAAAGGCACGTGACGCCCAGCACGTAGCGCATCGCATCGGCGGCCACCACCCGCGACGCCGTCCGGCCGATCACGACGGCCATCTCCGCCTCGTGCTCGATGCGCCCGGCCCATGCGGGCAGGCGGACCGGTTCATCGGGTCCCGCCACTGCCGAGGGCGGCTTGAGAAACACCAGCGGCTCCTCCGGCAGCTTCTTGTTCATCTCGGACGCGTGGTCCTTGTAGTTGAGGCCGATGGCCACCACGATTGACGGACGGACCGGAGCCAGCCAGGTCAGACGCTCGTCGGTCGGCACCTCTCTGCCTTCCCAGTAGTCGCCAAACGGGTCGCCGCCCATCCAGTAGAAGGCGCCCTCACGTTCGAGGACGTAGCGGCCACCCATGCCTTGTCGCGCTCGGTAGATACGGTCCATAAGGTCAACCGCCGGGAATCAGTGATCGCCAGAAAAAGAGCCAGGCGTCGAGATGGGGACGATTCGTCTCCGGCGCCCACGTCGCCGCCGTCAGGGGGTGCGGCTGGTCTCCTCGACGCGATTCGACTGGCCGCTCACGTTCTGCGGCGAGGCATTGTCCACGGCCACGACCGCATAGGTATACCGCACGCCGGGCGTCACCGACAGGTCCCGATACGTGGTCTCCCGAATCGG
>JADZBZ010000177.1 GCA_020851835.1 Acidobacteriota bacterium
AACGATCACGATCCGCTGCCGCTGCTCGAACAGCTCCGGGCGCGGTATGGCGACAACGTCGCCATCCAGTATCAGACGCGCGAGCCCGGCACGATCGTCATCGACTTCGTCCGGCAGTAGCCGCGTCCCGCGGGCAGGCCCGGCGGCCGAACGGACGCCGGTTGCCTGCTCGAGCTGGCGCGTGATCGATCTTGACACTCTCGCCTCGCCGCGTGCACAATCACGCGCTCGGATCGCCCGTGCTGTTCCTGGCGTCCCGCGCACTCCTTGGTTTCGACGGGTTCCCCGACGTGACGTCCGGTCGCAGGTTGGCATGGAACGGAGGCGGCGATGCGTGTGTCCCGAGTCGGCCTGGTTGTGGTGTTGTGCGTCCTTGGGCTGAGTTCGCCGGCGTGGGCGCAGCAGGCCTCGGTCGGTGGCACCGTCACTGACGAGACCAACGCAGCCCTGCCCGGCGTCTCGATCACGGCCACCAACACGGAAACGGGTGTGCCGGTTTCCGCTGTCTCCGACGCGCGCGGCGAGTATCGCCTGCAGCTTTCTGCCGGCACCTACAAGCTGCAGGCGGAGCTGTCGGGCTTCACCACGACCATTCTGCCCGCGGTTGAGTTCCTCGTCGGGCAGAACGCCACCCTGCCCTTCCAGTTGACGGTCGCCCAGGTCAGCGAAGCGCTCACGGTCACCGCTGAAGCGCCGCTCATCGACATCTCGTCGTCGCAGGTGGCGGGCAACGTGGATCGGCGTCAGATGGAGAGCCTCCCGCTCCAGGGCCGCAACTGGATGGAGCTGTCGAAGATGGTCAAGGGCATCACCGCCAACGACGTCTCCAACCGGCCGGGTGTGGACGTCGACGACATGTTCCAGCTCAACCTCGACGGCCAGCAGATCACGCAGAAGACCGCGGGTTCGGGCTTTGGCCAGCCGCGTTTCAGTCGCGAGTCGATTGCCGAGTTCCAAATCGTCACCACGATGTTCGATATCACGCAGGGGCGCTCGGCGGGCATCGAGGTGCAGGCGATTTCCAAAGGGGGCACCAACAAGAACTCCGGCAGCTTCTATGGGAACTTCCGCAGCGACGCCCTGAACGCCGCCGACACGGTGGCCGGGGTCGTGCTGCCCTATTCGAACCAGCAGGTGGGCGGCACGTTCGGTGGCCCGATTATCAAGGACCGGCTGCACTATTTCGGGTCGTTCGAATACGAACGCGAGCCCAGTACCATCGTCACCAGCCCGTCGCAACTGCCCGGCCAGACGTTCACCAACGAGTCGAAGACCACGCAGCGGAGCCTGCTCGTGCGCGTGGACGACCAGTTGGCCGCGAACCATCGCCTGTCGGCGCGGGTGTCGACGTGGGATTGGGCCAACCCGTTCAATCTCGGTGCCGGCTCGCATCCGTCGCAGGCGTCGATGCAGGACAAACTGTCGAGGGGTGTGCTGGGTACGTGGTTCGCCGTGTTCGCCGGCGGCAACCTGGTGCAGGAAGTCAAAGGCGGGTACTCGAGTTTCAACTGGACCAACCTGCCGCTCCCGTCGATGATTGGCGTGCCCGAGTACAATTTCCCCGGCCTCACGATCGGCGCGCCCTACAACTACCCTCAGTACCACACCGGCGGCACCTACAGCGGACGCTACGACCTGACGCTGCACAAGGGCAACCACGACGTGAAGATGGGGGGCGAGTACCTGCACGTGAACGACACCGGTGACTGGTATATCCAGGCGGCCGGCCGCTACACGATGACGTCGGTACCGGCGAACCTGGGCGACCTGGTGCCTGCCAGCGCCGCCACGGATCCCACCAGGTGGAACCTCGCCGGGCTCAGCGCGATCACGCAGCGCTTCAACGTCAACTACGGGAGAAACGGCTTCACCGACCTCTTCAACACGTTCCGCCCGATGTACGCCGTGTGGATCGGCGACAACTGGCGCGTGTCGAATCAGCTGTCGGTGAACGCCGGCCTCCGCTGGGACGCAGACCCGAGCATGGCGGCGCCGCCCGGCGTGACACCCAACTCCATCCCCATCGACAACGGCGTCGTGAGCGGAGACTTCGGCTACAAGGACAACATCCGCGACTGGAAGGACTTCGCGCCGCGGGTCGGGTTCACCTGGAACGTCGGTGGTCGTAACGACCTCGCGATCCGTGGCGGCAGCGGCCTCTACTTCGCCTCGCCGGTATCGAACGTCAGCTACAGCCCCAAGGTCTACAGCAACCTGCTCACCGCCAATTTCGCGAACGACGGCAGGGCGGACTTCATCTCGAACCCCACCAACGGCGCTACGGCCGACGATTTCTTCTCGGGCCGGCGCGCGGCGCCGGTGCAGTCGCCGCGGGTGATTGTCGGAGACTTCAAGACGCCGTACAGCTGGCAGAGCAGTATCGGCTTCCAGAAGCAGGTCAGCAGCGCCCTCGGCATCGACGTGGACCTCACGCACCTCAGGGAGTACCGAGACACGCGCACGTTCGATCCGAACCTTTTCCCGGACCCCGTCACCGGCTACAACCGGAATCCGTCGCTGGGCCGGCCCAACCCCGCCTACGGGCAGGTCTTGACCTTCACCTCCAACGGCCACCGCGACCAGACGCAATTGGCCATGGGCCTGACGCGCCGTCTCCGCAACCGTCTACAGGCCGGCGCCACCTATACGCTGATGTTCTCGATGCACGACGATGGCGGCATCGGCTACACCTCGCCGGGCGCCAACAACCCGTTCGATCCGGTCGATGGCGAGTACGCCACATCGGCGGCGTTCCAGCGCCACACGGTCCGAGCGTATGCGATGTATCAGATGAGGTGGGGTGTGTCGGCAAGCCTCGTCTATTCGTACGGATCGGGCAACCGCTTCCCGGCGAGCATCTCGGGCACGCCCTACGGAAAGACGGGTACCAACCGCCTCAACCTGACCAACGCCGGCGGCGCCACCAACGCCATCGTCATCCCGGATGCGGTCGCCGACCGCTTCAACGGTCCGTCCACGATCGAGTCGGGGACCGTGATTCCTCGCAACGCGCTCGAAGGACTGCCGCTGCACAAAGTGGACTTGCGGCTCACGTCCGACATCAGTCTGGGCGGCACGCGCCGGGCCACGTTCATCGCGGAGGTGTTCAACTTGTTGAACCACGCGAACTACGGTAGCTACGCCACTTCCCTCTCCGCCACCAATCCCGCGGTGACCGCGAGGTTCGGCCAGCCGCAGCAGGCCCTCGGCAACGCGTTCGTGTCGCGCCAGGCGCAGTTGGGCTTCAGGATCGGGTTCTGAGATTCAAGCGCGGCGAGCTGAACTGGGCCAGCGATGGGTGGCGCCGTCGGGGAACTGCGATAGACTCCTGGCTGAATGAACGCGCGTCTGCTCACTCTGGGACTGTGCGTGAGCGCGGCCGCCGGCTGCGGGCGCTTCGGCAGCCAGCCGGCCACGACCCAATCCGAGCGGATCGTCTGCATCGCCCAGGTGTATGCCGAGATGATCTATGCCCTGGGCGCGCAGGATCGTCTCGTCGCCGTCGATTACTCGAGCACGTTCCCGCCTGAGATCAAGGAGCTGCCGACGGTGGGGTACCACCGGGCGCTCAGCGCCGAGGGCATCCTCTCGATGCGCCCCACGGTCGTGCTGCACGATGGCAACATCGGCCCCCCGCAGGTCATCGAGCAACTGGAACAGCTCAACGTGCCGATGAAGACCTTCGAGGCCCAGCCGGATTCGGTCGAAGGCACAAAACAGCTGTTGCGCGAGATGGGGGCCTACTTCCACAAGGAAGCGCGGGCCGAGGAGTTGTGCGTGACGCTGGATCGCGAGATGGCCGCGGCGCTCGAGCAGGCGACACAGTATCAGGACCATCCGCGCGTCGCGGTGATTCACTTCGGGCGCGCGTCCAACATCTACATGGTGGTCGGCGCAGGAGGCCGGGGCGACGGCGCGGCCGCGGGCCGTATGGTCGAATGGGCCGGCGGACGCATGGCGATCGATCGGCCCGGGATGCAGCGCATGGCCTCGCCCGAGGTCATCGCCCAGGCCAATCCCGAGATCATCCTGATGACGGAGTACGGTTACGACCGGCTGGGATCGAACGAGCAGGTGGCGATGCTGCCGGGGGTGGCCCAGACCGATGCCGCCAGGAACGGGCGGATCTACCGCGTTCCCGAGCACGAATTGATGTACTTCGGACCGCAAACCGGCGAGAACATCGGGAAGCTGGCGCACCTGATTCACGGCCGATGACCGCGCATCGCCGTGAGGATCGAGCGATCGTCGCGGGCCTGGCTGCCGTGATGCTGGTCGGTGCGGCGGCGTCGGTAGGCTTCGGTGCGATCGATTTCTCGCCTGGCGACATGGCGTCGGCCGTCTGGCGCGCCCTCTTCTCCGGTGACCCTCTCACACTGAACCAGCGTATCTTCCTCGAACTCCGGGTCCCCCGGGCAATCCTCGGCCTGCTGGTCGGCGCCTGCCTCGGCGTCGGGGGCACGCTCATGCAGGCGCTGTTCCGCAACCCCATCGTCGAGCCCGGCCTCGTCGGCACGTCGAGCGGCGCGGCGCTCGGCGCGTCGCTGTTCTTCGTGCTCGGTGCCGCCCTGGGGTTCGAGGCGAGCGTGTGGATGCTCCCGGTCGCCGCGTGCATTGGCGGGGTGGTGGCGACCTATCTGGTCTTTGCGCTGGCGCGATCGGGACATGACGGCCGCAGTTCGATCGTTCTGCTGCTGCTGACGGGCCTCGCGGTCAACGCCCTGTGTCTGAGCGGCATCGGCTTCCTGTCGTACATCGCCCGCGATCCGCAGGCCCGGTCGATCATCTACTGGAATCTCGGGACGCTGTCTGGCGGCAACTGGACGTCGGTGGGCATCGTGGGCGTGGCGACGGCGGGTGGCACCGCGCTGGCGCTGTTCCATGCCAAGCAGCTGAACGCGTTGATGATCGGCGAAGATGAGGCCACCGCACTCGGGGTCAACGTTGGCCGCCTCAAGTGGATCGTGCTGACGATCAACGTGCTGATGGTGGCGGTCGCCACGGCGTTCACCGGCGTCATTTCGTTTGTCGGGCTGATCGTGCCGCACATTCTCCGCGTGGTCCACGGATCGGACAACCGGTTCCTGATCGCCGGCAGCGCGGTTCTCGGCGCGACGCTCCTGAGCGTGGCGGATCTGGTCGCCCGGCTGTCGCTGCGGCCGGCCGAGTTGCCCATCGGTATCGTGACGTCGGTGGTCGGGGTGCCGGTGTTTCTCTCGTTGCTGCGTCGCCGCGAGTATTTGTTCTGAGGCCGGAGGCCAGACGCTGGCAACCCATGCTCCACGCACGGAATCTGACCCATCGCATCGGTGCCAAGGCGCTCATCGAGAACGTGACGCTCGATTTCGAGCCCGGCAGGCTCCACCTCCTGATTGGGCCCAACGGCGCGGGGAAGTCCACACTCGTGAAGGCGCTCGCACGATTGTTGCGACCGCAGGAGGGGACCGTGCGGTACGGGGACGTCGCCGTCGAGTCCTTCAGCGACGGCGCCCTGGCGCGTTGCCGGGCCGTGCTGTCACAGGCGGTGGAGGTCGCGTTTCCGATCCCCGTTCGGGATCTGGTGATGATGGGCCGCTATCCTCATTTCCGCGGGAGTCATCCCGGCGCGGTCGATGAAGAGATCTGCGATGAGGTGATGCGGTTTTTCGATGTGATCGGCCTGGCCGACCGGATCTATTCCACGCTGAGCGGCGGCGAGCGGCAGCGTGTGAACTTTGCCCGTGTGCTGGCGCAGGTGTGGCGCCCGTCCCCCGAAGATGCGCGGTACCTGTTCCTAGACGAGCCGCTGACGTTTCTCGACGTCCGGCACCAGATCCAGTTCATGAAGCAGGTCCGGGCCTTCGGTGCACGTCCGGACGTCGTCACGGTGGGCGTCGTCCACGATTTGAACCTCGCGGCGCGCTTTGCGGATCGTCTGGTGCTGCTCGATGCCGGGCGGGTGGCAGCCGACGGCACGCCGGAGGAGGTGCTGACGGGCGACCGCCTGCCGGCCGTGTTCCAGATCACGCCCGTGATCGTGCGCGACCCGTCGGTGGGCGGCATCCACCTCGTGTTTCACTGACGACCGCTATCCGAGGTCGCCCGCAGGGCTGGGCCCTTCGTGCCTCATCGAACGTCCGGCCCGCCTGGAATGGTCGTGGAAGAGGGCCGCGGCGAACGGAGGCGGCTGCCGACCGAGGGCTCGTCCCGATGGTGCAGTTCGTCGAGTCGGTCGCCGTGTGCCCGCAGGATGTCGCTACGCGTGAGGATGCCAACTGCGACATCCGGGTTGGCTCGGTCGACGACGGGCAGTCGACCCACGTGCTGTCGCAGCATTTCGTCGGCAGCTTCTCTCAGTGGCCAGTGCCGATAAGCGACCACCGGTGGGCGGCGGACCAATTCGCCAACCGTGCAATCACTTGACCGTTCCGCCTGCAGATCGCGACGCGTTACGACACCGACCAGATGGCCGTCGTCGGTCACCACGGGGAATCCCTGATGGGTCAGGGCTGGATCGTTCCGCAGCCGCGCCCGGGCATCCGCAACCTTCTCAGCCATCCTCAACGACACCACCGGGCTCGAAGCCCAGTCCCTGACCGACTGCTGGCGGAGGTGGTCGACCTCGTAGCCGCGGGCCACCGGAATGCCCCGTCGGGCGATCTTCTCGCTCATGATGGAGTAGCGCATGTTGAGCATGGAGATCAGATAGGCGGTGGCACAGCCACCCAGCAGCGGCAGGAGCCCGACGGGCTGGCGGGTCGTTTCAAAGGCAAAGACGACCCACGTGAGCATCGAGTGAGAGGCGCCGGTGAAGAGTGCGGCCATGCCGACCAGCGCGGCGAGGCGTGGATCCACTCCCGCGTACGGCAAGAGGACGGCGACGCCACCGCCCAACGCCGCACCAAGCGCTCCGCCGATCGTGAAGAGCGGGGCGAGTGTGCCTCCGGACGTGCCGCTGCCCAGGGCAATCGACCACGAGAGGAACTTGAGAAGGCCGAGCAGCAGCAGTCCCTGCCACGAGAGCACACCCTGGAGGAGACGGTCGATGTTGTCGTACCCGACACCCATCGTCGCCGGCTCGACCAGGCCGATGAGGCCGACCGCCATGCCTCCGATCGCCGGCCACCACATCCAATTGAGCGGCAGCCGCTCGAACATGTCTTCAACGGCGAAGACGGCGCGTGTCACGGCGACGCCCACCAGGCCCATCGCCGCGCCGAGCGCGATATAGACGGCCACGGCCAATCCGCCGGGCTGCGCGACGACGGGAAACGTGAAGACGGGATCGGCGCCCCGGAAGGAGATTCGTACCGCGGTCGCGACCGCGGTGGCGAGCGCGACGGGAATGATCGATCGCGCGCGGAATTCGAACAGCAGCAGTTCGATGGCCAGCAGCACACCCGCCACCGGCGTCCCGAAGGTGGCGGCCATCCCGGCGGCCGCGCCGGCCGACAGCAGGATCTTCCGCTCGATGGAGGTGACCTTGACCGCCTGGCCGACCAGCGACCCGAGCGCGCCGCCCGTGGCGATGATCGGCCCTTCCGCTCCGAATGGTCCGCCGGTGCCGATGGCAATCGCGGCGGACACCGGTTTGAGGATGGTGAGCCGGGGAGGAATCCGGCTGCGATTGACCAGCACCTGCTCCATGGCTTCCGGGATCCCGTGGCCGCGAATGGCCGCCGAGCCGTATCGAGCCATGAGGCCGACGACGAGGCCGCCAACCACGGGAGGCACGATCACCCAGGGACCCAGATGATGCCCGGCCGGGCTGGCCGGCTCCAGGGACCACCGTCCGTAGAACGACAGGTTCGTGATGAGCGCGATGAGGCGGGTGAGCACTTCGGCCACCAGCGCTGCCAGCGCGCCGAGACCCATCGCGAGGAGGCTCGTGAACAGCACGCGTCTGTCGACCGGGGGCGGCGCCTCGGTGATCCGGGCGCGTTGCAGCGTTGGAGAGAGGGATGGCGCGATCGGCAAGCCGTCCTTCACGACCGGCTCCGCTCTTCGAAAAACATCGAGGGACGTCGATCGACGGTCATTTGGTCAGCCATCACGGCGAGCGCGTGCCCGACGCTCCGCCTGACGGCTGGCGTCGTGCTGAGGATCGCCGCGATGAGCCGTTCCTGGGCAGATGGCGGGGCCGTCTTCAGCGCCTGGTGCCCTGCCGTCGTCAGTGTCAGGATTCGTCGCCGCCGGTCGCGCGCATCACGTCGGCGCTCGACGAGCCCTCGGGCCGCCAGGCGCGCGGCGACCACCGATACCGAGCTCTGGTGGGTGAAGGTGCGGTGCGCCAGATCGTTGACGGACAGACTGTCTCCGTCTGCCAGCTGCCGAAGCACGAAGAGCTGGGCGGCCGTCAGGTTCGTCCGGCGTTCGGTCTCACGCGATGACTCGCGGAGGCCCTGAACGATTCGGCGGAGACCATCGAGGACGCGTTGCACGTCATCGGCGGACCGTTCGAATACATTGGTTCCCATACATATACGAATTCTACGACATCGCGCCGTCGCGATCCCCTTTCCCTCCTTCTTGCGCGTTCAATGGTGTGGAGCTACTCAAGACTCGCCCCATCCTGTTCGCGCTCACCCTGACCCTCTTATCCGCCGCATGGGCCGGCACCTATGCCCAGACACCTGCCCCGCGGCCTGGCGCGAAGAAGACGCCCGCGGCCGCCAAGCGCTCCAGCCCTTCTCGGCCCGCGACTCCGGCGCCGGAGTCACCCCCACCCCAGCCTTCGCCTCCGCCGCCCACGGACGTCAGGGTCGTTACGGAATACACCCAGGGCGCGCAGGTCTCCCGGAACACCACCCTGATTCGCGGTCCCCGGCAACGGGTGGAGTTCCCCGGCATGGTGTCCCTCGACCAATGCGACCTGCGGCGCACCGTGATGCTCAACCCGGCATCGAAACGCTACCGGGTCCAGCCCTATCCGGCGCCCATGGACTCGGCGGCCGGCCACGCCCCTGACATCTTCGCGACACCTCCGTCCGCGCCGCGCCGGGGCGGCGTCATCACCCTGACCAACACCCTGTCCGACACGCTGGAGCGTCAGATGCTCTTCGGCCTGGAGGCGCGGCACATCCACACGGTCGTCACC
>JADZBZ010000178.1 GCA_020851835.1 Acidobacteriota bacterium
AACGGCCTGTCGCGCGTTCTCGCGGACACCTATACGTTGTACCTGAAGACGCACAACTTCCACTGGAACGTCACGGGGCCGATGTTTCAGGCGCTGCACGTGATGTTCGAGACGCAGTACGACGAGCTCGCCATTGCCGTAGACGACGTCGCTGAGCGCATTCGGGCGCTCGGCTTGCCGGCGCCGGGCACGTACAAGGAGTTCCTGCAGCTTTCCTCCATCAAAGACGGGGACGGCACACCCAAGGCGCTGGACATGGTTCGGCAGCTCGTTGAAGGCCACGAGACGGTGGCCCGCACCGCTCGCCAGGTATTCAAGGTTGCGGAGAGCGTGAGCGACCAGCCCACCTGCGACCTGTTGACCCAGCGCATGCAGGTACACGAGAAGACCGCGTGGATGCTTCGAAGTCTGCTTGAATAGGCCAGCCTGGCCGCTTTTCCATGCGTTCCGTTCCGGGAGTCCTGCTCGCCGTCGTCATCGCCGGTGCGGCCTGCATACGGCCGCATTCTGAGCCGCGAACGCCCGCCGTCTCTGCGCTGAGCCCCCTCGAACAACTCGGCAAGTCGGTGTTCTTCGATCGACGGCTCTCGCTCGGAGGCAACCAGTCGTGCGCGGCGTGTCACGCTCCCCAGGTGGGATGGACGGGCGATCTCCCCCTCGTCAACGCGGGACCGGCGGTCTACGAGGGATCGGTCAGCGGTTTGTTCGGCAACCGCAAGCCGCCGACGGCCGCCTATGCCATGGCACCGGTGCTTCACCTGACCGTCGAGGACGGCGAGGTCCTGTTCATTGGCGGAAATTTCTGGGATGGCCGGGCGACGGGCGAGCGCCTCGGAGATCCGATAGCCGAGCAGGCGCAGGGACCGTTCGTGAACCCCGTGGAACAGGCCCTGCCTGACACGGGCTGCGTGGTGCGGCGCGTGTGCGCCGCCGACTATCCCGTCACGTTCGAGTCACAGTTCCCGGGCAGTTGCGATATCGCCTGGCCGGCGGACGTCGACGGTGCGTGCACCTTGCCCGCCGGCACGCTGCAAATGAAAGCACCGGATCGGGCCGCGTCGAATCGGGCCTACGATCGGATCGCCGCGGCGATTGCCGCCTACGAACGCTCGCGCGAGGTGAATCCGTTCTCATCGAAGTTCGATCGGCATCTGGCCGGGGAAGCCGTGTTGTCGCCCGAAGAACAGGCGGGCCTGGAACTGTTCACCGGGCGGGGCCAGTGCTCAGCCTGTCACCAGCTGGACCGAGGACCGGACGGGGAGCCGCCGCTTCTCACCGACTTCACCTTCGATAATCTCGGGATTCCGCGCAATCCTGAAAACCCGTGGTATCGGGCCGTGAGCAACCCCGCCGGTCCACGCTGGGTGGACGAAGGTCTCGGCGCGTTCCTTGCGACACGGCCGGACTGGCGCAAGTTTGCCGCCGAGAACATCGGCAAGCACAAGGTGCCGACGTTGCGCAACGTGGCGCGTCGGCCGGATAGCGCATTCGTGAAGGCCTACATGCACAACGGCTACTTCAAGACGTTGAGCGGCCTGGTGCACTTCTACAACACGCGCGATGTAAAGCCCGCCTGCAGCGGCTCGCCCACGGAACGCGAGGCGCTCGCCCGCGAGTGCTGGCCCGCGCCTGAGGTGATGGCGAACATGAACACGGACGAACTCGGAAACCTCGGCCTCAGCCAGGCCGAGGAGCACGCCATCGTCGCCTTCATGGAAACGCTGTCAGACGGGTACGTACCGGCCGCCCGACAGCAGTAAGGGGCTGTGACGCCCATGAACGCCTCGCGCATCTTCTACGCCTTCACCCTGCTGGTCCCGGTCGCCGCGTGGCTTGAGTGGTCGGGCGCGGGCCCCGAGGCCATCTTCATCGTGTCGTGCCTGGCGATCCTGCCCCTGGCCGGCTTGATGGGTGAGGCCACCGAGCAACTCGCTCACCGGGCCGGACCCGGACTGGGCGGGTTGCTCAACGCGACGTTCGGCAATGCCGCCGAGCTCATCATCGGCTTCATGGCCCTGCGGGCCGGCGAGATCGAGATCGTCAAGGCCTCGATCACCGGGTCGATTCTCGGTAACCTGCTCATGGTGCTCGGCCTGGCCATGCTGGTGGGCGGGTGGAAGCACAAGCAACTGGTGTTCAATCGCCTGGCGGCTGAAACCGGCGGCGGCATGATGCTGCTGGCGGTGGTGGCGCTGGTGCTTCCGGCCATCTATGCGCGGGTCACCGAGCACCGGAGCCCGCAGCACATCGAGTCGCTCAGTCTCGACATCTCTTACGTGCTCATCGCCACCTACATCGCCAGCCTGCTCTTCCAGTTCCGGACGCACGACCGCCTGTTCCTACCGAAGGACGGCAGCGGCAGCCGCACTCACGAGGCCGATCCCGGGGCGTGGACGGTGACGCGAAGTGTGGTCACCCTGGTCGGCGCGGCCGCCGGCATCGGGCTGGTGAGCGAGTTCCTGGTGGGTGCGGTAGACGAGGCCGGCACGTCGCTCGGCCTGGGCAAGGTCTTCATGGGCGTGATCGTCATTGCCGTGGTTGGCAACGCGGCCGAGCACTCGACGGCGATCCTGGTCGCCCGCAAGGGAAAGATGGACCTGGCGCTCGGCATCGCGATGGGGTCGGCGATGCAGATCGCGCTCTTCGTGGCGCCGGTGCTCGTGATTGCCGGTCACCTCATCGGCCATCCGATGGGGCTGGAGTTCACGGTCCTGGAGGTCACTGCCGTGATGCTATCGGTGATGGCGGTGTCGTACCTGGTGACAGACGGTCGCACGAACTGGTTCGAGGGCGTGCAACTGCTTGCGATCTACACGATCCTGGCGATGACGTTCTACTTCCTCTGAAGAGCATCCCGCAGGGGACGACGGGCGGACCAGCCTACGGTTGTGGGTCGGCCTTCGCGGTGTCGTTGTTGTCCTTCATCATCTTGATCACGTAGTAGGTCGAGGCGATGCCGGCCAGCGTGCCCACGATGCCCATCACCATCATCGTCTTGCCACCGCCGCCACTCATCTGCTTGCGGCTGCGATCCGGTCGGGTGAGCCTCACTGGCGGCGCATTGGTGGACGCCTGAAAGGGCACCATCGCGCCGGCTCCGGCGGCGACGGCCCGGTCGATGGAAGCCCGAATGCCGGTGGGCGGGAGGGGTGTGCCATCGGCGGCATGAGCCAGCGTGACGGGGGCCATGAGCGCGACGGCCAGCAGGCCGCTCACGAACTTGTGCTTCGACGGGATCATACGCGTCTCCTTGGCGCCGGAACTCGGCGCTCGGAGGTATACGCGCAAGATGCTGGGAAAGGGGACCAGAGGCCGTCGAAGCAGGGAACTGGAACGGTAAGCGACAGCCTCACCTCAACCGTAATCTGACTGGCGACGTAACCCGGTCGCAAGCGCCGGCGTCGACCGAGTGGCTCGGAAGCAAGGAGAGGCACATGATCAGGAAGATTCTCATGACGGCAGCCGCCGCGGCTCTAGCGGTCCTCATGGTCCCGTCGTTGGTGGCGGCCCGCGGTCAGGCGTCGAGCCTGGATTCCGCCAAGGCCAAGGATTTCATCGGTAACTGGGTATTGACCATGGAAGGCCGCCGGGGGCCCCAGGAACGGCCTCTGGCCATCACCGACAAGGGCGGCAAGGTGGCGGCGGAACTGAGCGGCGGGCGCGGAGGCCCGGTGACCATCAGCGATATCTCCATGAACGGGGCCGACCTGGTGCTCAAGTGGAATCAGCAGGGTCCTCAGGGCGAGATGGGCGTCGTCATGACGTTGACCCTCAGCAACGGCACGCTGGCCGTGAAACAGGACATGGCCGGCGGCCGGTTCAGCCAGACGGGTACCGGCAAGAAGAAGGGGTAGCCCCCGGCTAGGGCTCGGGCAGCCGCCCGAACCACGCGCGCAGTTCGGCCTCGGTCCCGGCCGACGTCACGAGGAGGTCGGCCGGGTACCGGCGGTACTGCAGGATCGCCTGGAAGATCGCATAGCGCTGGTCGGAGAACGCAGCGAGTCCCGCGAGGTACTGCAGTCGCAACTGCCGTTCGCGGTTGATTTGCGCGCCCTGCAGCCACGGCGCCAGGTCCCGGCTCCATCCCGCATAGCTTGCCAGCAGCGACACCGCCGTCCCGAGCGAGACCTGCGCCAGGGACTGCTGCACTGCCGGGCTCTGCCGCAAGCGCTCCTCGATGGCCGCCTCGCTGATGGGTGCCGATTGCGCCC
>JADZBZ010000179.1 GCA_020851835.1 Acidobacteriota bacterium
CGATCGAGCCGGTCCTTCCGGGAAATGCCTGCGTAGACCAGGGGCAGCTCGACGTTGTGGAGCGCGGTGGCGCGCGGCAGCAGGTTGAAGGTCTGGAAGACGAACCCGATTTCCTCGTTCCGGATGCGGGCCAGCTCGTTGTCGTTCATGAGGCTCACCTCCTCGCCGTTCAGCAGGTAGGTGCCCTTCGACGGCGTGTCGAGGCAGCCGATGAGGTTCATGAGGGTCGACTTGCCCGAGCCCGACGGCCCCATGATGGCCACATACTCGCCGCGCTCGATGGTGATGGACACCCTCTTCAGGGCGTGTATTTCCTCATCGCCCATCACGTAGGTCTTCCAGAGGTCTCGAGTCTCGATGAGCGCCATGGGATCCAGTCTAATGGACGTCCAGGCTGAGGCGGCGGTTCCCTACGCCTCGTCCTGGTACTGGTCGCGAAGCCGGGCCACCACCGACGGGTCGGCCAGCGTCGTCGTGTCGCCCAGGGCCTTGCCCTCGGCGATGTCGCGCAGCAGGCGGCGCATGATCTTGCCCGACCGCGTCTTGGGCAGGTCGGCGGCGAAAATGATGTCGTCGGGGCGGGCAATCGCACCGATCTTGTGAGCCACGTGCGCCTTGAGCTCGTCGGCCAGGCCCTCCGACAGATGGACGCCCTCCTTCACGGTCACGAACGCGCACAGCGCGTGGCCCTTGATCTGGTGCGGACGGCCGACCACGGCCGACTCGGCAACCTTGGGATGGTCCACCAGAGCGCTCTCCACTTCCATCGTACCGATGCGGTGGCCCGCCACGTTCAGCACGTCGTCGACGCGCCCGAGCAGCCAGTAGTAGCCGTCCTCGTCGAGCTTTGCGCCATCACCGGTGAAGTAGACGTCAGGCGACCAGCGGCTCCAGTACTGCGTCACGTAGCGTTCGGGATCACCGTAAATCCCGCGCAGCATGGCGGGCCACGGACGCGTGAGCGCCAGCAGGCCGCCCCCAACCTGCACCGGCACACCCTTTTCGCTGAGCACCTGCGCCGTGATGCCGGGGAAGGGCTGCGTCGCCGACCCCGGCTTGGTCCGCGTAATGCCCGGTAGTGGCGTGATGAGGATGCACCCCGTCTCGGTCTGCCACCAGGTGTCTACGACAGGGCAGCGGCTGCCGCCGACGTTCAGGTGATACCAGACCCAGGCTTCGGGGTTGATGGGCTCACCCACCGATCCGAGCAGACGCAGCGACGACAAGTCGCGCTTCGCGGGCCACTGGGTTCCCCATCGCATGAACGCCCGGATGGCCGTCGGCGCCGTGTAGAGGATCGTGACGCCGTAGCGCTCCACGATCTGCCAGAAGCGGTCCTTTTCGGGCCAGTCCGGCGCGCCCTCGTACATCACCACCGTGGCGCCGTTGGTCAGCGGGCCGTACACCACGTAGCTGTGCCCGGTGACCCAGCCGATGTCGGCCGTGCACCAGAACACGTCATCGTCCCGCAGGTCGAACACCCATTTCGTCGTCGCATACACGCCCACGAGATACCCGCCGGTCGTGTGCACGATGCCTTTCGGCTTGCCGGTGGTACCTGAGGTGTAGAGGATGTACAGCATGTCCTCCGCGTCCATCGGTTCGGCGGGACAGGTTATCGGTGCGCCATCCATCAGCTCGTGGTACCAGCGGTCGCGCCCCTCCTTCATGTGGACCGGGATGTCCGCGTAACCACGCCGCACTACCACGACGTGCTCGATGCTCGGTGTCTCGGCCAGCGCTTCGTCTGCCATCTTCTTCAACGGCACGATGGCGCCGCGCCGGTACCCGCCATCGGCCGTGACGAGCAGGCGGGCCTGAGCATCGTTGATCCGATCGCGAAGCGACTCGGCCGAGAACCCCCCGAACACCACCGAATGCACGGCGCCGATGCGCGCGCAGGCCAGCATCGCAATCGCCAGCTCTGGAACGAGCGGCATGTAGAGGGCCACCCGATCGCCCTTGCCCACGCCGAGATCCTTCAGGACGTTGGCGAACTGGCAGACCTGCCGATAGAGATCGAAATAGGTGAGCGTCCGGCGGTCACCCGGCTCACCTTCCCAGATGAAGGCGGCCTTGTTCCGGCGCCAGGTACCGATGTGGCGATCCAGACAGTTCGCACTCGCGTTGATCTTTCCGTCCACGAACCACTGGGCGTGGGGCGGCTTCCAGTCGAGGACCCGCGTCCACGGTGCCGTCCAGTCCAGCTCGCGGGCAAAGGCTTCCCAGAACGCCTCGGGATCTTTCTCGGCGCGTGCGTACACTTCGGGGTCGGTGACGTGCGCTCCGGCCCTGAACTCGGCTGAAGGTTCGAAGGAGCGGTCTTCGCGGAGGAGTGCGTCTATCTCGGACATTAGGGCATTATAGGGGCCATCCGCGGCCGGCGCCCCCTAGGCTTGCGCGGCGCGTTGATTGCCGAACCAGCGGAACCGGCGGGCGCGCAGCCGCTGCAGTTCGAGCGCCGAGGCTGCCGTTTCGAACATCGAGGGTTCCAGCCGGCGAATGCCCACGGCGGCCGCCTCCTGGAGGGCGCGCTCACAAAGCAGGTTGACCAGGCGCGGAATGCCACCCGAGAGCGCGAACAGGACGTCCACCGTGCGAGCCCCGATGCCGATGGGACCGCCGCCAGCAACGTGGAAGCGGTGCTGGATGTATGGCCCGCACTCGTCGCGGTCGAGGGGCGTCAACCGCGCACGATGCACCACCGAATCTTCGATCGCGCGCGGCAAGGTGGGCGAGCCCAGGGCCGGCGGCTGGGCCGCCAACACGATCTGGACGAGAGGCCGTCCGTCAGCCTCGAGCGCCGCGAGACCGAGCACGCTGTCCACGGTCAGACGAGGGAGCAGGTGCGCCTCGTCGATGAGCACCAGCGGAGGCCGCCCGGCACGGTTGCGGAGCAGGCTGGCCAGTTGCTGGCCCGGGTCTGCCGTGCCGGACTCGTCCAGGTCCCCGGTCTCCCCAAGAGGCACGGCACCCAGGTCCTGGCAGAGCCGGACCAGCAGCTCGTCCGGTGACAACAGGGCGTTGGTGACATAGCTGACCCGAGTGTCTCGCTGGAAGGTGCGCGCCAGAGCACGGCAGAGCGTGGACTTGCCGGTACCGAGATCGCCCGTCAGGAGCAGGAGCGGGGCGCCTCGCGCCAGCCCGGTGGACAGCCCGGCCAGGGCACGAGCGTGCGTCCGGCTGCGGAAGTGATACCGGGCGTCGGGGGTCAGACTGAAAGGCCGTTCGAACAGGCCGAAGAACGATTCGTAGCCTGGGGGCATCGGCACCCTCCCTATCGGGTCGAGTGGGGTCGCGCTGTAGATCACTCCGTGGGCGGGCCGCCGGGAGGAATCGGCGGCGGCCGGAACGAGGGTCCGGCAAGCGCCACCGGCGGGGCCGCCACGTTCTTGCGGAAGATGAGAGCGCCGAACAGACCGCCAATCATCGCGAACAGGCTGCTCGCAAACAGCTTGATGAAAAACCCGACGACGGCCGCCGCGCCCATGACGGGAGCGCTTCGCAGGCTCTCCAGAAACGCGCGCGCTTCGGGCGGCATGTCGCGCGCGTTCGAGAGCGCACGCTCGAGCAGGTCGGCCTGGAACGGGATGAGCGCGGCGCTGAGCGGGATTGACACCAGAGTCCACACCACCGCACCGATGGCACCGGCGGCGAGCCCGACCAGGGCGCCGTCTCCGGCCGAAATCGGCGCCGGGCTCTGCTGCTGCAACAGATAGGCGGCCAGCCCGCCGCCAAACAGCACCCAGGCGCAACAGCAGTTGGCCAGGTTGATGACCGGCAGCGCCGACAAGATGCCCAGCGCCACGCCGCCGAGGAGGGCCGGTTGCAGCATGGGGGGATATTAACCGGGATTGCCGATTCGCCACCTCACGTCTGGCCGGGGCTGGCACGGGCCGCGGGAATGCGGTGGTCGCCGCCGATTCCGGATCGGTGGAATCAGTCGTAGTACTCGAGGCCGAGGTGCGTGATGAGTTCCTCGCCCTTCAAGTAGCGCAGCGTGTTCTTCAGCTTCATCAGCTGGATGAACAAGTCGTGCTCCGGGTAGACCTCTTTGGCGTGCATCGGTGCCTTGAAGTAGAACGACA
>JADZBZ010000180.1 GCA_020851835.1 Acidobacteriota bacterium
GCCGCAGGGCTCGACCGCGCCGCGTCGCTGCTGCACCGACGGGGCCTGGTGGTGGCCGTCTCGGATTTCTACGACGACGCGCAGGCGTTGACGGCCCTGCGCCGGCTGGCGCGCCGGGGTCACGAAATGATCGTCGTGCAGACACTGTCGGCCGACGAGGTGCGTCTGCCCCAGATGGGCGTTGTCGAGCTGGTTGATGCCGAGACGGGGCGCGGCGTCGTCGTCGAAGCCGAACGGGCTCGTGCGGACTACGAGACAAGAATCGCGCGCTGGCTCGACGGCTTCGAAACCGCGGTCAGGCGCGAGGGCCTCGGCTACGTGCGCGTGGTTACCGGCGAGCCGCTGGAGCGTGCGCTGCGCCTCTTCCTCGTGTCGCGGCGGAGCGCCGCCTGATGGGCATCGCCTTCCTCGAGCCATGGGTGTGGCTGCTGGCCGGAGCGACCGCCGTACCGATTGCCATCCACTTGCTGTCCCGCGATCGCAGCCGGCGGATCAGGTTTCCTTCGGTCCGCTTCTTGAAGCCGACACGTCTCTCCGCCGTGACCCGCCGATCGATCCAGGACTGGCCGCTGCTGCTCCTGCGCATCGTCCTGGTGCTGGTCGCCGTGGCGGCGTGGGCCGGCCCTGTCTTCGTCACGCCGGCGCGGCAGGCTGCGTGGACCGCGCGCGTGGCGAGGGCCGTGGTGCTCGACGATCGGGCGGCACCTCCGGACGACGAACTTCGATCGGCCAGACCGGGTGAGACGTTCGCACGTGAGCGGGTGCGCGACGCCGTGCACGACGCCCTCCGGTGGTTGGACGAGCAGAGCGCGACCACGCGCGAGATCGTGGTGCTTGGGGCGTTCAAGCGCGGGTCCGTGGATGCGGCCGACTTCGTGGACGTCCCCGACGGCGTCGGCGTGCGGTTGGTCCGCACGAGCGACGGCGGCAGTCGGCGCGAACGTGAGATCATCCGGCTGCAGCTGCGGGGTGACCGTGTCGTGCGGGTCACCGAACATCTGACGTTGGGAACCGGCGCGACGGTCGTCCACGAAGTGGCGGCCGCGCCCGTCGACGTGGTCCCGATTCGCGTCGACGCGCCGGCGGGCCAGCGCGACGAGGCCGAGGCGGCACTGCGGGCCGTACTTCGCCGCGGGCTCAGGCTCCCGCCGGCCGGCCTCATGGAGCCGATCGCGCTGGACTGGCCCGGCGACGTGGAGCGGCTTGCCTCGGACATCGAGACGCGGCTGGCGGCGCCCCTCGACGGATGGGAGCCAGACGTCATGACCGACACCGAACTCGGCGCGCTCGCGCGGCCGACGCGCCCCGTCGGTGCGGCCCGGCCCGACGACCACGGCGATCGGCGGGCCCTCTGGGCCTTCGTGCTGCTGCTGCTGGCGGTCGAAACGTGGGTGAGGCGGGGGCGGGCATGGGCGTGACGATGCTCGTCGAACGCCTTCGCCTGCGGCTGCGGAGCGTGGACGCGCTGCGGGCCCTGGTGGCGGCCGCGATCGTGCTGGCGGGGACCACGGCCTCTGGCCTCCTCATGGGTGGAGCGATCGCGCACGGCGCGGTCGCGGGCCTCACCCTGGGAGCCGCGATTGTCGCAGCTGGCCTGCGGCGCAGCTGGAGGTCGTGGACGCCGGCAAGGGTGGCGCGGCTGGTCGAAGCGCGCGTGCCGGGTCTCGACAACCTGCTGATTACCGCCGTGGAGCTGAGCGCCGCCCCCGGCCGGGCGACGGCGCGCATGCCGGTGGAAGTGGCACGGCAGGCGGCCGAGCGGGTTACCGGACTGGTCCCCGCGAGCATCGTGCCCCTGGGACGTCCGCTGGCGATGATGGCCCTGGCAGCGGGGTGCGCCGGCGCCGTGGTGGGGATGGCCCTGCGGACGGCCGGACCGGGCGAGGTTCGTGACGCTGCCGCCGGCGGCCCCACCGGTTTCACGCGACTCCAGGCCGTCGTGACGCCGCCACCCTACCTGGGCGAGCCGCCCCAGACCGTGGACGACCCTGCCGAGCTGACGGTTCGTGCCGGCAGCCTGTTGCGGCTCGATGTCGGGGCTACGACGGGAATGGTCTGGGTGCAGGAGGCGGGCGCTGACGCGCGGGCCCTCCATCGTGACGCCTCTGGGCTGTTCACGGTGCAGTGGTCGCCCGGCGCCACGACGACGCTGGTGGTCGCGACTGGTGATTCCGCCGGTGTGGCGACCGACACGCGGCTGCTGCCGGTCGTCGTGGTGCCGGACCTGCCGCCGCGCGTGCGGATTGCGGCACCCGGGCGCGACCTGGCCTTTGGTTCGGCGGCGCACGTGGTGAAGGTGCAGGTCGAGGCCGAGGACGCCGACGGCGTGAGTGCGCTCGAGCTGCGGTTCACGCGGCTGTCGGGCTCAGGCGAAACGTTCACGTTTTCCGAGGGCCGCGTGCCGCTCGAGGTGGAGCGGCAGGACCACCGGCGATGGACCGCCCACGCGACGTGGTCGTTGGCATCGTTGGGCCTCGGCGACGGTGATGCCATCGCCTATCGGGCCGTGGCGAAGGACGTCAATCCGGTATCCGACTGGGCCTCGTCCGAGTCCTACACCGTCGAGATCGGGCGGCGACTCGAGATCGCGTCGGCCGGCTTCGCCTTGCCGGACCAAGACCGGCGCTACGCCATCAGCCAGCAGATGGTGATCGTCGAGACCGAGCGCCTGCAGGCCCAGCGAGCGGGGCACGCGGCAGCCGAGTGGGGCGAGCAGACGGCGCTACTGGCCATGGAGCAGCGGATGGTCAGGTCCGAGGTCGTATTCCTGAGCGGCGGCGAGGTACAGGACGAAGTGGAAGAGGCGGCCCACGCGGACGAGTTGCAGGAGGGGCGGCTCGAGAATCGCGGGCGGGCCGAGATGCTGCGGGCGATCACGCAGATGTCCCGGGCTGAGGCGCGGTTGATGGCCGGCGACACGGCCGGCGCGCTGGTGTTCGAACGTACCGCCCTCGAGGCACTGCAGCGGGCCTTCGATCGCCGCCGCTACTTTCTGCGCACGCTGCCTGAGCGCGCCCGTATCGACCTGTCCCGCCGGTTGAGCGGCGACCGCCGCCAGGCTGGGTCGTTCGCGCGTCCGCCCACCCGAACCGACGGCGACACGCTGGCCGCCGAGCGGGCGGTGATGGCGGAACTGGTGCCGGTGGCCGAGACGGGCGCTGCGGCGACGCCCACCCTGGTGGCGAACTTCGCGTCGCTCGACCTGCAGTCGCCCGACTGGCGCGCGGTGGCCGCCGCCCTGGCCTCGGCCGACTCCGCCGAAACGCGGCGGGCGGCCGCGCTGGACGCGATGAATCGCGTGGCGGCGCGGGCACTCGGGTCGCTGGCGCCCCAGGTGAGCGGTTTGCTCGCCGAACCGCCGGGCGCCTTGCGCGGCTGGTGGGCCGAGGAAAGCCGCGCGCGGAGGCAGCGGTGAGGCTGGCCGAGTTGCTGCGCCTGACGGCCCTCGGCATCGTACTCCTGTGCTGGCTCGACCCGCCGATCGTGGTCGCGCCGCGCCAGCCCGTGGCGGTCGATGTCGCGCTGCTGCAGTCCGATCGGGACGCCATGCCCGCCGACCGGGCTGGAACGGCCACCATCGGCGAACGTGTACGCGAGGCGGGGCAGGCCATCGCCACGGCGCTTGGGGCGGCGGGAGAGGTTCACCTCCACGAGTCGCCGGCGTCGGGACGCCTGCCGTGCGACGCGCAGCGGCCTTGCGTCATCGTCAGCGGCGGCGGGGCCCACGGACGCGCACCGGCCGATCGCCGGGGCCCCACGTTTCTGGTGCGTGTGGGCGAGGCGCTGACGCCGAACGTCACCGTCACGGGCCTCACCCTGTCGGCGGCGCACACCGCGGCGTCGGGGGACGCGGTCGTGGGGCTGCGAGGACAGGGCGTGAACGGACGCGACACGCGCGTGCGGCTGATGGATGGCGGTGCGGTGGTTGGCGAGGCGGTGTATCGCTGGACCGGCGATGGCGAGGCGCGCGTCGAGGTGCCCTGGTGGCCGGTCTCGGCGGGGACGCGGACGCTGGTGGCCAAGGCGTCCCTGGAGCCAGGAGCCGAGGAGACGGGACTCGACAACGAAGCTCGCGCCGCCGTTGCCGTGGCCGACGGCCGGTGGCCCATCCTGGAGATCGAGCCCCGCCCGTCATGGGCCGCCACCTTCGCGCGGCGCGCGATCGAAGGCGATCGGCGCTTCGCCGTCGACGCCCGCACCGACGTGGCACCAGGCGTGACTGCGCGCACGGCGGCCTCGCCGCTGACCCTGGACGCGGAATGGCTCGATCGGGCGAACGTGGTGCTCGTGGGTGCGCCGGAGGCGCTGAGCGCCAGTGATGTCGACCGGCTCGACGCGTTTGTCCGCCAGCGGGGCGGAGCGCTGATTCTGGTGCCGGATCGCGCATTCTCGGGTCCCGTGACCCGCCTGCTGGCGCAGGTGTGGCGCGAGCGAGTGGCCCCGACCGTCTCCCGTGCAGGGGGGCTGGAGGCGCGGGAGTGGCTCATCGCCGAGAGCATGAGCCGCTTCGACGAGGTGATTGCGACCGGCGACGCGGGACCGGCTGTCGTGTCGACGCCCGTGGGCCTTGGGCGCGTCGTCGTGGTGGGTGCGCTCGACGCCTGGCGGCATCGCGAGGCCGGCGCGGGCTTCGACGCCTTCTGGCGCGACACCGTTGCGCGCCTGGCCCAGGCTGCGGGCCCGGCGCTGGTCGTGACGGCCGAGCCTCGCGTGGCGATGGCGGGCGACGACCTGCGCGTTCAGCTCACGGCCCGCAGCGTGCAGGACTTCCTGACGCGTACGGTGAGCGCCCGGCTGAAGTGCGGCGGGGCAGTGGAGGTGGCGGTGCGACTCTGGCCCGACCATGGCCCCGGCACCTTTCAGGGGCGCGCGCGTGTGCCTGCGGGCGCGACGCGGTGCGAGGTAACGGCGGGGCTGAGCGGGCTGGGCGAGGGACGAGCCGACGTCGTGGTGACGCAGGTGCCGGCGTCGGCGGACGCGGGAGACGGAAGCGAGGTCGAGGCACTGGTGGCCCGGACGGGCGGACTGGTGGTCTCCAACCGTCGATTGACGCCGCTTACCGACGCCCTCCTCTCGCTCGGCAGCGACATCCGGACGCCCGAGGCGCGCTATCCGATGCGATCGCCCTGGTGGTTGCTGCCGCTCGCGGTGTGCCTGGGAAGCGAGTGGTGGCTGCGCCGGCGCGCCGGGCTGCGGTGATACATTACCGGAAGTTTGCAGGTCTGCCGTGCGCCGTTCTCTGGGTTCGAGGTTCGGGAACATGTCCTATTCGCGCGATGAAGTGAAGACGATCACCGACAAGGTGCTCGACATGTGCAAGGCCGACGCCGTAGAGGTGGATTTCTCCGGGGGCGAGCGTGCCGCGACGCGCTATGCCAACTCCAGCATCACCGCCAACCTCATCGAGAACGATCAGGAAATCCAGATCACGGTCTACTACGGCAAGAAGACGGCGACGGCCACCACGCACCAGTTCGACGACTCATCGCTGAAGCGGACGATCGAGGCCGTGCAGGCGTTGGCCCAACGCAAGCCGGAGAACCCCGAGGTCATGCCGCTGATCGAGCCGCCGCAGCAGTACGTCGAGGTGGATGCGGCGCTGTCCTCGGCGGTGAACTTCGGTCCGGCCGAGCGGGCACAGATGGTGAAAGTGAGCACGGACATCTGCGAGAAGAGAGGCGTGCTGGGCGCCGGGTACATTCCGAAGTTCGACTGGGTGGACGCCAAAGCCAACTCCAAAGGCCTCTTCACTTACTTTCACTATGCCGATGCGAGCTTCATCCTGACGTGTCGCACACCGGACCAGACCGGGTCGGGGTGGGCGGGCACGACGGGCGTGAAGGACATCGGGAACATCGACGCGGCGATGCTCACCGAAGTGGCCGCGGACAAGGCGCTGAAGTCGGCGAAGCCTCGAGCCATCGAGCCCGGTAACTACACCGTCATCCTCGAACCCCGCCCTGCGGCGCGCTACCTGTCGCTGATGCTCGGCTCCCTCAATGCCCGCGCGGCGCAAGAGGGGCGCAGCTTCATGAGCGGCAAGGCGCATGGGGAGACGCGGCAGGGCGAGAAGCTCTTCGGTGACAACTTCACCCTCCGCAGCGAGATCGGCAACCCCGTCCTCCGGCAGTCGCCCATCGGGCAGGACGGCCTGCCGGCTCGCAGCGTGACCTGGATCGAGAAGGGCGTGGTGAAGAACCTCTTCTACGATCGCTTCTGGGCCCAGCGCCAGAAGACGAATCCGACCGGTACCACGCCCAACATGAGCCTGGTGATGGAGGGCGGTACTGCCACGGTGGACGAGATGATCCGGTCCACGAAGCGCGGGCTGCTGGTGTCGTTCTTCTGGTACATCCGGCCGGTGGATCAGATGACGCTGCTCAACACCGGCATGACGCGCGATGGATTGTTCCTGATCGAGAACGGCGAGGTCGTCGGCCCGGTGCAGAACTTCCGGTGGAACGAGTCGCCGGCCGTTAGCTTCAACAACATCTCGATGCTGGGCCGGCCCATCCCCATGCACACCGGCGAAGCCTACGACAATCCGGGTACGGCACTGGTTCCGCCGATGAAGCTCGAGGATTTCACGATGACGTCCATTTCGCCAGCGGTGTAGCGATGCAGAGACGCGATTTCGTGAAGACGCTGAGCGCTGCGGGCGTGGCGCTCTACGCCAGCGATCTCGTCGGCGACCTGATCGCGCAGTCTCCGCGCGGGCAGGTGCTGGCCTCACGCTTCAAGGGACTGTCGGACACGGCGTTGTCCGAGGCGAAACGCCTGGGCTGCACCTACGCCGACATCCGCTTCACCCGCAACGTGAACGACAGCGTGGCCGTGCGCGACCGCATCGTCGTCGACAGCTTCGGCTTCGGCGCGGGCGGGCATGAAGAGAGCGCCGGATTCGGCGTCCGCGTGATTCACAGCGGCGTCTGGGGGTTTGCCAGCAGTCCCATCGTGACCGAAGGCGAGATCAAGCGGATCACGGCCCGCGCGGCCGATGTGGCGAAAGCCAGCGCCGTGAGCAAACGCTTCGAAGTCGAGCTGGCCTCGGTGCCCGCCTACACGGATTACTGGGCCGTCCCGGTGACGATCAAGCCCGAAGACGTGTCACTGGACGACAAGATTGCCTTCCTGATGCAAGTCAACGAGGCGGCGCTGAAGGTGCCCGGCATCACGCGCGTCCAGTCGTCGATGGCCTTCGACTACGAGTGGAAGTACCTGGCGACGTCCGAGGGGTCGTACATCGAGCAGGAAATCTGGCGAACGGCTCCCGGGTTCACCGTGTCGGCCATCAAGGACGGCAGGTTCAAGTCGCGCACCTTCTCCGTCGCGCCCAGAACGGCCGGGTACGAGGTAGTGACCGAAGGCCGCATGCTCGAGAACGTCGAGCGGATTTGCGCCGAGGCCATCGAGCACTGTACGGCGCCGCCGGTGGGCGTTGGGTTGAAGGACGTCATCATGACCCCGAATCACGCGATGCTGACGATCCACGAGATTGTGGCTCATCCGACCGAACTGGACCGCGTGGTCGGCTACGAGGCCAATTACGCGGGCACCAGCTTCGTGAAGATGGACGACATCGGCAAGCGCATGATGGGCTCGAAGCTGTTCAACGTCACGGCCGACCGCACGATGGCCGGCGGGATGTGCACCGTCGGCTACGACGATGACGGAGTGCGGTCGCAGTCGTGGCCCCTGGTGCGTGAGGGTCGGCTCGTGGGGCTGCAGACCAATCGTGAAACCGCGCACTACATTGGCGAGAAGGAATCGCGAGGCTGCACCTTCGCGACGTCGTGGCGAAACTACCCGTTTCTCCGCATGCCGAACGTGCACGTGGAGCCGGGGCCGCCCGGCTCGCCCACGCCGGACGAGATCATCGCCGATACGAAGGACGGCGTGCTCATCGACGGGCGGGGGAGCTATTCCATCGACCAGCAGCGCTTCAACGGCCAGTTCGGGGGCGACGCGTTCTGGGAGATCAGGAACGGCAAGAAGACGCGCATGGTGAGCGACGTCACCTATAACGCCATCACCACGGACTTCTGGCAGAACCTCGACGCCATCACCGGCCAGGAGCACTGGGAGATGTTCGGCACGACGGGCGATGCCAAAGGGCAGCCCGTGCAGATCAACCACCCGTCGCACGGGTCGCCCTGGTGCCGCATCCGGCGGATCATGGTGGGCGCCGCGTTCAGTTAGCCAGGGTTGCCCGGCCCGGGGCGGCACGGACGGCCGGGCCGATCGGAGCCGCCCCACCCGCCGCCGGCGCACCCGTCCGTCATGCGGTCATCGCATAGCTGACGATATTGACGGCGAACCGGGTGTTGTCATCCCGCTGGAAGCGCTTGTTTCGCCAGTCGTAGTCCCACTCGCATCCGTAGTCCTTGTTCGAGTAGATGACGCCCAGGCGGCCGGCGTGCTCGACGCCTCTCAGGTAGTCGTGTACGAGGTCGTCACCCCACCCGTTCAGTTCGTGCGAGGTTTGCGGCGGTCCTTCGGCGAAGACGAAGAAGGCGCGATACAGCGGATGGCTGCTCGGGATCTTGTCGAGGGTTTCCGGCGCTGGGAAGATGCGGCGCATCTCGGCCTCGAACGAGGTCGCAAAGAGCCCCGCCACGTCGTGGTTGCAGTCATCGGAGAACAGCAGGCCACCGCCCTCGACCCAGTGCCGCAGGCGCTCGCGCTCCGGCTCGCTGAAGCGCACCAGTTTGTGTCCGGTCATGAAGAGGAATGGAAAGCCGTCGAGCTCCTCGGAGTCGGCCGTGATGATTACCTCCTCGGAGTACACCGGGATGTTCGTGTACTCGACCAGCGAGTTGAGTACGTTGGCGGCCACCTTCGGGTTGTAGTCCCAGTCGCCGGAGTCGTATCGCAAGCGGGCGAAGACGAACTCGTGCGCGCGAGGACCACCGGCCGCGGGAGGTGGCTGCCGCGCGACGACGCGCGATGGCAGCACCAGCGCAGCACACGTGGCCGCCGCCCCGAGAATGAAGTCACGCCGACCGGCGTCCATCCCGCTAGATTACACGGGCCGGACGGCCGCCTGGAGATACCGCGACGGCAGGGGATGGCCGATGGCGCCGGCGAGCGCCCGCGAGGCGGCGGCGACGCCGTCGAGCGACACACCGGTCGCGATGCCCATGCCGTGCAGCATGTAGAGGAGATCTTCGGTGGCGAGGTTGCCCGAGGCGCCCGGCGCGTAAGGACAGCCACCCAGCCCGCCGGCGGCACTGTCGAACGTGGTGACGCCGTACTGCAGGCCTGCCAGCACGTTGGCCAGGGCCGTACCGCGTGTGTCGTGCAGATGCAGCGCGACCTGAGCCAGCGGCACGCGCGCCGTCACGGCGTCGAGCACCTCCGGAATCTGCCCGGGGTGGGCCACGCCGATGGTGTCGCTGATGGCGACTTCGAACACGCCCAGGTCCAGCAGCCGCGCCGCCACCTCGGCCACTCGCGCGGGCGGCACCGGGCCTTCGAAGGGGCAGCCGAAGCACGTGGACAGATAGCCGCGAACGCGCCGGCCCTGTGCGAGCGCCGCATCGCACACCGCCCGGTAGGTCGCCAGCGATTCGTCGATGGACTGGTTGATGTTGCGCCGGCTGAAGGTTTGGGATGAGGCGGCGAAGATGGCGATCTCGGTGACCTCCGCAGCGGCGGCGCGGGCCAGACCCGCGAGGTTGGGCACCAGCGCCGTATAGCGCACACCGTCCCGCCGCGTGATGCCGGCGAACACCTCGGCGGCGTCGGCCATCTGCGGCACCCACTTCGGCGACACGAAGGCCGACACCTCGATGACGGCGTGGCCGGCGGCCGAGAGCGCATCGACGAACGCGATCTTGGCGGCAGTGGACACGACGCCGGACTCGTGCTGGAGCCCGTCCCGGGGACCGACCTCGACAACGGTGACGCGAGCGGGGAGTACCACGGCGCTATTCCAGGTCGACCAGGGCGATGCCCGGCTGGACCAGTTCCCCCGCCGTGCACCGAATCGCCCCGACGACGCCGGCGCGTGGCGCGCGGACGGGCAGTTCCATCTTCATGGCCTCCAGGACCAGCAGGGTGTCGCCTTCGACCACGGTCTGCCCGGGCTCGGCCAGCACCTTCACGACGGTAGCTGGCATCGGCGCCATCAACGCGTCGGCCCGGACCGACTTCCGGCGCGGGGTGCGGCGGCGACCGCTCTCCACCTCGATGACCGCCACCTGTCCGCCAATCGACACCCAGCACGTGTCGCCCGATGCGGCCACGGCCACGGGCCACCGCCGTGTCCCGTCGGACACGAGATAGAGCCCGTCGCCGCTCGGCGTCACCATGAGCGCCTGGTCGTCGATGAACACCTGGCCGGACACGTCCACGCGGGCGACGACTTCGCGGCCGTCCAGGCGCAAGGTCAGCGTCGTCATCAGCCGCGCCACCCGGCCAGCGTCATGAAGGGATCCGCGGCCGGGTTCGCGGAGCCGCGGCCGGCCGGTCGGTCCGGCGCCACGCGGTAGGCAGCCGCCGCCAGTGCCGCCATCGGCACGTCGGCCGACAGGGCCTGCCGCGCGGATGCGCCCTCACGGTCGAGGAAGCCAGTGTCGATCGCACCCTCGACGAAACGGGGATGCTGGAGCAGTTGCAGGAGAAAAGGGATGTTCGTCCGAACGCCGAGCAGAATAAACCGGCCGAGCGCCTCGACGGCGCGCCGCCGGGCGGCCTCGCGTGTTTCGGCCGACACGATGAGCTTGGCCAGCAACGGGTCGTAGTGCACCGAGACCTCGCTGCCTTCGACCACCCCGCTGTCGATACGGATGCCTGGTCCCTGCGGCTCCCGGTACATCAGCAGCCGGCCCGCTTGGGGCAGGTCGCCGTGTGCGGGGTCTTCGGCGTACACGCGGCACTCGATGGCGTGGCCTCGCTGAGCGAGCGAGGACTGCGTCCAGGGCAGCGCCTCGCCGGAAGCCACCCTGATCTGGGCGTGCACGAGGTCCACTCCCGTCACCATCTCCGTGACCGGGTGTTCCACCTGCAGGCGGGTGTTCATCTCCAGAAAGTAGAATCGCGCCTGGTCCCCGGCGCTCTCCAGCAGGAACTCCACCGTCCCCGCGTTGCGGTAGCCGGCGGCCCTGGCGGCGCTGACGGCCGCTTCGCCCATGCGCGCTCTGAGCGCGGGCGTCAGGGCGGGTGAAGGGCTTTCCTCGATAATTTTCTGGTGGCGCCGCTGCACCGAGCATTCGCGTTCGAAGAGGTGGACGGCGGCGCCATGGGCATCCGCGAAAATCTGGACTTCCACGTGACGGGGCCGCTTGACGAGGCGTTCGATGTAGAGCGTGCCGTCCCCGAATGCGGCCTGGGCCTCGCGCCGCGCCTGGGCAATCGCCGGCGCGAGCGCGGCGAGGTCGCGGACGACCTTCATGCCGATGCCGCCGCCGCCGGCGGATGGCTTCACCAGCAGCGGGAAGCCGACGTGCTCGGCTGCGGCGATCAACGCGCGATCGCCCTGGTCCTCGGGCGCCTCGCCCGGCACCACCGGGACGCCCGCCTCCTGCATCAGGCGCCGGGCACCGACCTTGGAGCCCATGCGCTCGATGGCAGAGGAGGGCGGGCCGACGAAGATGAGCCCGGCCTCTTCGCACGCGCGCGCGAAATGCGCGCGCTCGGACAGGAAGCCGTATCCCGGATGGACGGCATCAGCCCCTGAGTCGCGGGCCGCGTCGATCAGGTTGTCGACCTTCAGATAGCTCTTACGCGGCGGCGGAGGACCGAGACCTACGGCCGCGTCTGCGGCCAAGACGTGCGGCGCATGGGCGTCGGCATCGGAAAAGACGGCCACGGTTTCCACGCCCAGCTCGCGGCACGCGCGGATGATCCGCACCGCGATCTCTCCGCGGTTGGCGATCAGCAGGCGCTTGATCACGGTCGCGCGCCTCGCGGCGCGATGGCCTCGACCACCCAGCCGGGCCGGCGCTTCTCGAGAAACGCGAGCAGGCCGTCCTGCCCCTCGGGTGAGACGCGCTGGGCGGCGATGGCGCCGGCGGTCAGCGCGGCCACCTCCTCTGGTGCCTGGCCCCACACGCGGGGGATCAGGGCCTTGGCCGCGGCGACCGCGGTCGGCGCGGCCAAGAGCACCTCGGCGACATATCGCTGCACGGCCTCGTCGAGCAGGCTCTCCGGTACGACCGCGTGGACCAGGCCAATCTCCCGGGCGCGCGCGGCGTCGAAACGCATTCCGGTCAGGAACAGCTCCCGGGCGGCCGAGACGCCGATCTTGGGCAGCACGAACGGCGAAATCATGGCGGGCAGAATGCCCAGCCTGGTCTCGGTGAATCCGAAAACCGTGTGCTCGGCGGCGACGACGATATCGCACACCGCGGCGAGGCCGGACCCGCCGCCGAGCGCCGCCCCGTGCAGCCGCCCGATCACGGCGCAGGGCAGTGTGTTGATGGCCCGGAACATCGCCGCCGCCGTTTCCGCATCCTTCACGTTGTCGTCGTGGCTGTAGCCGGCCATCTTCGCCATCCACGCGGCGTCGGCGCCCGCGCTGAATACCTTGCCGGCTCCCGCGAGCACGACCACGCGGAGCCCCGGGTCCACGGCCGCGCCGGCGGCCCACGACGCCAGCTCGGCAATCGCCTGCTCGTTGAACGCGTTTCGCACGTCGGGCCGATTGAGCGTCACGTGCTCGACCGGTCCCTCGCGCCTGATGGTCAGAAAGTTATCGCTCATCACCCGTCCGAACCCGAAAACGTGTGCATCTGCGAATCCGACGAGCCCTACATCCTGAACACCCCGAAGCGGGGTGGCGGAATGGGTGCATTGAAGGCCGCCGACAGTCCCAGCGCCAGTGCCGATCGTGTTTCGGCCGGGTCCAGGATGCCGTCATCCCAGAGCCGTGCGGTGGAGTAGTAGGGTGAGCCTTCCGTCTCGTACTTGCTGAGGATCGGGTCGCGGATCGCGGCCTCGTCATCAGCCGAAAAGGCCTTGCCGTTTCGCGCGAGCTGATCGCGCTTGACCGTCGTGAGCACGCCGGCCGCCTGTTCGCCGCCCATCACCGAGATGCGGGCGTTGGGCCACATCCAGAGGAGCCGCGGCTCGTACGCGCGGCCGCACATTCCGTAGTTGCCGGCGCCGAACGACCCGCCGATGACGACCGTGAACTTGGGCACCACCGAGTTGGCCACGGCGTGGACCATCTTGGCCCCGTCCTTCGCGATGCCGCCGCGTTCGTACTCCCGACCCACCATGAAGCCCGTGATGTTCTGGAGGAAGACGAGCGGGATCGACCGCAGGTTGCACAGCTCGATGAAGTGCGTGGCCTTGAGCGCCGACTCCGAGAACAGCACGCCGTTGTTGGCGACCAGGCCCACGAGCATGCCGTGCAGGCGGGCGAAGCCGCAGACGAGCGTCGTGGCGTAGCGCTCCTTGAACTCGTCGAACCGAGAGCCGTCCACGACGCGGGTGATCACTTCGCGGACGTCGTACGACTTCCTGAGATCGAGGTTGACAATACCGTAGAGCTCGGCCGGGTCGTAGGCGGGATCCTCGGGTGCTTCGAGGTCGGCTGGCAGGTGCTTGGTGGAATTCAGCGTCGAGACGATGGTGCGGGCCAGGTGCAGCGCATGGTCGTCGTCTTCGGCGAAGTAGTCGGCCACGCCCGAGAGCCGGGTGTGTACGTCGGCGCCGCCCAGTTCCTCGGCGGTCACTTCTTCACCGGTGGCCGCCTTCACCAGCGGTGGCCCGCCGAGGAAAATCGTGCCCGTGCCCTTGACGATGATGGTCTGGTCCGACATCGCCGGCACGTAGGCGCCGCCCGCCGTGCACGAACCCATGACGAC
>JADZBZ010000181.1 GCA_020851835.1 Acidobacteriota bacterium
CAGCTTCACGTCGGGTGCTTCGGGGGCGGCACGGGCCTGCCCGCCTTGCTGGGCGGCCTCAAGCGCAACCCGTGGCTCGAAGCCAACGCCGTGGTCACCATGTTCGACTCGGGCGGCAGTTCCGGGCAGTTGCGAGACGAACTCGGGGTGCTGCCGCCGGGCGACGTGCTCCGCTGCGCGTTGGCGCTGGCTCGCAACGAGGGCGAGGCGCGCCGCGTGCTGCTGGCGCGGCTGCCCACCCTCGAGCACGCGCGCCTTGGCGGACACACCGGGGGCAACCTGCTGCTTTCGATGATGGAACAGTACAGTGGCAGCTTCCTCTCGGCCGTCGGCGGCCTGCGCGCGCTGCTCGGCTGCCGTGGACGGGTTTGGCCCGTGAGCGTCGAGCGGGCCACGCTCTGCGCCGAATACGCCGACGGTTCGGTGACCCGCGGCGAGGTCGAAGTGGACGAGGGCCACGAGCGCGGTCACCGGATCACGCGGGTCTGGCTCGATCCACGCGCCCGCATCCACCCGGCCGTGCACGAGGCCATCGGCGGGTTCGACGCAGCCATCATCGGGCCGGGCAGCTTCTTCACGAGCCTGATGCCGACCCTGCTCGTCGATGGCGTGGCTGAGGCGCTCCAGGCCGTACGGGGGCCGATCATCCTCGTGTCGAACCTGCTGACCGAAGGACGAGGCATGCGCGGCTTCACGGCGCAGGACGCGGTGGAATGGGTCGGCCGCACCATCGGCCGGCCGGTCGACGTGGTGATCGCCAACGAGGGCACGCCCGCAGACGAGGTGCTGGCCCGCTACCGAGACGAGCACAAGGAGGCGCTGGCCCTGGGCACCCTGCCAGAGGGGTGCGAGCTGGTGAGCGGTGCGTTCTGGCGCTCGGAGATCGCCCGCCACGACCGGCGGCGGCTCTCATACGCCGTCTGGGCGGTGCTCAGCCGGCACTTGTTAGGCTAGGGCGCCGCACCGTGACGGCGATCCACCGGCTGGTCGAGCAGGCGAGACGCGGAGAGTTGGCGCGCGTGGTGGCGCGCGTGTCTTCGGGCTGGGTCATCCTGGGGGACCCCCAGATCCTTCCGGGCTATTGCCTGCTGCTGCCCGACCCGGTGGTGCCCGACCTGAACGCGCTCGCCGGCGACGCCCGGCGGCAGTTTCTCGATGACATGGCGCGCGTGGGCGATGCCGTCCTGGCGGTCACCGGCGCCGAACGGCTCAACTACGAGATGCTCGGCAACGTCGAGCCCGCCCTGCACGCGCATGTGATTCCGCGCTACGCCTCGGAGCCGCCCGAGCGCCGCCGGCAGCCAGTGTGGCTGCACGACTGGGCGGTGGCACGGCCGTTCGACCAGGAGGCCGATCGCCATCTCCGGAATGCGCTGCGGTCGCACCTGGGTTGACGAGTAACGAGGCCCTGCCTCAGACCGCCCCTCTCTCCGCTCAGCGCCCGACATGCTCGACGGTCTGAGGCAGGGCCTCGTTAGGTATAGCTACCGCGATTTCTTCTTTGTCCGCTTGCGGCTTCGTTCCGGCGTGGGGGCCGCCCGGGCGCGTCCGGCTTTCATCGCCACGGCCTGCTGGATGATGCGCTGGAACAGCTTGCCGGTGTCGCCGCTCTTCGCCGGTGGATTGGTCGTCCAGACGGCGGGATTGCCGGCCGCCAGGATGTCGGCGAAGTCGGCGTCGGGCGTCTTGACCGACAGCGGCGCGAACTCGGTGATGTTGAGCGGCCCTGACCATTCGTCGCGGTGCTTGATCAGCAGCCAACCTGGCTTGGATCCGCTGCCGAAGCTCCGCGTGCGTACGAGCGCCCACGAGCCCTTCAGCTTGTAGCCGTCCAGGCTGAACTTGAGATCGCCCCTGGCCAGTGCGGCGTCCACGTCCGGCACCTGGGACGTCCACGTGCCCCGGTCCCACAGCATCACGATGCCGGCGCCGTAGCCCTCCGGAATCACGCCCTCGAAGCTGCCATAGTCGTACGGGTGATCCTCGGTCTGCATCGCCAGCCGCTTGTCGGCGGGATCGATCGAGGGCCCCTTCGGGATGGCCCACGACAGCAGCACGCCGTTCCACTCGAGGCGGAGGTCGTAGTGCAGGTGCGACGCGAGGTGCTTCTGGACGGAGAAGAACAGTCCCGCCCCGGACTTGGGCGGACGGGTGGGCGAGGTCCCGTCCGGCTCCGGCGTCTTCAAGAAGTCGCGCTTCCTGCGGTATTCGTCCAGTGCCACGGTGATGAGCAGTGTAACGCGGGCCGTCTGGCGAGGCCGGCGCTGGTTGTGACCCCTGCGCGCCCGGCGGCCTCAAACCACAAGCCGCGCGTACAATGGCCGGCAGCCTATGACCACTGCCACCTCGCAGGATCGTCGGTTCTTCGGCCACCCCCGCGGCCTTTCCACCCTGTTCTTCACCGAGATGTGGGAGCGCTTCAGCTTCTACGGCATGCGGGCGCTGCTGCTCCTCTACATGACCGCACCGCTCTCGGCCGGCGGCCTGGGCTTCGACGCGGCACAGGGGGGCGCTATCTACGGCCTCTACACCTCGATGGTGTACATGACGGCGCTGCCAGGCGGGTGGGTCGCGGATCGGCTGATTGGCCAGCGGCGGGCCGTGCTCTACGGCGGCATCTTCATCGCCAGCGGTCACTTCAGCATGGCCATTCCCTCGCTCACCACCTTCTACCTTGGCCTCTTCCTCATCGTCGTCGGCACGGGCCTCCTGAAGGGGAACGCCAGCGTCGTTGTCGGGCAGTTATATGCGCCCGAAGACACGCGACGTGACGCCGGATTCTCCATCTTCTATATGGGGATCAACCTCGGCGCGTTCATCGCGCCGCTCGTGTGCGGTTATCTCGGCCAGCAAATCAACTGGCACCTCGGCTTCGCCGCGGCGGGCGTGGGGATGGTGTTCGGGCTAGTGCAGTACATGCTGGGCGCGGGCAACCTGGGCGACGCCGGCATCGCGCCGGCGCCGGCCGCGTCTCCCCAGGCGTTCGCGGCCCTCCGGCAATCGGCGCTGCGCTGGATGCTCATGGCGGTCGGGGTGCTCGTCGCCTTCGGGGTCGGGATGTACACGGGCGCGGTGCCCGTCACGGCGGCCCAGGTGGCGGATGCGGGTGGCGTGTTCCTGCTGCTGCTCACGCTGGGCTCGTTTGCGTGGCTGCTGCTGTCGGGCGGATGGACGCCGGAAGAGAAGCGGCGGCTCTACGTGATCGGCGTGCTGTTTGTGGCTTCCACGCTCTTCTGGTCGGTATTCGAGCAGGCGGGATCGACGCTGAACCTCTTCGCCGATCGCAGCACCGACAACCGTGCCTTTGGCTACGCGTTTCCCAGCACCTGGTATCAGTCTCTCAACTCGCTGTTCCTCATTGCGCTCGCTCCGGTGTTCGCCTGGGTCTGGGCCCGGCTGGCCCGGCGCAATCAGGATCCGTCCCGGCCCGCCAAGTTCGCGATGGGCCTCGTGTTCGTGGGCCTCGGCTTCCTCATCCTGGTCGGACCGGCCCGATCGGCGGAGCAGGGCGCTCTGGTGAGTCCGCTGTGGCTGACGATGACGTATCTGCTGCACACCATTGGCGAGCTGGCGCTCAGTCCGGTGGGCCTGAGCGCCATGACCACGCTCGCCCCGACCCGGCTGGCCGGGCTCATCATGGGCGTGTGGTTCCTGTCGATTTCCGTCGGGAACTTCCTGGGCGGGCGCATCGCCTCGTTCTACGAGTCGATGGCCCTGCCCGG
>JADZBZ010000182.1 GCA_020851835.1 Acidobacteriota bacterium
CTGAGCAAGGCGTACGGCGAGGGCTTCTACGCGCTTCGCAACCTGACGCTGACGATCGACAAGGGCGAGTTCGTCTTCCTGACCGGCGCGAGCGGGGCGGGCAAGTCGACCCTGCTCAAGCTGCTGCTCCTGCAGGATCGGCCGACCGAGGGAGAGGTCGTGGTCGCGGGGCGGAACCTGGCCCGGCTTTCGCCACGCGACGTGCAGGCGTATCGCCGCACGGTCGGCTTCGTGTTCCAGGACTTCAAGCTCATTCCGAACAAGACGGTGTTCGAGAACGTCTCCTTCGCACTCCGCGTGCTGGGTGTGCCCATCGACCAGCAGCGGCGACGCACCTACCAGGTCTTGAAGTGGGTCGGGCTGCAGCACCGACTCCAGGCGTTTCCGCCGGAGTTGTCGGGCGGCGAGCAGCAGCGCATCGCCATCGCACGTGCGCTAGTCAACGATCCGCAACTGGTGCTGGCCGACGAGCCTACCGGCAACCTCGATCCCGATCTGTCGATCGAGATCATGAAGCTGTTCCGCGAGATCAACACGCGCGGCACCACCGTCCTGGTTGCGACGCACAATCCCGAGCTCATTCGATTCGTGGGCAAGCGGACCATTCACCTGGAGCACGGCCGGCTGGACGCGGGGGAGAACCAGCCGTGAGCATGCTGGCCTACAGCTTCGAGGAGGCGCTGGCCAGCCTCGTCCGCGGCGGGCGGGCGGCGGTGATGTCGATGGGCACCATCGCGACGGCCTTCCTGGCCCTCGGCGGATTCCTGCTGGTCACCGGCAACCTGCAGCGCGTGGTGCAGCAGTGGATGGAGTCGGCCGAGGTGTCGGTGTTCCTCCGCGACGACGCGTCGGAGGCCGCACGGGCGGCCGTCGAGAGCACGCTCGGCACGCGGCCCGGCGTGGTCGAGGTGGCGTACCTGTCGAAGGAGGAAGCCCTCTCTCGGTTTCGCACCGACTTCCCGGAACTGGCCGACGTGACGACCACGCTCGGTCTGAACCCGTTTCCCGCCTCGTTCGAGGTACGGCTGCAGCCCGGGCCTGGTGTCGCCGACGAGGCCGCGGCGCTGGCCGCCGCCATCGTCGATGTCGAAGGCGTCGCCGACGTGCAGTTCGATCGCCAGTGGCTCGAGCGGCTCCTGTCCCTCATTGCCGGTGTGCGTGCGGCCGGTATCGTGGTGACGATCGTGCTGCTGCTGGGGGCCGCCTTTACCGTGACGGCCGTCGTCCGCCTCTCGCTGCACGCGCGCCGGGCGGAGATCGACATCATGCAACTCGTGGGGGCGCCGATGGGCTTCATCAGGGGCCCGTTCGTCACCGAGGGTATGCTGCTCGGCGGTATTGGCGCCGTGCTGGCCATCCTGCTGCTGGCCGGCGGGTTCGCCGCGACACGGTCGTCACTCGGGGCTGGATTGGCCGGGCTCGCGGGCGCCGACGCGGTGGCCTTCCTCTCAGGGGGCGACATGCTCCTGCTGGTGGGGGCGGGCCTCTCCGTGGGGGCGCTGGCCGGCTTCGTGGCGTCGCGGTCGGCCCAGTGACCTCCCGTTGACATTTCGGAACCGACCTCTTTACACTGAATTGTGTCGGATATGCCGAGGGTACGAAATCGTCTCCCGATTTTCCTCACCGACTGCCAGAAACCGATACCGGTTTCCTCTCTCACCGACTTCTACCGCGAAGAGTTCCTGAAGCATCAGCAGTGCCTGCACGCGCAGCGCGAGTACTTCTCGGAACAGGCGATCGGCGGCGTCGAGCGGGCGCTGCAGCGCGTGCTGGCCGACCTCGAACACCTGTCCGAGAAGGCTGACGCCGATCTCGTTCTCGCTCGGCTGCTTCGCGAGTTCGACGTCGTGACCGGTCTGTCGGCCTGGTCCGACCCTCTGAAAGTCCACTGACCCGCCCCCTCAGCACCGAATTGCTCCAGGTCGTCCAGGCGGCCGTGGCCGGCGTGTGCGCGGACCGTGTAATTGAACGCGCCGTCTCGCTGCCGGGCATCGGCGACTGGCTGCTCCGCGCTCCCATCCACGTCATTGCCGTCGGGAAGGCCGCTCCCGCCATGGCTACCGCGCTGCTGGCGAAGCCGCAGGTGCGGGCACGGACGGCGCTTGCCATCGGCACCCACGCCGCGCCCCATATGCCGGCCTCATTGCGCTTTCTTGCGGCCGGGCATCCGTTTCCCGACGCGCACAGCCGCGCCGCGGCCCGCGCCGCGCTCGAGATCGCCAGCCGCGTGCCGGCTGATGGTCACCTCGTGCTGCTGGTCTCCGGAGGGGCATCATCGCTGATGGCCGACGCCGCCGACGGACTGCCGTTCGAGGCCAAGCTCGCCGCCTCACGCGCGCTCATGCTGGCCGGCGCTGACATCCATCAACTGAACGCCCTGCGCAAGCACCTCTCCACGGTGAAGGGCGGGCGGCTCGCCGCGGCGTGCATGGGCGCCACCACGACGCTGGCGCTGTCGGACGTGGTTGGCGACGACCTGAGCGTGATTGGCTCCGGGCCCGGGATTCCGGATTCATCGACCTGGGAGGACGTGGCCCGAGCGCTAGAGGCGTGCGGCGCGTGGGACGCGGTGCCGGCTGAGGTGCGGACCCGCGTCGAGGCGGGCTGCCGCGGTACGGTGGAGGAGACGCCCAAGCCGGATGCCCCGGACCTCGCCCGCGCGAGCGGCGTCGTGATCGGCGGCGCCGGCCACGCCCTCGAGGCTGCCGGCTCCGCGGCCGAGGCACTCGGCTACGCGGTCATCACGATGCCCGATCGGGTGACGGGCGAGGCGCGCGAAGTCGCACCGCGCTGGCTCGATTGTGCCTTGGCCCTCGCCCGCCGGCAGGACCGACAGGTCTGCGTGCTGTCCTCCGGCGAGACGACCGTGCGTGTGCGGGGCGACGGCGTCGGCGGCCGCAATCTCGAATTCATGCTCGCGCTGGTCGAGCCGATGCGCGATCTGCCCGACGTGATGGCGGCAAGCCTCGGCACCGATGGCGTGGATGGCTCGAGCGATGTCGCCGGCGCCATGGTCGATGGCACCACCTGGCGGCGCGCGGCCGCCCGCGGCCTGCCGCCCGTGCAGGCGGTGCTCGACCGCAACGATTCGTATCACTTTTTCAGCCCGCTGGGCGACACGCTGCGCACCGGTCGCACCGATACCAATGTGGGCGATGTTCAGGTACTACTGGTCCACCCGTGAACAAGGCCGACCTGCTGATCCGACTCCGCGACCGGCTGACCCACCCCGCCAGCGCCGAAGAGATTCTGCGGGTGCTGCGCGTGCCCCGTCTCGAGCGGCCCGCTGCCAAACGCCTGCTGCGTGAGTTGGTGGCCGATGGAGGCCTTGTCCGCGTCCGCGGGCACCTGTACGCGCTCCCTCGTCCGGCGAGCGTCCACCGGGCGGAGCGCCCGCCGCGGCCGCTCCTGGCCCGGGCGGTCGGCCGGTTCGAGCGCGACCGGGCCGGGCAGGCCTACCTGGTGCCATTCGATCCGAGGGCCATCGATGAGGTGCTGATTCCCCGGGCCGAGACCGGCGGAGCCGAGCCCGGTCAGATGGTGCGGGTCGAGATCACGCGTCACGGCGCCGCTGGTCAGCCGCCGCGCGGCTCGGTCACCGACGTGATCGGATCGCTCGACGAGCCCGGCGTGGACACCGAGGTCATCCTGCGGAAGTACGA
>JADZBZ010000183.1 GCA_020851835.1 Acidobacteriota bacterium
TCTACCGCGCGGGCTCGGCCATCGATGCCGCCGGAGGGCGCGAACTGGCCGATTCGCTCTACGCCGAGCTCTTCGGCCTGAAGGAGCGCGACGGCGAACGGCAGTCGCTCTTCCGCTACTTCCACGGCCGCAGCAGCCTGGGCACGTGGCTGCGGGCCATCCTGGCACAGCGTCACGTCGATAGCCTGCGCGCGGGCCGCCGGCTCGATCCCCTGCCCGAGGAGGACGCATCCGCAACGCCGGTCGCCCCCCGAGTGGAAGCTGACCCCGACACGCGCGGCTTCGTGGCCGCGCTCCATCTCGCCCTCAGCTCCGCCATCGGGCGGCTGGTCCCGAGGGATCGGCTGCGCCTCGGCTGGTACTATGCCGGGGAGATGACGCTGGCCCAGATCGGCCGCGTGATGAAGGAACACGAGGCCACGGTGTCGCGGCACTTGAGCCGAACCCGCAAGGTGCTGAGGGCCGACGTCGAAGCGCAGCTCTCCTTGCAGGGCATGGGTCCGCGTGAAAGGGACGAATGCTTCGCGGCGGCTTCTAACGACCCGGGCGCCCTGGATCTGGGCGTGATGCTGGGAACGGGCGAGGCGCGCAAGAATGCGCCGCTGGATCGTTCGGAGAGTGAAGGAGTGTCGTGACCACGCCAGATCCACGCGATCGTGCGCTCGAAACGCTGCTCGCGCGCCGGCCGCGCGAAACCGCGCTGTCGGACGCGTGTCTCGACGCCGAGACACTGGCGGCGTGGGCCGAGGGCGGGCTCGACGAGGCGGCGCTGGCCGCGGCCGAGTTCCACGGCGCCGGTTGCGCGCGCTGCCAGGCCCTGATGGCCACGATTGTGAGCACGGCGCCGGAGACCGCAGTGGCCGGTTCGTTATGGGAGCGGCTGGGCTTTCGCTGGCTGGTCCCGCTGACGGCCGCCGCGGCGGCGGTGCTGCTCTGGATTGTCGTGCCTGCGCCCGCGCCCGAGCAGCCGGCCAGTACGAGGACCGCATCGGAGGCGACGTCCGGGTCCGCGATACCTGTGGATCGGGACCTGCCACCGTCCGCCACGGAACGCTCGGTGGCCCCGCCCCCTCCCGCCGCGCCGCCGCCGTCAAGCGCCACTCCAGCGGAAGAAGGCGCAACCGCCGTCCGGCAAGCGGACGCCGCCGCCAACGCCCCGGCGCCGGAGCGCGAGGCGCCTGTCGCTCCCGACACCCGCCAGCAACTGGCGAAGCAGGCCGCGCCCCCGTCCGTGGACGCGCTGAACGAGACCGAGAGCCGGGAAGAACGCGTAGCGGCCGAGCTTGGGGCGCCGGCAGCGCCGGCCGCAGCCGCGCCAGCCGCGCCGCCGGTGGGTGGCGCCCCGGCGCAGGGCCGGGCGGTGGGTGCACCAGGGACGGTGACGGCCGACCGCGCCGCGCCGCGCGTGGTGTCGGGTGACCCCGCGGTGCAATGGCGCCTGTCGGGTATTGGCGTCGTCGAACGGAGCACCGACGGCGGTGCCTCGTGGGAGCGCCTCCCGACGGGCGTTGCTGAGGCCCTCACGGCCGGCGCTGCGCCGTCCGCCACCGTGTGCTGGCTGGTGGGTCGCGACGGGCTGGTCCTCGTCAGCACCGACGGGCGCACCTGGCAGCGCGCGTCGGCACCGGCGAACGACAACCTGGTTGCGATTGACGCCGTGGATACGCGGTCGGCGACCGTGCGCACGGCGAGTGGCACCCGGTTCCGCACCGCCGATGGCGGCGCGAGCTGGGCTCGCCTGCCCTGACTCACGCGGTCGTCCCCGGCCGGGGTTGACCGATGTGCTATGCTCCGCGGGCTACTGGTTGCACATGCAACTATCTCTCCGGAGGCCCCGATGCCCGATACACCCGCTGCTCGGACCGCCGCCCTCGAAGCCCGGAGCCCGATGACGCGCGCACGCCGATCGCCATCCACGACACGCTCCGGGGCCACCACAATCGACGGGGACACCGAGCGCACGCGGGACGCCGACGCCAGCCTCGGATGCGCGTGTGCCACAGCGCGCCAGCTCGCGCGCGTGCTGACGCAGCTCTACGACGGCCACCTGCGCCGCGCCGGCGTCGAAGCTCCGCAGTTCGCGCTGCTGATGGCGCTGCAGAAGGGCGGCCCCTGCCGTCAGTCGGAGCTCGGCCAGCGACACGCGCTCGACAAGACCACCGTGTCGCGCAACCTCAAGGTGCTGGCCAGGAAGGGCTGGATCGCCTTCGAAGGCACGACCGATCGCCGCGAGCGCCACGTGGCCCTCACGGCCGCCGGCCGCGCCCGCCTCAGGCGCGCGTCGACCCAATGGTCGCGGGCGCAGCGTGCGCTTCGCTCCGCCATGCCGGAGGAGCAGTGGCGCGCACTCTTCGACAACTTCCGGGCCGTGCTCGCCGCCGCGCAGCCGTTGCTGCAGGCGTCCTGCAGCCGGCCGCGGGCGATACATCCGTGAACCCGTCCACACGCACTCGTTCGTCGCTCGTCCACCCTTCGTCCAAGGAGTTCCCATGCAGCGCTTCCTCACAGCATTCGCCATCGGCGCCGCTCTCGTCGCGGTCGCCGCATCCCGTCCCGCCGCACAGGCGCCATCGATTCAGGCCGAGCTCTTGAAGGACCTCACGAACCAGAAGGAGCAGATGTCGAAGATCGCCGACGCGATGCCCGAAGACAAGTTCGGCTTCAAGGCAACACCCGCCGAGCGCAGCTACGGCGAGCAGATCCTCCATGTCGCCGGCGCGAACGTGATGCTGTTCAAGACCTACGGCGCGAAGGCCGCGGCACCGACCATCAACCAGAAGGCCACCGCGAAGGCCGAGATCCTGAA
>JADZBZ010000184.1 GCA_020851835.1 Acidobacteriota bacterium
CGCGCGTCGAACACGGGGGAGCCGGCCCTGGTGAACGCAAATCCGGTGGATCAGGCCCTCACGCATACCTGTCCTCGAACCAGGGCTCTGCCGAGTTCGAATAGCCCCGTACTTCCCAGAAGCCTGGCTGGTCCGTCGCCAGGAACTCGATGCGGCGAATCCACTTGGTGCCCTTCCAGGCGTAGAGCTTCGGCGTGATCATTCGGCACGGCCCGCCGTGCTCGCGGGGCAGGGGAGTACCCTCCCAGGTGTGCACGAGCAGGACGTCATCTTCGACGGCGCGTGCCAGTGGCAGGTTCACCGTGTAGGAGATGCGTGTGCCGGGCATGCAGTCGTAGCCCGTGCAGAGCACGAAGGCCGCCTCAGGCGCCGGCACGGCCAGTTCCGCCAGCGTGCGAAAGCGGACCCCACCCCAGCGATTGTCCATCCGGCTCCAGGCCGTGACGCAGTGGAAGTCGCTCGTGTCCTCCACCTGCGACAGTGCCATGAATCCATCCCAGTCGAAGACGACGGGGTTGTCGCACAGTCCGGCAACTTCGAGCCGCCAGTCGGCGGTCGAGACCGCTGGCACGTCTCCCAGGTCCAGCACCGGCCAGTTCGGTACCTGGTGCTGGCCGGCCGGCAGTTTCGGCATCCCGTGACGGTTGGGGTCGCCCGTGCCGGACGGGGACGAGCGAGCGAAGGCTTCGGGCCGCTCGGCGCCGAGGGCGCGTTGGCGCTCCACGTACCGCAGCCGCTTGTCGACCAGCGAGTCGGCCATGCGAACAGTCTACGCGTGATGATGCCCGCGCCTGCCTCCCGGCATTCGGCCGGCGCCGCATCCCGCCTCGCTTCGTTGCTCCTCTTTCGAATATGGCCCGATATTCTCAGTCGTCGCGCCTTGCGATCCGGGCGCATCGCGCCCTCGGTGCTACGTCACCACTTCCACCACGGACTGTTAGGGCGGCGCCGGTGCTGCCCGCCAGAGCACGGCCCCCGTGCGGGGGAAGGTGTCGAGCCTGGTGCCGCTGCCGAGAGGCGACCCCCCGCGGACGAAGAGGTAGTCGAATGGAGGCCACTCGTCCGGCACCACCTCGACCGTGTAGCTCGTCGCGGCCGTGGACAGGCGCTCTGCATAGTAGCGGGCCGCCGGGTAGAACATCCACTCGACGCCGACGCGCAGCCGGGCCAGTGCCGGCACGTTTGCTCCGGCGTCGCGGGCCATGGCCTCGAACAGGGCCGGCGTGTCGCGGTCGTCCGGCCAGTCGAGCGTGCCCGTCAGGTTGGCCGTGTTGACGAAGTGTCCCACGCTGAGCGTGGCCAGGAGCACCATCGCCAGCGTCGACGCCACCCGGAACGCGCCGCCCAGTCGGGCGACGGCATCGCCAGTCTGCGCCAGGAACAAGAGCACCAGCGGCACCAGCGTCAGTGCCGTGCGCCCCGTCAGGTAGCGCGTGCCGAGCCAGCGATGCTGCGCCACGATACCCACCGAGACCAGCACGAGCACGCCCCACGTGACGATCGCGGACCGCCAGCCCGCGTCGGCGCGTGCACGACGGCTGGCGAGCAGGACGACCGGGACGGCCGCCGCCACCAGGCCAAGGCCAACGAGCACCGCCCGGACGAGTCCTTCCGGGATGGGCACGCCGTAGGAGGTGCCTTGCAGCAGGGACGAGAACGTGTCGGCGACAAGCCCCGTCGTGCCGCCGAAGTACAACTGCCCGTTGCGCTGGAGGAGGTAGACAGGCGCGGCTGCGAAGCTCGCCACGACCAGCAGCGCGGCCGAAGCGGCGTCCACCCCGGACGCCGGCACTCCCGGCCGCCGCCGGAGCCATGCGGCGAGGCCCAGGAGCACCGCGGCCAGCGTCATCAGGCCGGCCATCAGGAGGGCGGTCCTGGCGGCCGTCAGCAGGGCATGCCGGCGGTCGCCCGCCCAGTTGATGGCCCGGGCCGTGGCGGCGTGTCCCGAGGGTGGCGTGCCAAGCGCGCCACTCGACACGAGCACGCGCTCGCCGTCCGCATCGTGCACCTCCCACGGGCCGCCCGTCCGGCGATCTCGCCGGAACACTCGCTCGCCGATCGTCACGTCGAGCGCGGCGAGGTTGCGATCGACCGACACGGGCAGGGCGACGCGTAGTCCCCAGGCATCGCCTGGCTCGCCCGTTCGCCACGTGCCATCGGGCCTGCGATCCAGCTCGCGCAGCCGATCGCGCGCATCCACGCGGAACACGCGGATGGACGAGGCCTCGTCTTCAAAAAGCCCGGCAACTCGTACCGCCACGGGAGTGAAGAGCGACTGGTCGAGCACCTTCTCACGTGAGATCACCGCCGCACTGAACGCCGTCGTCAACAGCGCCCACGCCGCCAGCGTGCGCCATGGCCAGCGCATGCGGGCCGCCGGAAGCGCAGCGGCACCGAGCGACCGCCACGCTCCGAAGCCAAGCCGCAGGCCCACGACCGCCACGACGGCGAGAAACGTGGTGATGGCGGCGAAGTTGGCGGAGACAGCCGCCGCCCCGAGGCCAACGCTCCACACGCACGCGCGCCGCGCGGCCGGCGCGTCTGGCGAATGCGCCATCCACGCGCCCAGCATCAGCACGCTGCCGAGAACGAGCGCCAGCGCGAGGCCGTAGCCGCGGCTGAGGGCGAGGTAGTCCATCACATAGGGATTGGTCGTGAGCAGCAGCATCCCTGCCA
>JADZBZ010000185.1 GCA_020851835.1 Acidobacteriota bacterium
CGCGGCTGCCCGTGCCCGGGCCGCCCCGCGCCTTCCAGTTCCCTCGCATCGCGCGCCGCACGCTCGCCAACGGCCTGGAGCTGCGGGCCGTCTCGCATCGCCTGGTGCCTGTCGCGGCCATGGTGCTGCTCGTGCCCGGAGGCTCGTCGGCCGACAGCGTCGATCGGATGGGGCTGGCCTCCATCTCGGCCGACCTGCTCGACGAAGGCAGCCACGGCCTGTCGGCCCTCGACATGGCGGATCGCATTGCGCGCATCGGCGGCGACTTCGACATGGAGGTCACCAACGACGCCACCGTGATGAGCCTGGCCACGCTCGATCGCTTTTTCGAGACCGGCCTCTCGCTCCTGCACGACATGGCCACGGCGCCCAACCTGACGGCCGCGGACTTCGACCGCGTCCGCCAGCTCCGCCTGGATCGACTGCGGCAGCTCCGGAACCAGCCGAGTGCCATTGCCGACCGGGCCTTCGCGCAGGTGGTCTATCAGGATCACCCGTACGCGCAGCCCGGGTACGGCACCGTGGCCGCGCTGGATGTCATCTCCCTGGACGACGTGCGCGCGTTTCATGCCCGCATGTTTCAGCCCGCTGGTACCACCCTGGTACTGGCTGGCGACCGAACGACCGACGATCTGTTGGCGCTGGGGGAGTCCGTGTTCGGTGCCTGGCGCGCCGCCGCCGCCCCTGCGGCAGACCTGCGGGACCGCGGCCGCCAGGCCGCGCCCGCGATGCCCGGTGCGCGGCTCGCCGTCGTGGATCGGCCCGGGGCGGCCCAGTCGGAGTTGCGCATCGGACGCGTGGCCGCGGCGCGCTCCACGCCCGACTATCCGGCGCTGATCCTGCTCAACGCCGTGCTCGGGGGGCAGTTCGTCAGCCGCCTCAACATGAACCTGCGGGAAGCCAAGGGCTACACCTACGGGGTGCGCACGGGCTTCGACCTGCGGCGCGGCCGCGGTCCGTTCGTGGTGCAGACCAGCGTCGGGACCGACGTCACGGTGCCGGCCCTCGTGGAGGCCATCGGGGAGCTGACGGCCATCTTCACGGACCGGCCCGTCACCGCCGACGAACTGCACCTGGCGCGATCGTCGGTAGCGCTCGGCTATCCGCGCGGCTTCGAGGTCGCGCAGCAGGTGGCCCGCGCGGTTTCGCAACTGGCCCTGCACGAGCTGCCCGATTCCTACTTCGAGGACTTCGTGCCCAGGCTCCAGGCGGTCACACTCGACGAGGTCACCGCGGCGGCCCGCACGTACCTGGACCCCGCGCGCATGGCGACGGTCGTGGTCGGCGACCTCGCCCGGATCGGCGACACGCTGCCCGTGCTGGGACTGGGCGCTCCGGCGGTCGTTTCCCCGCTCATCTGAGCCGCGCTTCCGAAATGGGGTCTCCCATGATGAAGGCCATTCGCTTCCACGAGCACGGCGAGCCGGACGTGCTGCGTTACGAGCCGGCGCCGGTGCCCGAGCCGGGGCCGGGCGAGGCGTTGATTCGCGTCAGGGCCGTGTCGCTCAACCACCTCGACCTCTGGCAGCGACGGGGCCTCGAGCGCGTGCGGATTCCCTTTCCACATATCTCCGGCGCGGACGTGTCGGGCGTGGTCGAAGCCTCGTCCGACGGCACGCTCACCCCGGGGCTCCGCGTGCTGCTACAGCCCGGCCTGTCGTGCGGCCGCTGCGCGCGCTGCCTGGAGGGTCGCGACAACGAGTGCCCGCGTTACGACGTGCTCGGGTACCAGAGCGACGGCGGCTGCGCCGAATTCGTCCGGGTGCCGGTGGCCAATGTCGTGCCCATCCCCGACGCCATTGGCTTCGTTGAAGCGGCGGCATTCCCCCTGACCTTCCTCACCGCGTGGCACATGCTCATCACGCGGGCGAGGCTGGAGGCCGGAGATCTCGTGCTCGTGCTCGGGGCCGGCAGCGGGGTGGGGCAGGCGGCCATCCAGATTGCCCGCCTGCACGGCGCCCGCGTCATCGCGACGGCGGGCACCGAGGCCAAGCTCGCGCGCGCCCGGGAACTGGGCGCATTCGAAACCGTGAACCACTCCACCGAAGACCTCGCCGCGGCGGTCCGCCGGCTCACCGAGCGGCGCGGCGTGGACGTGGTGGTCGAGCACGTGGGCACGGCCACGTGGGAAGCCAGCGTCCGCAGCCTCGCCCGCGGCGGCCGCCTCGTCACCTGCGGTGCGACCACGGGGCACGAGGCGCGCATCGATCTCCGCGTCCTGTTCGGCCGACAACTCTCGCTGCTCGGCTCGTACATGGGCCGCAAGGGCGAGTTGCTACGCGCGGCGGGCTTCTTTTTTTCCGGCCACCTGGTGCCCGTCGTGGACCGGGTGTACCCGCTGGCCGAGGCCGCCGACGCTCACCGTCGACTGGAAGCGCGCGCGAATTTCGGCAAGATCGTCCTGACGCCGTAGAACTCCCGTCACCGTCGCGTCGTCTCCTGTTCAAGTGCGGGGTGTATGATCCCGCCCCAGAGCCCTCATGGACGTCAGGATCGAGCGGCCGTCCAGCTTCGGCGGCTTCAGTTTCAGCCTGGTCGGCATCGTCGGAGTGCTGGCCGTGGTGGTGGCCGGGGCGACCGTCTGGCTGCTGCTCACCGACCCGGTCACGGTAGCCGAGTCGGTGGATTCGGGCGACGTGTCGCCACTGGTCCGGTCACTGGCCGGCTCCATCTACGACGCGCTCGTCCGGCTGTTGGCGTACCTGTAGGCGCGGCTACAACCGGCGCGCCAGGAAGTTCCCCAGGTGATATCCGTCGAGGAACTTGAACGGCGCCTCGCCGGTCGTGTAGTGGCCGCACGGCAAGGTGGCCACGACGAGGCCCGGGTCGCGCCGCCGCCACTCGTTCACCAGCAGGCGCGAGAGGTCCACGGGAAACGTCAGGTCGTACTTCGCGTACACCAGCAACGTCCGCTTCTCGTGTACGCGGTCCAGGTACGACCATGGGCTGATGGGCCGCCACAGCTCGCGCAGCGCCTCGAGGTCCACGTGTCCTTCCAGCCCTTGCCGCACGTGCTCGGTCGACAGGCCGCGCCAGACGACATCGCCGAAGTACGGCGACACGTGGTTGAGGGCCTGGGCGCGCACGAGCGGCTCGTGCACGCCGGTGAGCATGGCCAGGCACGATCCGAGGCTGGTGCCCAGCAGGCCCAGCCGCTCGTATCCCTGGTCGCGCAGCCACCAGAGCGCCAGCCGCACGTCCATCACCGCCTGCCGGCACACCTGCAGCGTGCGGACGATGTTCGACGAGACGATGTAGTCGGCGCGCGACAGGTCGGGCGGCATGCGGCGATCGTGATAGGGCAGGCTGATGCGCAGTGACGCGATGCCGAGTTTTGCGAGCAGCCTGCACAGGCCGAGGTGTCCCTCGGGGTCGGAGTTCCACTGCGCGAGCACCACCACGGCGCGCCGTGCCGCCGCGGTGCCGGCTCTGGGCGACCGCAGCGGGTTGGCCGGGAAGTAGCGCGCGTGCACCGTGTTGTTCTCGACGTGCGGTGTGCGAAAGCCACTGGGGAACGTCAGGGTGCCTGCCTCACCAGCCCTGCCCCGCCCGTTGCTCGCCGGCGTGAGAACGTAGTCGGTGGTGGGCGCCGGGGTGAAGAACGCGTCGGTGTCGCGCATCACCTCATCCACCCAGGCGCGAATCAGTTGGTCGGCGGCCAGGGACGCCGGCACCGGGACGGGCAGGCCCGCCGTGTCGGGTGGCGCCATCCAGTCGAGGCCCCAGTCGAACGGGCGAACCACGCGTTCGTGGCGGCTGACGTTGGCGAGCCGCTGCTCCCAGCGGTGAAAAAGCGATCCAATCATGCGCGGGCGATCAGCGCTTCCACCGCGCGGGCGTGGTCGAGGAGGCGCGGCGTACCTCGCCGGTGACCGACCAGTTGGAGGCCCACGGGCAGCCCGTTTCTGGTGGTCCCGCAGGGCAGTGAGATGGCGGGATGCCCGGTCAGGTTGAAGGGCTGCGTGCAGCGCAGCATCGCGGTGCGGACTGGCTCGTCGCCGCCGCGAACCGGCATGGTGGCGGCGCCGATGGGCGGTGCGGGGATGGCCAGTGCCGGCAGCGCCAGCACGTCCACGCCGGAGAGCGCCGCATCCACGTCTCTGGTCAATCGCGTGCGCAGGCGCTGGGCGCGAACATAGTCCTCGCCGGCGACATAGCGGCCCATTTCGAGCCGCAGGCGCACGTTCGGCGTGTACTCGGCGGGCATCGCATCGAGCGTGGCCCCGTGGATCTCGGCCGCGTCGGCCAGTACGAGCGGCAGGTACGCCAGCGGAGCTTCGCTAATACTGGCGATGGCGACGTCTACAACCACCGCCCCGGCCCGGCTGAGACGCTCGAGTGCCTCTCCAACGCTCCGGTCGACATCCTGGTCGAGGCGGTCGAACAGGTATCCACGAGGCACGCCCACCCGAAGCCCGGCGCAGGACGCCGGCGCCCCCGGCCGGGCGCCGCCGGACTCGAAGCCGCGCATGACGTCGTACAGCAGCCAGGCGTCTGCCACCGTACGGGTCATGGGCCCCACGTGATCGAGCTGCCGGCTGAGCGGCACGACCCCCCCGGCCGGCACCTCGCCCCACGCGGGCTTCAGCCCGACGATGCCGCAGGCGGCGGCGGGGATGCGGATGGAGCCGCCCGTATCGGTGCCGACCGACGCCACCGACATGCCCGTGGCGACGGCGATGGCCGAGCCGCCGCTCGACCCGCCGGGCGAGCGGCTCGAGTCGAGCGGGTGCCGCGCCGCACCGAAGCCGGAGTCCTCGCTGGTCGTGCCAAACGCGAACTCGTGCAGGTTGGTCTTGCCGACGAAGACGGCGCCCGCGGCCCGCAGCCGGACGGTCACCGGCGCATCGGCCTCGGCTCGGTGGGTGACCCGTACGCGCGACGCCGCCGTCGTCGGCACCCCCGCCTGATCGATCAGGTCTTTCAGCGAGAGGGGAATCCCGTGCAGCGGGCCCCGTGTCCGGCCCGCTGCCGCCTCGCGGTCGGCCTCGCGGGCCGCCGCCAGCGCCTCGTCGGCCGTCACCGTGATGAACGCGTTCAACTCGGGCTGTCGCGTCGCGATCGCGGCGAGGCAGTCTTCCACCAGTCGCTCGGCCTTGACCTTTCCGCTGGCCAGTCGCGCGGCGAGATCGGCAATTCCACTCGGTGCTGACGGACCAGCCGCGCCCTCGGGCTTGCCATCCGCGCCAAGCGCGGCCCCGGCCTTCCGTTCTGCGTCATCGGCGGCCCCGGCCCCCCGCTCCGCGCCATCGGCGTCCATCTGCGTGGTGGCATCGCGCAGCGCCTGTATCGACGTCACGAGCCCGTCGAGCAGCGGCGCCAGCGGATCGAGCCCCCGTCGAAGGGCGTCAGCCCGGGCCATCACCAGCCAGTCCTGCGCGCTCACGCCATCGCCTCCACCTCATCCAGCGTCGCGACCGCCCGCCGCAGGTGCGGGATGGTGATGGACCCACCGACCACCAGCGCCACGTTGAACGCCTCGAAAAGCTCGTCGCGCGAGTCGAGCGCGAACAAGCGCTTGATCTCCAGATTGCCGCTCTCGTGGAAGCGGGCGTTCATCTGCTCCCGGAACGCCCTGCACGCTTTCAGCCGATCGCTCATGTCAGGCCACCTTCGTGGAAATCGCCAGGCCATCGCCGACGGGTACCCACACGGTGTGGAACCGCGGGTCGGCGGCGAGGTGCGCATTGTAGGCGGCGATGGCCGCCGTGTCGTCGGCGTTGCGCTCGCGCGCGGGCGCCAGGCCCGGCACCACCGCGCCGCTCCAGAGCACGTTGTCGGTCACCAGCGCCCCGCCTGGCCGCAGCAGTACGTGGAGCCGGTCGAGCAGGGCGAGGTAGCCAGGCTTGTCGCCGTCCTGGAAGATCAGGTCGAAGGGACCCGCGATCTTGTGCAGAAAGCGCGCCGCATCGCCAATCATGACGCTGGCCTTGGCTTCCACGCCCGCCGAACGCAGGTGCTCGCGTGCACGCCCGGCGCGCTCCGCGTGGCGCTCGAGTGTGATGAGCCGTCCATCCTCGGGCAGGGCTGTCGCCATCCACAGCGCCGAGTAGCCGATGGCCGTTCCGATCTCGAGTACGCGGCGCGCACCCATCAGCCGCGTCAACGCGTGCAGCAGGGCGCCGGTGTCCGGCATCACGATGGGCAGACCCTCGGCGTGACCTTCGCGGGCGACTACGTCCAGTTGAGGATGCGGCAGACGGGACAGGCCAGCCAGGTAGTCGACAACCGCGGGATGTACCAGCGTTGTCATCGGGATCTCGATTGTAGACTAGCTGACGTGCGCCACACGAAGATCATCGCCACCCTCGGACCGGCGTCGAGCGACCCGACCGTAGTGGCCTCGCTCATCGCCGCCGGGGCCAATGTCTTCCGCCTGAACTTCTCACACGGTACACATCCCGAGCACGCGGGGCGATTCGCGACGGTGCGCGAGCTGGCCAGCCGGGCCGACCGTCACATCGCCGTGCTGCAGGACCTGTCCGGGCCGAAGATCCGCACGGGCCGGCTGGCCGACGGCGCGCCCATCCGGCTCGAGCCTGGCGCGACGCTCGTGCTGGCCATCGGCGACGGGATCGGCGAACCGGGCCGCGTGTACACGTCCTACGCGCCGCTGGCGCGCGCGGTGTCTCCCGGCGACCGGCTGCTGCTCGACGATGGATATATCGAGCTTCGCGTCGAGTCCACCGACGAGCAGGCCATCACCACGACCGTGGTCGACGGCGGCGTGCTGGGCGAGCGCAAGGGCATCAACGCCCCCGGCGTGCCCCTGCGCGCGTCCGGCGTAACCGACAAGGACGAGCGCGACCTGGCGTTCGGTCTGGCCCTCGGCATCGACCTGGTGGCGCTCAGCTTCGTACAGTCGGCGGCCGACATCGTCGCCGCGCGACGGATCATGACGAGGGAAGGCCGCCCCGAAGTGCCCATCATCGCGAAGCTCGAGCGTCCCGAGGCCATCGAGCGGCTGGACGAGATCCTCGATGCGGCCGACGCCGTGATGGTGGCGCGTGGCGACCTCGGGCTGGAGATTCCCCTGCAGCGCGTCCCACGCGTGCAGCGGGACGTGCTGCGTCGGGCGCACGAACGCGGCGTGCCCACCGTGCTGGCGACGCAGGTGCTCGAATCGATGCGTACCGAGGCCCGGCCCACCCGGGCCGAGGTCAGTGACGCCGCCACGGCGGTGTCGCAGGGCGCCGACGCCATCATGCTCTCGGGGGAAACGGCCGCCGGGGCCTATCCGGTCCGAGCCGTGCAGATGCTCGACCTCATCATCCGGGAAGCCGAGGACGGTGATACGGAGGCCGCCGAGCCCCTCGAGCCGCGCGACCACGTCGCCGCGCTCTGCGATGCGGCCGTCACACTCGCGAGGGAGGCGGGTGCCGAGGCCATTGTCGCCGTGACGCGAGAGGGCCGCACGGCGCGGCTCCTCTCGATGCGGAGGCCGCGTGCGCCCATCTTCGCGGCGAGCGACCGCGAGGACGTGGCTCGGCGGATGGCCCCGTGGTGGGGCGCACGGCCCATCGTTGCGCCCATCGACGGCGACGTCGACACCGTGGCCGCGCGCGTCATCGACCGGCTCGTCGAAACCGGCGCCCTCCGAACGGGTGCCACCGTGGTGCTCGTCAATACAACGCCGGACCTCGACCGCGGCGTCGGGAACTTCCTGAAGGTGCGCCGAGTGTAGGC
>JADZBZ010000186.1 GCA_020851835.1 Acidobacteriota bacterium
GCGGCCATCCAGCATGCGCACGCGGCGCACGGGCTGCATCACGACGATCTTGCCGCGCAACTGCCCCTTGTACCTTGCGAGATCCGCCTCGCTTTGCGCCTGCACGTGCACCACGTCGGCGAGCACCGGACCGCTGGTCGACGGAGAATTCCAGCGCGGTTGCCCGACGAAGGCCTGGGTCTGCGGCTGCACGAGGTGCGCCGAGAAGCGCTCGATGGTCCAGCCCTGGCCGAAGGGGAAACGCTCCTGGTGGATGTTGGCGAGCCCCCATTCGGCGAAGCGCTTCATCGCCCACTCCGAGGCCTGCTGAAACGCCGGCGTGCCGGTGGCGCGTGGGCCGTACACCTCGGACAGCCACCACACGTGGTCTATCGCCTGCGACCGCTGGATCGCCTCGGTGCGTATGCGGCCGATGATGGCCAGGTCGAGGCCGGGTCCGGTGGCCGGTGCCTGGGCGGCAAGGACGGTGGTGACAAGGAGCAGGGCCGACAGTGTGAAGGCGTGTTTCATGGTGGCCTCGGACGGCGCGATGGCCGGAGGGTGGCATTCTCGCACAACAGCCGTCACGACGCTGAACGCCGTCGCGACACCGGCCCGACCGAGGCGGCGGCTGCCGTGGATGCCACGTCGTCCCGGCGCATACTAAGAGGATGGTCATCATCCTTCGTTCGGCCGCCTGGCTCGCTGCGGCCCTCGCCCTGTCCACCGTCGTGGCCGCCTGCGGATCGGGACCCGAGGCGAAGGCCGCACCCGACCTGCCGGCTTCGACCCAGGCCGCGTCTCCGGCGCCGCTCGCCCCTGCTGCCGGAACCTTCACCGGCGTGGTCCGCGAGACGATGAACTCGGGCGGCTACACCTACGTGAAGCTCGAGGAAGGGGGGCAGACGGTGTGGGTTGCCGCCATGGAGTTCCCCGTCGCGGCGGGTGAGCGTCTGACGGTGCCGCTCGAGTCGCCGATGCCCGGCTTCACGAGCCGAACGCTCAACCGCACGTTTCCGCTGATCTACTTCGTGTCGGGGGTCGCCCGTGACGGCGAGCCCCTGCCCGCATCGACCCGCGCCGGCGGCGCGGAGATGGCGGCCAGCCACGGTGCCGCCCCCGGTGGATCGCTGCCGGAGGGCGCCGCGACCACTCCAATGAAGCCGATTGCGCCGCCCGCCGGAGGCATGACCATCGCCGAAGTCTGGGCGAAGCGCCTGGCGCTTGGCGGCGGGCAGGTCACCGTGCGCGGGCGGGTCGTGAAGGTGAACAACGGCATCCTCGGCCACAACTGGATTCACCTTCAGGACGGCTCCGGCTCGGAAGGCGATCGCACCAACGACCTCACCGTCACCACCGGCACAGAGGTGAAGATGGGTGACGTGGTGACGGCGACGGGCATCCTCGGGCTCGACAGGGACTTCGGCGCTGGCTACGCCTACGCGGCCATCCTCGAATCGGCCACGGTCGTCATCGCGCAGCCCGCTCACTAGGGACAGGAGCCAGTAACCGAGGAGCGCCCGGCCTTCAGCGCCGGCGACGACACTTGGCGCCGCTCTGGGAGAGGGCCCGAGCCTCTCGCCCTCCTGTAACGTTGTCGAGCTGCGTTGACACCATAGTGTGGTTCGATCAGAATCCGTTTCCCTTGTTCCACCCCGGCGAGCCCGTCTGCTCCCGGTCGTCAGCCCCGTGCACACGTCATGGCCAAGAAGACCAGAAGACCCGCCAGACCCCGATCGCGCGCGGTCCGCCCCCGCCGCCCGAAGGCTCCTCCCGTCCTCGGCCCGCCGCCGCCGCCCGGGCAGAACAAGGCCGAGTCGACCACCCTGACCGACCGCTTCTCGAAGATGTTCGCGCCGCCCGAGCTCTACGACCCCGAGAAGCGCAAGGACTGGCGTCTGGTGAGCGAACGCGACCAGCGCGGGCCCTACGTCATCGAGCTCAACCTCCAGCACATGGGAGGGCTCGAAGGCGCGTCGGCGGCCCTCAGGGCGCTGCACGCCGATGTGTTGGCCGACTCGCCGCCCCCGATGCCCCTGGCCAAGACGTACTTCACCTGGCGATTGAGCGTGGACGAGTGGCGCCGGCTGCTGGTCGAAGACGACCGGCGTGCCACCGCGGCCGCCGCCGCCGCCACCCGCCGGGACGCGAAGTCGAAAGGCGCGGGGCGCTACGACGCGATGATGTTCCGCGCCGTCTACAAGCTGTGGCCCGACTTCCCGGTCAAGAGTCACATCTACCGCTCGATGCCGACCATCAAGGCCGACGCGGCGCTCAAGTCCTACGAAGCCGCCGGCCGGGGCATCGTCTGGGCGGTGGTCGATTCGGGCATCGACGGGTCGCACCCGCACTTTGGCCACGCCGACGGCGGCACCCTTGGTGATCCCGAAGTGCGGGATCTGCACCGTTACTTCGTGTCCGATCCGGAGGCCAACGACGGTGAGGCGCCGCTGGGCGATCCGTTCGCGGAGAAGACACCGGAGGCGCGCGTGAGGCTGGTGCGACGTCACCGCGAGCTGGCTCTTCGCGACGACTTCGGTCACGGCACGCACGTGGCCGGCATCATCGCGGGATCGGCGCCACCCAGGCCCGGCACGGTGTGTTCCCTGGAACGCGTGCTGCGCATCGACCAGGCGGACACCGACCAGGCGGAGGTCGATCGCAGCCGCTACGAAGCGGTGGCCCGGACGGATGGCGCGCGGTTCCGGGGCGTGGCGCCCCTGTGCAAGCTGATCAGCCTCCGCGTGCTCGACCAGAGCGGCGACGGCCGATCGAGCGACGTCATCCGGGCGCTGGCGTATGTCCGCGAGCGACTCAACGACAACCCGAAGATGCTGCGCGTGCACGGCGTGAACCTGAGCGTCGGCTACGAGTTCGACGCCGAGATGTTCGCGTGCGGCCAGAGCCCGCTCTGCGCCGAGGTGAACCGGCTGGTGCAGTCGGGCGTGTCGGTCGTGGCCGCGGCCGGCAACACGGGGTATGGCACCGTGGGTGCGATGGTGCGGGCGACGAAGGTGGGCCTGTCCAACACCATCAACGATCCGGGCAACGCCGACGAGGCCATCACGGTGGGTGCGACGCACCGGGACGCCCCGCACACGTTCGGCGTATCGTACTTCTCGTCGAAAGGGCCCACGGGCGATGGCCGTATCAAGCCCGACCTGGTCGCACCAGGCGAGCGCATCTCGTCGTGCGGCGCGGGCAGCCGCCTGGCCATGGCCGTTGCGTCGAGCGGACAGCGGCGCAGCAAGAAGACGGCGTACTACATGGAAGACAGCGGCACGTCGATGGCGGCGCCGCACGTCTCGGGCGCCATTGCGGCGTTTCTCTCCATCCGGCGCGAGTTCATCGGCAAGCCGCAGGAAGTGAAGCGCGTCTTCACCACCACCGCCACGCCGCTCGGGCGCGAGCGGTATTTCGAGGGCCACGGCCTCGTGGACCTGATTCGAGCGATTCAATCGGTGTAGCCGGGAGGACGTGATGGCGCTGGCCCGTTTCGATGTCGAGTTCACGAAGGACGGCGACGTATTCAAACCCGCGCAGGCCGACGCGCTCATCGCCGGCCTCGGTGGTGTGACCGATCTCATCGTCGTGTCGCACGGGTGGAACAACGACATGGCCGACGCCCGGGCGCTGTACGACGAGCTGGTCGGCAATATCGAACAATTCCTGAAGGCGCGAACCGCCGCTGGCGCTCCCACCTCGCTCAAGGCACTGGCCGGCCGCACCTACGCCGTGTGCCAGGTGTTCTGGCCCAGTAAGAAGTTTACCGACGCCGACCTTATTCCGGGAGGCGGCGCCGTGAGCGCCACGAAGGCCAGCGACAAGGCGCTCGTGAAGATGCTCGAGGCCCTCAAGCGCGACCCGGTGCGCCTGGGCGGCAAGGAGGCGCCCGCGGCCCGGGTCAAGGCCATCGACCGCGCCATCAAGGCGGTGCCCAAGCTGTCCACCTCGGCCGCGGCGCGCAAGACGTTCGTCGCGGCGCTGCGCTCGACGATGCCCAAGGGCAAGGGTGCCCGGGAAGTGGACGACGGATCGGCGGGGTTCCTCGAGGCGGACCCCGAGAAGCTGTTCAAGGCGCTGTCGTCGTCGGTCATCGCGCCGGGGCCACGTGCGAGCGGCGGCGGCGCGGCCACGCTGGGCGGCGGCGGGGGCGCGGCGGGCCTTGGTGATCTCATGAGCGGCATCACGGCCGGCGCCAGGCGCATCGCCAACTTCGTCACCTATTACCAGATGAAGGAGCGCGCGGGACAGGTGGGGAGCACGGGCGTGGCCACGCTGCTCGAGCGCTGCCGCAAGGCCGATCCCGCCCGGCGCCTTCACCTGGTGGGACACAGCTTCGGGGGCCGTCTCGTCACCGCTGCCGCGGCCGGGCTGCCACCGAACACGTCCGGCGTCACCCTCTCGCTGCTGCAGGCGGCCTTCTCCCACAACGCGCTGTCCGCCGACTACGGCAAGGGCAAGGCCGGCTTCTACCGCACCGTGCTGGGCGACCGGCGCGTGTCAGGGCCCGTCATCATCACGCACACGAAGAACGACCGCGCCGTGGGCGTGGCCTATCCGCTGGCCTCGCGCATCGCGAACCAGGTGGCCGCGGCACTGGGCGACGAGAACGATCCCTACGGCGGCATGGGCCGGAACGGGGCGCAGCACACGGCCGAGGCCGCCGGCCACAACGCCGTGCTGGGCAAGAAGGGGACCGCCTACGCCTTCGCGCCTGGCACGGTCAACAACCTGCGGGCCGACGCGCTCATCAAGGACCACGGCGACGTGCGGAGCGAGGCGGTGGCCTACGCAGTGTTGTGCTGCACGGGAGGGATCTGACGCGGCGCCGCCCGCCGGCGTATCGAAGACCTCGGTCGCGAGCGGGCGCGCCGTCCGCTAGAATCAGGGAATGGGTACTGCTCGCATCCTCATCACCGCCTTCGTGTGGACGGCCGCCGTCTCCTCCCCGCCGCTCCACGGACAACAACCTCGAGCGCTGCCCCCCGGTCAGACCGACGATCCGTTCCCCGGACCCATCCCCGCCACCGAGGGCGCCATCAGCGTGGGCGCCGCGGAGTTCGCCGTGCTGCCCGATATCGGCGGCGTGGCCGCGCGCATGATGAACCTGGTGGACGAGCCTGGCACGAAGCGGCTGTTCGTCAACGACATGCGAGGTCCGCTGTACAGCGTGAGCTACGATGGCAAGACCGTGTTGCTGTACCTCGACGTGAACGCGGCGGCGTGGGGCAACCCGGTGCAGTCCGCGGGCAGCGAGCGCGGCTTCCAGAACTTCACGTTCCACCCGCAGTTCGGGCAAGCCGGCACGCCCGGCTTCGGAAAGTTCTACACCTTCGTCGACACCACCAACATGACGCCGTCGCCCGACTTTCTGCCGGCCGGTGGCGACAAGCCCACCCACGACACCGTCCTGCTCGAGTGGACCGCCCGGACGCCCGGCGCCGCCACCTACGACGGCGGAGCGCCGCGCACGTTGTTTCGACTGCGGCAGCCCTTCGCCAACCACAACGCCGGCCATCTGGCGTTCAATCCGCTCGCGGCGCCCGGCAGCCCCGAGTTCGGCCTGCTCTACGTCACCATCGCGGACGGCGGCAGCGGGGGCGACCCGTTCAACATGGCGCAGAACCTGGGCTCGGCCTTCGGCAAGATGTTCCGCATCGATCCGATGGGGCGGAGCAGCCGCAACCAGCAGTACGGCATCCCGCCGGGCAACCCGTTCGTGAAGAGGCCCGGCGCGCTGCCGGAGATCTACGCCTACGGGCTGCGTAACGGTCAGCGCTTCACCTGGGATCCGAAGAACGGCAATCTCTTCCTCGCCGACATCGGCCAGAACATCGTCGAGAAGGTGACGCTCGTGCCCGCAGGTGCGAACCTCGGGTGGAACGTGTGGGAAGGCAGCTACAAGTTCGTCGGCCCGCAGGCCGTCGAAGCCGAAGGGCGGCGCGGCGACCCGACGGTCACGTATCCGATCGTAGAGTACGGGCAGATCGATCCGCTCCTGCAGCGGCAGTCCGCCACGAGCGGCCTGGTGGTGTACCGCGGCAGCCAGATTCCGCAGGTCGCCAATCTCGTGCTCTTCACGGACGTGCCGAGCGGAGAGATCTTCTGCTTCAGCGCCGACAACCTCCCGCAGGGTGGGCAGACGCCGATTCGCCGCGTGCTGCTTCGGTCCGACGGTGGAGACCGGACGGTGCTGCAGGTGATTCAGGAGAAGAACGAGGCGCAGGGGAAGGCGCCCGCCAGGCGCGCCGACCTGCGGCTGTCGATGGGCCTCGACAACC
>JADZBZ010000187.1 GCA_020851835.1 Acidobacteriota bacterium
AACGCCGAGGAGGCCGCGCGGGACGCCGCCGAAGGCGTCCGTCTCGCCTACGTGGCCGCCACCCGCGCGCGCGACGTGCTCGTGGTGCCCGCCGTCGGCGATGGTCCCTACGATCGCGGATGGCTGCGGCCGCTCAACCGCGCGCTCTATCCGCCGGTGTCCGTGCGTCAGGACCCGCAGCCCGCACCCGGCGTGCCGTCCTTTGCCGGCAAGGACACCGTGCTGCTCCGCCCCGATGGGCAGCAGCCCGACGATGCCACCGTGCGGCCTGGCGCCTATGAACTGCGAGATCCCGTCACCGGAGAGCCATACACCGTCGTGTGGTGGGATCCGTTGCTGCTCGACCACGCGGCCGACGACGGGCGGGGCCTGCGGCGGGAGGATCTCATCTCGAGGGACGCCCCGGCCGACGTCGTGGCCGCCGACCGCGCCGCCTACGACCGCTGGCTGGCCGGACGCGAAGCCACGCGCCAGTCCGGGGCCGCGCCCTCGCTGCGCCTGCAGACGGTCACCGAGTACGTGGTGGGACCGGTGGCCGCGCATCTCGAGTCGCGGTCGTTGGCGGTACCGGTCGAGGATGCCGGCGCGCCCGACCTTCGCCCCTCGGGCCGGCGCTTCGGGACACTCGTCCACGCACTGCTGGCCGCGGTACCGCTCGGCGCGGGTGTCGGCGAGGTGCGCGCACTGGCCGAAGCGCACGCGCGATTGCTCGGCGCCACCGATGAGGAGCGCGCCGCTGCGGCTGTCACGGTGCACCGCGTGTTGCAGCATCCACGCCTGGCCGCGGCGCGCGATGCCCAGGCGGCCGGCCGCCGCGTGTGGCGCGAAATGCCGCTGTCGCTCGTCGTGCCGGACGGGGCAGACGGAGCACCCGTGCTGGTGGACGGGCAGTGCGACCTGGCCTACGAGGCGGAAGACGGCTGGGTGATTGCAGACTTCAAGACCGACGTCGTGCTTGGCGCCTCAGACGACGCCTATCGCCGCCAGGTCGCGGTGTACGCCGAGGCCCTGGCGCGGGCGACGGGCCGTCCTGTTCGAGGCGTGCTGTTGCGCGTGTGAAGAAGGAGCACAGACCGGAGCAGGGCATCCCGTATGATCGGCGCATGCGTCGAGTCTGTGTGTTCTGTGGGTCGTCGAGCGGCGGACGGCCGGTGTATGCGGAGGCGGCCCGCGACCTGGGCCGCGAGCTCGTCGCCCGCCAGTTGACGCTGGTGTACGGCGGCGGCCAGGTGGGCCTGATGGGCGAGGTGGCCGACGCCGTGCTGCAGGCCGGCGGTGAGGCCATCGGCGTGATTCCCCACGCGCTCGCCTCCCGTGAAATCGCACACCAGGGCCTGACCAGGCTTCACGTCGTGAGCTCGATGCACGAGCGCAAGGCCCTCATGGCCCAGCTCTCGGATGTCTTCATCGCGTTGCCCGGCGGCTTCGGCACCTACGAGGAGTTCTTCGAGGCGGTCACCTGGACGCAGTTGGGCGTCCATCGCAAGCCGTGCGGGCTGTTGAACGTCGCCGGCTTCTACGACCCCATCGTCGGCTTCATCGACCGGGCGGTGGAGGAGCAGTTCGTCCGCCCGCAGCACCGGGCGACGATACTGGTCGATACCGCCGCCGGCGGACTGCTCGACCAGCTCGGGCGCGTCCGGCTGCCCGACGTGCCGAAGTGGATCGACCTCGCCGAATACTGAAAGTGGCGGCGGGCGGCGAGCGGCGGACACGCGCCAGATGCTTGTACTATCTAAGAGAGCGATGCTCCGAGTCTCACCCCGTCTGTTCGCCTGGACGTTGCTGATGGCCGTGGCGGCCGCCGTGCCCGCCATGGCTCAGCTGCGCCGTATTCCCGCCGAGATTACCCCCCTGGTCGAAAGCGACGGTGTGCGCGCCGGCGCCTCGGTTCGCGCGGCGTTGGCGGTGGTGCTGCCCGACGGGTACCACGTTCAGTCCAACAAGCCGCGCGATCCGCTGCTGATTGCCACCGAGCTAACCCTCGACGCCCCGGACGGCCTCCAGGTGGAAGAACTGGTGTTCCCGGCCGCGACCGACTTCGCGCAGGAGGGCCTGGACGAGCCGCTCCTGGTGTTCGACCGGGAATTCGTCATCGGGGTGCGCCTCGGCCTGGCGGGTCGTCTGTCGCCGGGTGAGTTGGTGGTGCCGGGCCGGCTTCGGTACCAGGCGTGCGACAACAAGATGTGCTACGCGCCGAGCACGGTCCCGGTCGAATGGACGCTGAAGGTGGTCGGGGCCGGCGCCACCGTCACGCCCCGGCATACCGACGTGATCGACGCGATTGCCTTCGGCACGGGTGAGAAGCCGGGCGCTTCACCCGCCCCGGCCGCGCCCGCCGCGGCGCCCGCTGCCGCCGCCGATGGCGGCATCGGACAGCTCGAGCGCTTCACCGTCGTCGCCACGACGGGCGGCTACCTGGGCTCGGACGACTTCCTCACCTTCATCGGCAACGCCGAGTCCGGCGTGACCGAGCAGGGCCTGTTCGAAGGACGGGGGCCGCTGGCCATCATCCTCATCGTGCTGCTGGGCGGGCTGGCGCTGAACCTCACGCCGTGCGTGCTGCCGATGATTCCCATCAACCTCGCCATCATTGGCGCGGGCGCGCAGGCGGCCTCCAGGAAGCGCGGGTTCCTCCTCGGCCTCACTTACGGCGGCGCCATGGCCTTCGTCTACGGCGCTCTCGGGCTCATCGTCGTGCTGACTGCGAGCACGTTCGGCACCATCAACGCATCGCCGTGGTTCAACGTGGCCATCGCGGTGCTGTTCGTGGCGCTGGCACTCGCGATGTTCGACGTCATCACCATCGACTTCTCGTCGCTGTCGGGCAGCCTGGGCAGCGGCGCCGGACGCGGTACTTTCGTGCTGGCCTTCACCATGGGGGCGGTGGCGGCGCTGCTGGCTGGCGCCTGCGTCGCGCCCGTGGTGATCCAGGTGGTGCTCTTCTCGACCAACCTCTACGCGACCGGCACGACCATCGCCCTGGCGCTGCCGTTCTTTCTGGGCATCGGCATGGCGATTCCGTGGCCGCTCGCCGGAGCGGGCCTGACGGCGCTCCCGAGGCCCGGCCCGTGGATGGTGCGCGTGAAGCAGGTGTTTGGGGTGCTCATCCTCGGCACCGCCGTGTATTACGGCTACATCGCCTATGGCCTGTTCGCGAACCGCTGGGTGGACGCGAGTGAGGTGGCCTCCAGCGTGGAAGAGAAGCTGAAAGAAGGCTGGCACGCGTCGCTGGCCGACGGCCTGGCCGCGGCCGAGCGCGAAGGCAAGCCCGTGCTCATCGACATGTGGGCCACGTGGTGCAAGAACTGCCTCACGATGGACAAGACGACGCTGTCGGATC
>JADZBZ010000188.1 GCA_020851835.1 Acidobacteriota bacterium
GCCGAACGCTTCGTCCACTGGTGGCGGCGGTACGGCCTGGTCAAGACCATGGTGTTGACGACCGCAGTGCTGTGGCCGCTGATCCGTTTCGAGATGCTGCCTGCGGCAACGTCGACCTTCGTCGAGTCGGTGGCCGAGGGCCAGGGGCTGCGCCTCACGGTGGAGGACTAGAGCTTCTCGCTCGGCGAGTTCGCCGCCACGGCCCACGGCGTCCTCATCGGCACCGGCGGCGGATATCGCGAGCGGTTCGTCTTTCGGGCCGACGCCATCGAGGTGGATGCCAGCCTGTGGCAGAACGTCCGGGACGGCGTGGCTCGACTGCCGCGCCGCGCCGCCAACACCGTGCGCTGGCTGACTGGACGCCGCCAGGCCCCCATGCCGCCACGGCCGGTGGGCCGCTCGGTGACCATCGTTGGCGGCGAACTGTACCTCGAGCGGCTCATGTCGGGCCGGGGCAACTGGCAGGACGCCGTGGCCCGCACCTTCGCTCCTGGCACCGAGCCGGAGACGACCACTCCCTACTACATCCCGCAGATCGAACTGCAGGATTTCAAGATCACCTACGTCGAGCACCTGCCGGCTGAACCAGGGACCGGATTGGAGCAGTCGCTGACCTCGACCCTCCACCTCGACGAGGGTTCGCTCTCGCTCGGGGACTTCGTTGGGCCGGCCGACGACCGGGACAACCCCACCGACTTCTCGCTGGACGGGCGCGTGGGTGACGGGCGCGTGTCGGTCACGGGAGCGTTCAACCTGTGGGCGGCGAGCTTCGCCCTCGACATCTCGATCAACAACGTGGGCGCGGCCACCCTGGGCGTGATGTCGCCCGAGGCCTCGGTCGTACCCGCCGCCGGCACCATGACCGGTCACATCGCCCTGGCGGTGAAGCAGGACGAACTGCGGACCTGCGATGTCAACATCCAGTTTTTCGACGTGCGCTACCGGCCGAATCCCCGGTCGCCGTTCACCCGCAGTCGAAGCACCCTCGTCGCCGAGCAGCTCGAACCGGTTCGGGTCTCCGGGCCGGTGCAGGCCGGATGCACGGGCAACTGGAGCGATCCGCAGTTCAGGCCCCTGTGGGCGGTGCAATCGAGCATGACGGCCCGGGCGCTGCAAGACGCGCCGGCGGCGGTCCACCTGGCGGCCCTGTTCGATCAGAAGCGCTTCAGTGACGCCCTGGGCCCCGACAGCGTGCAGGCCGAGCTCCAACGTGCCAGCGAGCAGCTGACCGAACGTATCGGCCAGCAAGTCGGCGAGCAGACCGGCAATGCCGTCGGCCGAAGCCTGAAGAGCGTTGGTCGCGGGATCGGCCGCATCTTCGGACGCAAGCCGAAGTAGTACAGTCCGGCCGCTGGGACCAGGGCATCGATCTGTGCGAGGCATTGCGTAAGGTCGTTCGCGCGTCAGCGCGCCACCTTCGCCAGCGCTCCAGCCGCCTCCTGTACTTGAGCAGCCAGCGCATTCACCGCTGCCGAGACCGTCCGAACGCCGCCCTGTGCCTCGTCGAACCGCTTCTCCTCGAGGCCTTCGCGAATCTGCGGCATCGTCTTCACCCCGTAGCCGGTGTAGAAACCGGGGGCGTAGATCTGGTGCTTGAACCAGTCGCGCCGGGGGAGGCCGTCGCTGTTGCCGAGCTTCTGCTCCGACTTCAGCAGCAGCGTGTTGAGCGAGCGCAGTTCGGCGCGGCCGACGAGTGCGGCCGAGTCCTGGCGATCCACCCGCGCATACGCCTGCTCGTACGCGCGGCCGGCGCGCTCGAGCGCCTCGACCGCGGCCCGCACGGGTGCGAGGTTCACCTTCGCGTCCTGGGTGTCGGCGGCCAGCTTCTCGAGTTCCACCACATAGCGCATCAGCGTGTCGGCCGTGTCGGTGAACTGGAATGGCAATACGGGCGCGTCCGCCAGCCGCAGCAGCAGCGTGCCGGTGAGCTGCGACAGCGTGCGCCCGTACGCGAAGTCGCCGTCCGCGAACTTCGTGTACCAGGTCACCGTGTCGTACGCGGAGTGGTAGACGCCGCCCGGGCTTTCCCCGCCGAAGCCCACGTTGAGCGACGAGAGGGTGAGGTGCTGCAGGAACGGCGTGTAGTCCGACCCCGAACCGAGCGGCGCCAGCCACAGCGCCGGGTCCTTCTCGCGCTCGGGCCGGGCGACCGCGGTCGTGTTCATCAGCTGACGGCGCCGCGACTCTTCGGCCACCGGCTTACCGGTTCGCGGATCCATCACGTCGCGTGACACCTCGGTCATGAACTGCTGCAGCCCATGGGAGCCGCCGACGTTGAGCCAGCCCTTCCCCGTGCTGTCCGAATTGATATAGACCGCCGCCTTGTCCTTGAGCTCCGCCGCGTGCTTCTCGGCCCACTCGGTGGACCCCAGCAGCCCCCACTCCTCACCGTCCCACAGCGCCAGAATCAGCGTGCGCTTCGGACGCCAGCCGGCCTTGAGCAGTTCCGACAGCCCGCGCGCGGTTTCCATCAACGACACCGCGCCGCTGGTCGGATCGTCGGCGCCGTTCACCCACGCGTCGTGATGGTTGCCGATGATGATCCACTCGTCGGGGAACGTCGTCCCCTCGATACGCACGATGACGTCGTGGAGGGGGCGCGACTGCCAGTCGAAGGCGAGCTTGAGGTGCGCCCGCGCCGGGCCGGGGCCCACGTGATAAGTCAACCCCAGCGCGCCCCGCCACTCCTGGGGTGCGACCGGGCCCTTCATCGCCTTCAGCAGCGGCATCGCATCGCCGTAGGAAATAGGGAGCACCGGGATCTTGAGGATGGTGACCGCCTCGGACTGCGGCAACTTCTTCGCGCCGGGCTCCGATGCCCAGCCCGGGCTGAGGGGATCGCCGGGATGCACGGGCATGTCCATGACGCTGCCGCGCTGCACGCCCTGCTCCGGCCGGAAGGGGCCCTCCGGATAGACGTCTCCCTGGAAGTACCCATCGTCGCGGGGGTCCGAGTAGATCAGGCAGCCGATGGCGCCGTGCTCCCCGGCCACCTTGGGCTTGATGCCTCGCCAGCCGCCCCCGTAGCGCGCCAGCACGATCTTGCCCTCGACGCTGATGCCCAGCTCGTCGAGTTTCTCGTAATCGGCGGGCATCCCGTAGTTCACGTACACGACCTCGCCCGTGACATCGCCATCGGCCGAGTAGGCGTTGTAGGTGGGCGTCCGGTCGGCGTCGTTCGTGTCGGGATCCTCGGGCAGCACCGGCTCCTGGATGGTCATGGTGACGCGGGTGGGCGCCACCATCTCCAGGGCGCGCTCGGTGGGCCACGGCATCAGCGCCTCGAACGACTCGATCTTCGCGTCGAGGCCCCACGACTTGAACTTCTCGAGCGCGTATTCGGCGACCTTGCGCGAGCCGGGCCGGCCCGCCACGTGCGGCTCGCCGGCCATCGCGAACATGTATTCCCTGAGGCGCGCGCTGTCGGGCACCTTGCGGAACTGCTCTTCCCGCTGACGCTGGGCGGCAGTGGCATCGGCCGGGAAGCCCCGAATCGCGCTGGTTTGCGCGCGGGGGGCGGGCACGACCGTCAGGGCGAGGACGAGGACGGCGAACAACGAGCGGGCAAGGTTGGCCATGGATCGATCCCTCACGCAAGCTTCCTCAGAATGAAGCACTTCAGGTAGTACGTTTCCGGCACGCCGAGCAGCACCGGGTGGTCGCGGCCCTGCATGCGCTTCTCGACGACGGTGACAGGCACATGGCTGTCGACCGATGCCTCGTACAGCACCTGTCCGAACATCGCTTCATCCACGTTGTACGAGCAGCTGCAGGTGACGAGGTAGCCGCCCGGGTTCAGCAGGCGAAGCGCGCGAAGGTTGATCTCCTTGTACCCGGCCAGCGCCTTCGGCACCGATGCCTTGTTCTTGGCGAAGGCCGGCGGGTCGAGCACGATGGTGTCGTAGCGCGCACCCTCACGCTCGAGGTGCCGCAGTTCGTCGAATACGTTCGCCTCGCGGGCGGTGAGGTTGGCGAGCCCGTTCTTCGCGGCGTTGTGCGCAATGCGGGCCACGGCGTCGGCCGAGCTGTCGAGGGCCTCCACCTGGTCGGCCCCCGGCGCCAGGCGCAGGGCGAAGCCGCCACTGTAGCTGAAGCCGTCGAGCACTCGGCCCCGGGCGTAGCGCGCGGCGGCCTCGCGGTTCTCCCGCTGGTCGAGGAAGAGCCCGGTCTTCTGCCCGTGCCAGGGGTCGACGTCGTACTCCACGGGACCCTCGCGCACGGCCACCGTCTCGGGCACCTCGCCGTACAGCGGCTCCACCATCTGCTCCAGTCCTTCGAGCAGGCGGACCTTGGGATCGTTGCGCGCCAGCACGCCGGTGGCCCCGGTCAGTTCGACGAGCATCGGCACCAGCATCGGGACCAGGTGATCCATGCCCTGCGAAAGCGCCTGCAGCACCAGCAGATCGGCGTACTTGTCCACGATGAGGGAGGGCAGCCGGTCGGCCTCGCCGTGGATCAGCCGATACGCCGTCGCGTCCAGGTCGAGCGAGGCGCGAAAATCGATGGCGGCCTTCAGCCGGGCGCGCCAGAACGCCTCGTCCACGGGGGCGTCACCGCGCGAGATCATCCGCAGGCAGATTTGAGACGGCCCGCTGAAGAGCGCATGGCCCAGCAGCCGGTCTTTCGGCCCCAGCACGCGAACCACCGGGCCGGCGCCGGCGTCGGCATCGCGGACGTCGGTGCGGTAAATCCAGGGATGGCCTGCGCGCAGGCGATCTTCGCCGCGCGGAGAGATGCGAACGGTGGACGTCACGGTGGTTCGTACTATAGCGCCAGGGGCGACGCGGGACTGAAGTCCCGCGCTCCACGGCCCCGCGCTCCACGGCCCCGCGCTCCACCGTCCCGCGCTCCAGGGTTCCGCGCTCCACAGGGCGACGCGGGACTGTCCGCCCATCTGCGTTTCATCTGCGGCCCGTGCCGGCGTCATCCGCGGCCCTGGTCGTCTGCGTTTCAGCCCTCTCGCAGCGCTGTCATCGGGTTGATCCGTGTCGTGGCGCGGGCGGGCAGGTAGCACGAGAGCAGGGCCACGCCGAGCAGCACGATGGTCGCGGCGGCGAATACCGAGACATCCCGGGTGCTGACGCCGAAAAGCTGGCTTTCGAGGAAGCGCGTCAAAGCCAGCGCGCCGGCCAGCCCGAGCGCCACGCCCAGGCCCGCCGTCCGGATGCCCTGACCGAGCACCAGGCCCATCACATCCCGACGGTCGGCGCCAAGCGCCTGCCGAATGCCGAACTCGCGCACGCGCTGGGCCACCCCGAAGGCCAGGACGCCGTAGATGCCGATTCCCGACAGCATCAGCGCCACCGCGCCGAACATCGTCAGCAGCAGGGTCGGGGCCTGCCGGGTTTGAA
>JADZBZ010000189.1 GCA_020851835.1 Acidobacteriota bacterium
CAGGAGATTCACGCCCGGTCGCCACCACGCGGCAGCGTCCTCGAAGACGGGGAGCGCCCGCTGGTCCATGAAGTTGACCGGAGAGATCGGATCGTGGCTGAGGGCCTGGTCCGCATTGGTATCCCAGATGGTCACCAGCCGATCCGGCGCCCTGTACGGCAGCGGCCGCAGGACGACGGAGTCCACGACGGTGAAGACGGTCGTGGCCGCGCCCGTGCCCAGGCCGAGCACGAGCACGGTGATCAGCGCGAAGGCCGGCCGTTGCCGGAACTGACGAAGGGCCGAGGTGAAGGCATTGGCCACGAGCAGATCCCCCTGGCGGCCTTTGACGGCCCGCGGGCGCGGAGGGTTGGCGCCGCACCGGAGTCCATTCGCGGCGCGTGGAGAAGCTGACGGTGGGCGCTACCGAACCACCAGCGTCCTCGTGGTGGTGGGCGAGCCGCACTTCTCGAACCAGTCGATACCCTCGCTGACCATGTCGAACTTCAGCGCATAGCGTCCCGGCCGGTCCGGCGCGGGCACCTCGATATCGATATCTGCGGTACCGCCGGGCGGAATGTCGCCCGGCAGCCACGCGCGGGCGTGGTCGCGGTTGATGAGGGTGCCGTCTGCCGAGACCAGCTGCGCACCGAGACGCACCAGCCGCCGGCCGTAGCTGGCCTGCGCGCGGAAGGGGCGGCCCGACAGGTTCTTGACGCGGGTTCTCACCGTCACGGGCTGCGCCGCCCTTGCCCGCAAGGGCCATCCGGGAATGAACGTCCGCACGTCGATCTGCGCGCGCGGCGTGGTGCCGGGAATGGCATTGCCGAGGCCGCTCATGTCCCACACTTCGTGCCGGATGCGATCGTAATCGGGCGTGCCAGGCGCGAAGCGGCGCGAGTAGGAGTCTTCCGGGTGGTCGGTGATCTCCCAGCAGAGCCGGTCCACGCCCACCTCTGCCGCTAACTGGCGTGCGCGGTTCATCTCCTCGTCCGAGTCGTTCCAGACGAAGAGAATGTACCGCCAGTTCAAGTGAGGCACGTCGCGGCCACCCGCGCGCTTCTCGTCGGCCATGGCGCGCAGGTTGGCCAGGGCCTTGTCGAAATTGCCGCGCTGGCGGTACTTCACGTAGGCCTCCGGCGAGGCGCCGTCGATGGAGAAAGTCACCTCGTCGATGCCCGAGTGCACCAGGCGGCGCGCCTGCTCCTCGGTGAGCGCCAGGCCGTTGGTACTCGTGTACAGGTAGACATGAGGGAAGTGCGCCTTGATGTACTCGCACATCTCCACGGCGCGCTTGTGCAGGAAGGCCTCGCCGTAATTGAAGAAGTCGATGCGGCCCAGGGCAGGGCCGGCCTCATCCACCGCCTTCGTGAACAGGTTCCAGTCGAGCATGCCGGCCTGCCGGGTCCGCGTGATGCCGGTTTCGGGCGCGCAGCACGACTGGAAGCAGGAGATGTTGCAGGCGGCCGTGCACTCGATGTACATCCGGCTCGGCAGCGGACCGACGTCGACCGTGTGCTGCGGCACGGGCTCGTCCGGCCCGAGGGGCAGCTTGAGCGGGCAGTCGCCGCAGAACGTGGACCCGCCGCCGTTGAGGTCCTCGCGCAGCTGGCGCACGGTGGGCCCCTGCCAGATGTCGGCCACCGACGACGTGCGTACGTCGCCGAGCACCCGCTTCGCATACGGGTCCGCGCAGCCGCAGACCACGCGTCCATCGCAGAGCATGACCGCGATGGTCTGCGGCCACGAACAAGTGAAACGCGTCGCGAGGTAGTTCTCGGCCATGATCGGTTCTGCCGGCGGCTGGAGGTCGGGCGCCGGGCTACTTTTTCTGCAGCTTACGCATGTAGCTCTCGAGCCGGTCGTTCTCGTACTTGACCTGGTTCAGGAAGAGGCTCTCCACGAGGTACGCCTGCCGCTCCTCGTCGGACATCTGCGACACCAGGTAGTGGATTTCGCGGCTCATGTCCTCGAAGCTGCGCTCGAGCTCGCGCTTCGCCGTGACCTCGTGGAACAGCGCCTCGAGCACGGCGAGCAGATCGCCGTCGAGCGGAATCTCGGTACCGTTGCTGGTCTTGATGGTACGCATGATCAGGCCCCGAAGCTCTGAAGCGCGCTCGCCTCGTCTGGAAACATCTTGAGGAAGTTGTGCGCGCCGGTCATGGTGAGCATCGTCTCGACGCGCTTCTGCACGCCCGACAGCCGCAGCACCCCGCCGGCGGCCGTCGTCTGCCGGTAGAGATCCATCAGGCAGCCGATGGTGGCCGAGTCGAGGTAGGTGACGTTCGACAGGTCGATGAGCACCTTCCGGTCGCCCGCGGCGAGCAGTCCGCTCACCGCGCCGGAGAACTCCTGCAGCAACGGGTACATCATCCGCGACTCGCCGATGCGGATGATGGCCACGTCTTGGGAACGGTCGGTCGTGAGGTTCATCCTCGTACCCCCTCGAGTTCGTCGCGCAGCCGCTGGATCTGGCGAGCCAGTTCGGTGCGGCCACGGTTGATGCGGGACTTCACCGTGCCCTCGGGCAGGTGCAGCTGGTCGGCAATTTCCTGATAGGACAGTTCCTGAATGTCGCGCAGGAGGACGGCGGTGCGCAGCGTTGGCTGGAGCTCGCCCATCGCCCGGCGGAGCAGCTCGACCCGACCCCGCTGCTCGAGCTCGGCGTAGGCGCTCGGCGTCTTGGCGGCCGGCATCAGCTCCCCGGCGTCCACGCCGCGGTCGATGGTCTGGCGCTCCTTGCGGACGCTCCGGTAATGGTCGATGCACAGGTTGCGGGACACGCTCACCAGCCAGGTCTGGAAGTTGGCGCGCCGGTCGAACGTGTGCAGGGACTTGAAGATCTTGAGAAAGATGTCCTGCGTCAGGTCCTCGGCTTCGTCGTGCTTGCCGGTGAACTTGTAGGCGATGTTGAAGACCTTGCGGCGGTGCTGCCGGACGATTTCCTCCCAGGCCTGCTGATCGCCAGCAAGGCACCGCTGAATCAATGCGTCGATGGCGTCGGTTGGCGCGGGCGAGGGTTCTGGCATGAGGCGCGGACTCACCGCCTCGTCAGGCGGTGGGCCGCCAGAATATCACGAAAGGCAGGGGGGTCCCGGCGGCCTTCGCGCTATGATCGCGGGCTGATGACGCCCCGGATTCTCACGGCGGCCGCCTCTGCCGCAGCCGAAATCGTCGCGGCCCGGCTCGAGGCCATCGCGGCCGCCGCCGGTACCCCCGCCTACGTCTACGAGGCCGGCCACATCCGCGCCGCCTACGCGCAGCTCGATGCGGCGTTCGGCGGCACGCCCCACGCCATCCACTACGCGATGAAGGCCAACTCCTCGCTGGCGATCGTGCGCCTCGTCCGGACGCTGGGCAGCGCCGCCGACGCCAACTCGATGGGCGAGGTCGAGGTCGCCCTGCGGTGCGGCTTCGCCCCGTCGGAGATTGTCTTCACGGGCGTCGGCAAACGCCATGAGGAGCTGGAGCGCGCCGTCTCGCTCGGGCTGCTGGCCATCAACGTCGAGTCGCCCGGCGAGCTCGAGCGCCTTGCCGCGCTGGCGGCCGACCGCGGAGCGGTGGCGCGCGTGGCGTTGCGGGTGAATCCCGACATCGACGCACGGAGCCACCCCCACATCTCCACCGGCCTGAAGGCTAACAAGTTCGGCGTGCCGATCGAGATGGCGCCCGCACTGTTCAGGGACATCGCGGCACGCCCGTCCCTGGCCGCCGTCGGGATCCACGTGCACATCGGATCGCAGATCACCACGCTCGATCCGCTCGAGCGCGCCGCCGAAGCCATCGTGCGGCTGGCCCGCGCGCTCGGCGACGAGGGCATCCACATCGAGCACCTGGACTTCGGCGGCGGCGTGGGCATCGCCTACGACGGCGGCGCAGCGCCCGATCCGGCCGAGTACGTGCGCCGCATCGTAGGCGCGGCAGGCGGGTCGGGCTTGAAGCTGGCCATCGAGCCGGGCCGGGTGCTGATCGGGCCGGCTGGCGTGCTGCTCACCCGAGTGGTGGACGTGAAGCAGTTTCCCGGCGCGCGACGCTTCGTCGTGCTCGATGCCGGGATGACCGAGCTCATGCGGCCCGCGCTCTACGGAGCGTTCCATCGCATCGACCCGGTGCGCCCGCGTCCGGGACAGCCCGTTCCGGCCGACATCGTGGGGCCCATCTGCGAGAGCACCGACACCTTCGCCCGCGACCGGGAGCTGCTACCCGTGGAGGTTGGCGACCTCATGGTGATTCGAGATGCCGGCGCATACGGCGCGGCCATGGGCTCGAACTACCTGCGCCGGCCGTTCCCGCCGGAGGTGATGGTCGATGGCGCCGCCTGGCGCATCACCCGTCGGCGCCAGACGCTGGACGATATGCTGGCCCTCGAGGAGGATTCCGCGGATCCGAAGACTCGGAAAGGACCAGAACGGTGACGCAGCGTGGTCACGTGCTGGCCTTCGAAGGCCTCGATCAGAGCGGCAAGCAGACTCAGGCCGAACGGCTTGCCGAGGCGCTCCGGAACGATGGGCGGTGGGTCGAATTCCTGACGTTTCCGGAATATTCCACTGTCGTCGGCAACGAAATCAGCCGCGCCCTGAGGGGCGAGTGCGACTACGAGCCCCACACGCTCCAGCTCCTCTACATCGCCAACCGCTACGAATTCCGGCCGCGCATCGTCGAGTGGCTTGGGGCCGGCGCTATCGTCATCTGCGACCGCTACCTGGCGTCGAGCGTAGCCTACGGCGAGGCGCAAGGACTCGATCCGGCCTGGCTGCTCGAGGTGCAACGCCACCTGCCGCAGCCCTCGCTCACGCTGCTGCTCGACATTCCGCCCGACGTGTCACTCCAGCGCAAGCACGTGGCCCGGGACAAGTTCGAACGTGACCTGCCGTTGCTGTCGCGCGTGCGGGAGAGCTATTGCCGGCAGGCGGCCGCGCCCGGATGGGTGCTCATCGACGGCCAGAGGGATGTCGATGCCGTCACGGCCGCCGTCACCGCCGCGGTGCGGTTACGACTCGGGCGGCCGTAAGGGCGCGTACCTCGTCGGCGCCGGCCTCCTTCAGGACACGCGCGCACGCCTCCAGCGTGGCCCCGGTCGTCGCGACGTCGTCGACGAGCATCAGCACCAGCCCGTCGAGACGGGCGTCGGCCCGTCCCGTGATGCGCCTGGCCTCGTCGATCGACAGGCGGAACGCATCGCGCACGTTACGACGCCTTGCTGCCGCCGGCAGCGCCACCTGCGGCGGCGTGGCGCGGACGCGGCGCAACAGGCGGGTGGTCGGCAGCCCGAGGCCCACGGCCAGCAGGTCGGCCTGATTGAACCCGCGCCTCCACTGCCGCCGGCGGTGGAGCGGCACGGGCACCGCCAGCGACACCGCCTCGAACAGGTCGCGCCCGGCAGCGCGCATCCGCACGGACAGCATCGGCGCCACCGAGCGGCGCCCGTCGTACTTCAGCGCGTGGAGCACATCGCGAAGGACGCCCTCATAGGGTCCGACCGCCGCCTGGCGATCGAGCACCCCTGGGTTGCGGTGGCAGCGGGCGCAGCACCGCGCCACGTGCTCGGCGGCGCGCCACGAGGCCAAGGGGATGCCGCAGTTGGCACAGAGCGGCGGCGTGAAAGGCACGACACGCGACCAGCAGACCTCGCAGACGGCCCCGTCCAGCGGTTGCGGAATGGGGTGTCCGCAGGCCACACACGGCGGCGCGAAGATCCGGGAAAGCGCGAGGTTGGCGAGGTCGCGCAGCGTCATGGCCGGAGATGCCGGGACTGAAGTCCCGGCGCTCCACGATGCGGCTCCTGATGCCGGGACTGAAGTCCTGGCGCTCCACGATACGGCTCCTGATGCCGGGACTGAAGTCCCGGCGCTCCAGGATGCGGCTCTTGATGCCGGGACTGAAGTCCCGGCGCTCCACGATGCGGCTCTTGATGCCGGGACGCCGGGGCTTCAGCCCCGGCGTCAGGAGCCGCGTCGCTCCGTGCCCGGCGGCTCGGGATCCTCGATGACGATGTGCTTGGCCGTTCCCCACAGCCGCTCCAGTCCATAGAAGTTGCGCGCGGCCGGGGAGAACACGTGGACCACGAAGTCGAAGTAGTCGAGCAGCACCCACTCGGCCCGCTTGTAGCCTTCGACGTTCGACGGCCGCACCTGCTCGGCCTTGAGTGCTGTCTCCACCGCATCGGCAATCGCATGCACCTGCCGGGCTGACGCCCCGGTCGCGATCACGAAGAAGTCCGTGAACGCGTCGCTCTTCCTCAGGTCGAGCACGACCACCTCGGTGGCCTTCCTGCCGAGCGCCGCGTCGACGG